>JBIOED010000057.1:0-19777 GCA_044445675.1 Caulobacterales bacterium | reverse complement strand
TGGCCGGGCTGGCCAAACCGGACGGCGGCGGCGTGGCCCTCGACGGGGCGCCGCTCCTGGCCCTCGATCGCCGCGAGCTGGCCAGACGGCGCGGCTACCTGCCGCAGAACCCGCGCGCCGAGTGGCCGATCGCCACCGAGCGGCTGGTGGCGCTGGGCCTGACGCCGCATCTGCCGGCCTTCGGCGGCCTGCCGGGCGGGCTGGAACCCAGGCTCAGCGAGGCCATCGCCGCCTGGGACCTGATCCCGCAGCGGCTGCAGCCGGCCACGACGCTGTCCGGCGGGGAACTGGCCCGCGCCATGCTGGCCCGCGCCCTGATCGGCGACCCCCAGGTGCTGATCGCCGACGAGCCGATCTCCGGCCTCGATCCCTCGCACGCGCTGGACACCATGATCCGGCTGGAGGCGCTGGCGGCGCAGGGCAGGCTGGTGGTGTCCGCCGTCCACGACCTGACGTTGGCCGCGCGGTACGCGACGCACCTGATGGCGTTGCGCGACGGCCGGTTGATCGCCTTCGGCCCGACCGCCCAGACCCTCACAGCGGCGCTGCTGCGCACGGTGTTCGACGTGGAGGCCAGGGTCGCCGGCGAAGGCCGCACGGCCTTCGTCGACTACCTGGGCCTGGCCGAGCGAGGCGGCTGAGTGATACCCAACTTGCTTCGTCATCCTCCGGTCAGCCGCAGGCTGATCCGGGGGACCCATGATCTCCGCGATGCCGATTGAATGCGGCGGCGCCACCTCCAACAATCGCCGCCGCTCGAGGTCATGGATCCCCCGGATCGCGTCTTCGCGCGACCGGGGGATGACGGTTCAAGAGAGGGGTGCTTGGGCCGCAACCTAGGCCGGCGGACGGTCCTCGCGCCCCGGCGCATCACGGCGGTCGGAGGTCCCGTCCTCGGCCGCGGAACTCGGATAGCGGAACCCGTCGCCGCGGCCGTCGGCGGCGGCCAGCTGGCGCTCGGCGAAGGCGAAGTTGGCGACCTGGCCCAGCCAGGCTTTCAGGAAGCCCTTCCGGTCGTTCTTGTAGTCGAGGTAGTAGGCGTGCTCCCAAAGGTCGCAGACCAGCAGCGGGAAAAGCCCGTCCTTGACCAGGGTGTCGTCGGCGTCGTGGGTGGAGATGACCCTAAGGCCGTCCGAACCCGCCACCAGCCAGGCCCAGCCCGACCCGAAGTGGTTGGCGCCTTCCTCGACGAAGGCGTCCCTGAACGCGTCGACGCTGCCGAACGCCTGGTCGATGGCCGCCTTGAGCGCGCCGGCCGGCGCCGCGAAGGTTGGCGTCATGCAGTCCCAGAAGAAGGCGTGGTTCCAGGCCTGGGCGGCGTTGTTGAACAACGTCTTGTCGCCCGTGCGGCTCGCCTCGCGCACCACGTCCTCCAGGGCGCGGCCCTCGAGGCCGGCCTTCTGGGCGAGGGCGTTGGTCTTGTCGACGTAGGCCTTGTGGTGCTTGTCGTGGTGGGTGTGCAGGGTGTCGGCCGACATCGTGGGCTCGAGCGCGGCATAGTCGTAGGGAAGCTTCGGCAGGATGAACATGGTGGGGGACCTCGTTTGAGGAGTTGAAACGGGCGGGCGCCGGCGGCTGTTCCTCCGCGAACATGGGTCGGCGGCGCGGAGCGGTGATCCGGCCGGCGAGACCGGCGCAAGCCCGGCTTCCCACGCGGTTTTTCGGCGAATTTTCCCGCCGGCGCCTCCAAACGTCCCCGTGGCGGCATCTAGCGGATGACACGGCGCCGCATGCGTGGGCGGCAACATTCGTGTAACGTGGGTAGATAATTGTACAGCGTAAGAACGCGCGGGACCCGCGCGGCTCGGTCGGCGATTCGCCGGTGAACTGGGAGCTGTCTCGATGAACGGTGGGAACCTTGGCCTCCTGGCGCTGCTGGCCGGCGCGGCCGCGCTCTACGGCTGCGCGAGCGACACGTCCGCCTACAATGCGCTGAGCTACGGCGCCCAAGCGGCGGCGGCCGCGCCGATGGCGGCGGGCAAGGTCGACAACTTCATGCTGGTCGACGCCGATATGGAAGCTCACGAGCTCTATCGCCTGGCCGACGCCAAGGCGGTGGTGATCGTCACCCAGGCGAATGGCGACGCGGTGATGCGCGGCCTGGCCCCGAACCTGAAGGCCCTGAAGGCCGCCTATGCCGCCAAGGGCGTCGAGTTCGTGATGCTGAACTCCAACCTCAAGGACAGCCGCGAGGCGATCCAGGCTGAGGCGGCGAAGGCCGGCTACGACACCCCGATCCTCATGGACTCCTACCAGCTGGTCGGCGAAAGCCTGGGCGTCACCCGCTCGGCGGAGGTTTTCGTGGTCAATCCGAAGACCTGGTCCATCGCCTATCGCGGCGCGCTCGCCGACGGCGCGACGGGCGCGGCGCTGGACGCGCTGGCGGCCGGCCGGCCGGTGACGTTGGCCGCTGCGGCGCCCGGCCGGGGCGCGGCGATCGCCTTCCCCGAGCGCCGGGCCATGACGGTCGCCTATGCCAGGGACGTGGCGCCGATCCTCGAGGCCAAGTGCGTGGCCTGCCACCAGGAAGGCGGCATCGGCCCGTTCGCCATGACCAACTACGCGATGGTCAAGGGCTTCTCGCCGATGATCCGCGAGGTGATCCGCACCGACCGGATGCCGCCCTATCATGCCGATCCGCACGTCGGGAAATTCTCCGACGACAAGCGCCTGACCCCCGAGCAGGTGAAGACGCTCGTCCATTGGGTCGAGGCGGGCGCGCCGCGCGGCGACGGGCCCGACCCCTTGGCTGCCGTCCATCGCGTGGCCCAGGAGTGGCCGCTGGGCAAGCCGGACCTGGTGCTGAACGTGCCGGCCTTCACCATCCCGGCCTCCGGCGTGGTCGACTACCAGCGCCCGGCGATGGCCAATCCGCTGACCGAGGGCCGGTGGGTCCGCGCCTCGACGGTGAAGCCTGGCCAGCGCCAGGGCGTGCACCACCTCCTGACCGGCTGGATGGCCGAGATGCCGGCCGACGGCCGCTCCTCGGAGACCAAGTGGGCCGGCTCGGTGGGCGCGGGCTACGCGGTGGGCGCGGAATCCAGCATCGAGCCAGCCAACGTCGGCACCTACCTGCCGGCGGGCGGGGCGATCGGCTTCCAGGCCCATTACACCCCGTTCGGCAAGGAGGCGGTCGATAAGTCGCAGATCGCCCTCTACTTCTACGACAAGCCGCCGGAGCTGGTCATGCACTCGGTGGTGGTCATCGACCCGACCATCGAGATCCCGGCGGGCGAGGCGCGCCACCGGGAGGTGGCCTATGTGCAGTTCCCGCACGACGCGCTGCTCTACTCGGCCTTCCCGCACGCCCACTACCGCGCCTATTCCTCGGACCTGTGGATCCAGTATCCGGACGGCAAACAGAAGCTGCTGCTCAGCCTGCCGCGCTACGACTTCAACTGGCAGCGCGACTACACCTTCGCTGAGCCGGTGAAGGTGCCGGCGGGGTCGAAGCTGATCGCCCACTACGTCTACGACAACTCGAGGCGCAACCCGTCGAACCCCGACGCGACCCGCAAGATCACCTGGGGCGAACAGTCCTGGGAGGAGATGCTGTTCACCCAGTTGCGCTTCCGCTGGACCGACGAGACCGCCCAGCGCCGGGTGAAGTACGACGAGGAGTTCCGCAAGACGGCGCTGCTGGGCATGATGGACGACAATCTCGACGGCAAGCTGCAGAAGGCGGAGCTGAGAGGCCAGATGGGCGCCGCGCTGCTGAAGTATTTCGACGTCCTCGACAAGAACCACGACGGGGCTCTGGACGCCGACGAACTGGCCGCAGCCCAGGCCATGATGGGGCCGCGCCGTTCGGCCGCCGCCACGCCGGCGGCGGCGCCGGTCGCTGCGGCGTTCAACACCCGGGCCGGCGGCCAGTAGCGGCCGCCTACTCGGCCGCCTGCTCCTGGGCGTAGCCGAGCTGGGCGTTCAGCCGCTCGATCACCGAGATGGCGGCGTCGGGGACCGTCGTGCCCGGCGTGAAGATCGCCGCGACGCCCATCTCCCTCAGCGCGGCGAAGTCCTCGGGCGGGATCACGCCGCCCACCACCACCATGATGTCGTCGCGGCCCAACCGTTGCAACTCGGCCTTGAGTTCGGGGACCAGGGTCAGGTGCCCGGCCGCCAGGGAGCTGGCGCCCACCGCATGGACGCCGTCGGCGACGGCCTGGGCGGCGGTCTCGGCGGGGGTCTGGAACAGATCACCAATTTGAACGTCGAAGCCGAGATCGGCGAAGCCGGAGGCGATCACCTTCTGACCGCGGTCGTGCCCGTCCTGGCCCATCTTGGCCACCAGGATGCGCGGCTTTCTGCCGTCGGCTTGGGTGAAGGCGGCGGCCATTTCCTGCGCGCGGCGGGCGCTCGCGGTGACGCCGCTTTCGCGCAGGTAGACGCCGGAGACCGCGTTGGCGTGGGCCTCGTGGCGGCTGAACACCTTCTCCAGCGCGTCGGAGATCTCGCCCACGGTGGCCTTGGCGCGGGCGGCGTCGACCGACAGCGCCAAGAGGTTGCCGTCGCCGGCCGCGCCCCGGGTCAGGGCGTCGAGCGCGGCGGCCGTGGCGGCGGGGTCGCGCTCGGCCTTGAGGCGGGCCAGCTTGGCCAGCTGTTGTTCACGGACGGCGGAGTTGTCCACCTTCAGCATCGGGATCTCGTCGGCGCCCTCGGGGCGGTAGCGGTTGACCCCGACCACGCTCTGGAGCCCGGCGTCGATGCGCGCCTGGGTGCGGGCCGAGGCCTCCTCGATGCGGCGCTTGGGCAGGCCGTTCTCGATAGCCTTGGCCATGCCGCCCAGCGCCTCGACCTCGGCGATATGGGTCAGCGCGCGGGCCGCAAGGTCGGCGGTCAGGCGCTCGATGTAATAGCTGCCGCCCCAGGGGTCGATGACCCGGGTCTGGCCGCTCTCGGCCTGCAGGAACAGCTGGGTGTTGCGGCTGATGCGCGCCGAGAAATCCGTCGGCAAAGCAAGGGCTTCGTCGAGCGAGTTGGTATGCAGGCTCTGGGTCTGTCCGCCGACCGCGGCCATGGCCTCCACGGTGGTCCGCGCCACATTGTTGAACACGTCGTGGGCGGCGAGGCTCCAGCCGGAAGTCTGGGTGTGGGCGCGCAGCGACAGCGACCGGGGGTCCTTGGGAGCGAACTCAGCCTTGATCAGCCGCGCCCACAGCAGGCGCGCGGCGCGCTGCTTGGCGATCTCCATGAAGGCGTTCATGCCGGCGTTCCAGAAGAACGACAGGCGCGGCGCGAAGGAGTCCACCGGCAGGCCGGCGGCCACGCCCGCGCGGACGTATTCGATGCCGTCGGCCAGGGTGTAGGCGAGCTCCAGGTCGAGCGTCGCGCCGGCTTCCTGCATGTGATAGCCGCTGATCGAGATCGAGTTGAAACGCGGCATCTCCTTCGACGTATAGGCGAAGATGTCCGAGACGATCCGCATCGAGGGCACAGGCGGATAGATGTAGGTGTTCCGCGTCAGGAACTCCTTGAGGATATCGTTCTGGATGGTGCCGGAGAGCTTGGCGTGCGGCACGCCCTGCTCCTCGCCGGCCACGATGTAGAGCGCCAGGATCGGCAGCACCGCCCCGTTCATGGTCATCGAGACGCTCATCTTGTCGAGCGGGATGCCGTCGAACAGGGTGCGCATGTCGTAGATGGAATCGATGGCGACGCCCGCCATGCCGACGTCACCCTTCACCCGCGGGTGGTCCGAGTCATAGCCCCGGTGGGTGGCCAGGTCGAAGGCGATGGACAGCCCCATCTGTCCGGCCGCCAGGTTGCGGCGGTAGAAGGCGTTGGAGTCCTCGGCCGTGGAGAAGCCCGCGTACTGGCGGATGGTCCACGGGTTGGTCAGGTACATGGTCGGATAGGGTCCGCGCAGGAACGGCGCGACGCCGGGGTAGCCGTTCAGCGTGTCGAGACCGGCGGTGTCGATGGGGCCATAGGCCGGGCGGACAGCGATGCCTTCGGGAGTCTGCCAAGGCTCGCCGGCAGGGAGCGTATGGGCCGGCAGGACGTCGAAAGGCAGGGTCGCGAAGTCCGGGAATTTGGGCATCAGCCGCGGTTCTCTTCAGCCCTTCTCCCCTTGTGGGAGAAGGTGTCGGCGCAGCCGACGGATGAGGGGTTGAAGGCGCTATCGGCGGAGGCAACGGCTGGCCCGGTCACGGCAGACGGGCGGAACGCAAGGCGCGACCCCTCATCCGACCTGCTTCGCAGGCCACCTTCTCCCACAAGGGGAGAAGGCATCATCGGCGGCCTCATCGCGCCACCTCGTACCGCTCCGCGATCCGCATGGGCGCAAGGGGCGGACAGGAACTGTCCGGGCCGGGCAGGCGGGGCGAGGGCGCATCCACGGCCCTCGCCGCGGCGATCTCCACCTCGACCGGAGTGTCCTTGGCGGGCGGGAAGGCGGTGACGCCGATGATCTTGGGGTCGGCGGAACGGGCGGCCCTGGCGGCCTCGACGGCGCGGGCGATCTGGCCGGAGGCGAGGGCGGCGATGACCCCGCCGGCCGCTTCGATGGTTTGGAACTCGCTCCAGGCGGCCCGCGCGATCTCGTCGGTCAGCGCCTCGACATAGCCCGACCCGGCGGCGGGGTCGGCGACGCGGCCGATGTGGGCTTCTTCCATCAGCACCAGCTGGGCGTTGCGGCTCTGGCGACGGGCGAACGCCGTGGGCAGGCCGAGCGCGTCCGTGAAATTGCCGAGGATGACGCTGTCGGCGCCGCCCACCGCCGCCCCAAAGCCGGCGGCGGTGAGGCGGATCATGTTGGTCCAGGCGTCCTGGGCGGTCAGCATGCGGCGCGACGATCGGGCCTCGACGCGGGCGATGGGGTCGGCGCCGCAGGCCATGGCGATCCGCGCCCAGACGGCGCGGGCGGCGCGCAGCTTGGCGATGGTCAGGAAATAGTCGGCGTCCGCGCAGAGCCCCAGGGTGATGCGGGCGAAGGCGTCGGCCATCGGCAGGCCGGCCCGGACCAGGGCCTTGGCGTAGGCCGCCGCGGCGGAGGCGGCGAAGGCGACCTCCTGGGCCTCGCCGCCGCCAGCTTCGTGGACCACACGGCCGGAGGCCAGGAACAGCTGCGCCTGCGGATAGGTCTCCGCCAGGCGCGCGGCGACATTGGCGGCGCAGATCAGGTGCGCCTCGATGGGCCCGGGGCTGGCGCCTGCCTCGGCAAAGGCGCTCAGCGGATCGAGGTGGATGCGCAGCAGCGCGCTGGGGGAGGCCTTGGCGACGGCGCCCAGCCAGTCGGCGGCCTGGGGGCCCAGGAAGCCGGCGTCGAGGGTGACGGGTGCGACCTCCAGGATCACGCCGTCCAGGACGCGGGCCAGGTCGGTGGCCGAGCCCACGGCGACGCCGGCCTTGCCGGCCGGGTCGATGCGCACGACCGCGCCGGCCGCGCCGCCGCGCAGGTCCGCCAGGATCTCGGCGTTGGCGCGGGCGGGGTCGGGATGGGCGGTGAGCGTCGCGACCTCCCACGGGCGTTCGGCGGCGACCGCCCGGGCCGGCGCCGTGGGCGTCGGCGTCGGCGCATAGAGCGGCGCGATCGGCAGGCCCTCGACGGTCAGCTTTTCCAGCGAGGCGAACGGGGCCTCGCCCAGCGTCTTGTCGACCAGGGCGCGCCAGTCGGCCGCGGTGGCGGGCGCGAAGTCGCCGAGGAGATCGGGGGCAAGGGCAGGGGCGTCGGCCATGGCGGGAGATGGTCCCGCAAGGCGCTTGGCGTCAAGATCGCGCGCGGGCAAGGTGGCCCCGTTGCGCCGTCGCCGCTCTTATGTATACAACGTAAATATTAGCCAGCCCGAGGATTTCCATGGCTCTGCCGCCCGTCCTGCGAGATCGCCTGCGCCTGCCGGTGATCGGCTCGCCGCTGTTCATCATCTCCAACCCGGACCTGGTGATCGCCCAGTGCAAGGCGGGGATCGTCGGCGCGTTCCCGGCGTTGAACGCGCGCCCGGCCTCGATGCTGGACGAATGGCTGCATCGCATCACCGAGGAACTGGCCGCCTGGGACCGCGACCATCCGGACATGCCGTCCGCGCCCTTCGCCGTCAATCACATCGTCCACAAGTCCAGCGACCGGCTGCAGCACGACGTCGAGGCCACCACCAAATGGAAGGCGCCGATCGTCATCACCTCGCTGGGCGCGCGGGAGGACGTCAACGCCGCGGTGCATTCCTATGGCGGCACGGTGCTGCACGACGTGATCAACGACCGCTTCGCCCGCAAGGCCATCGAGAAGGGCGCCGACGGCCTGATCCCGGTGGCGGCCGGCGCCGGCGGCCACGCCGGACACCTGTCGCCCTTCGCCCTTATCCAGGGCCTGCGCGAGTGGTTCGACGGCCCGATCGCGCTCTCCGGCGCCATCGCCCACGGCCGCGCCGTGCTGGGCGCCCAGGCCATGGGCGCCGACCTGGCCTATGTGGGCTCGGCCTTCATCGCCACCCAGGAAGCCAACGCCGATCCGGCCTATCAGACGATGATCGTGGCCTCGAGCGGCGAGGACATCACCTACACCAACCTGTTCACCGGAGTGCACGGCAACTACCTGACGCCGTCGATCGTCGCTGCGGGGCTCGACCCGGCGAACCTGCCGGAGTCGGACGCCTCGGCGATGAATTTCGGCTCCGGTGGTAACTCCAAGGCCAAGGCCTGGCGCGACATCTGGGGCTGCGGCCAGGGCATCGGCGCCGTCAAGGACATCCCCACCGCCGCCGACCTGATCGCCCGCCTGTCCGCCGAGTACGAAGAGGCCAAGGCCGAGCTCTCCGCCAAGACCGCCTTCACCGCCGGGCGCGCGCTGATGGCGGCGGAGTAGGTTTTGCTCCTCCCCCAAACTCTTCGGTTCGAGGAGGAGCGTGTGTTCTCGGCTTTGTGACTTTCAGATTTTCTGCGGAGCGGCCTAGCTTAATCCCAGTCGTTAAGTAGGAATAACCCGCTTAGCTATTTCCCTCGCTCCAGTGAGGTAGGCGATGACCCGCAGAGACCTGACGCGCAGAGGCGTGATCTCGGCCGGCGCCGCCGCGTCGCTGGTGGCGAGCGCCGCGCAGGCCCGGAGCGGGGCGATCACCCTGCTCAACGTCAGCTACGATCCGACCCGCGAGCTCTACAAGGACATCAACGCCGCCTTCGAGACCTACTGGAGGGGCAAGACCGGCGAGGTGCTCGACATCAAGCAGAGTCACGGCGGCTCGGGCAAGCAGGCCCGGGCGGTGATCGACGGGTTGCAGGCCGACGTGGTGACCCTGGCGCTGGCCGGCGACATCGACGAGATCGCGGCGCGGGCCCACCTGCTGCCCGCCAACTGGCAGTCGCGGCTGCCGGACAATTCGACGCCCTATACCTCGACCATCGTGTTCCTGGTGCGCCGCGGCAACCCGAAGGGGATCCGCGACTGGCCGGACCTGGTAAGGCTGGGCGTGGGGGTGATCACGCCCAACCCGAAGACCTCCGGCGGCGCGCGCTGGGCCTATCTGGCGGCCTATGCCCACGGGCTGAAGCTGGGCGGGCCCGGGCCGGCCAAGGCCTATATGGCGAGGCTGTTCAGGAACGTGCCGGTGCTGGGCGCCGGCGCGCGGGACGCCACCACCACCTTCGCCAAGCGCAGCATCGGCGACGTGCTGCTGTCCTGGGAGAACGAGGCCTACCTGACCCTCGACGAGTTCGGACCGCACTTCGACATCGTCTATCCGTCCAGTTCGATCCTGGCCGAGCCGCCGGTGGCTCTGGTCGACCGGAACGTCGATCGCCACAAGACCCGACTGATCGCCACCGGCTACCTGAACTTCCTCTACAGCCCGTTGGCGCAGGACATCATCGGCAAGCATCACTATCGGCCGCGCGGCGCGGCGGCGCAGGCCAAGTATGCGGCCTGGTTCAAGCCGATCCCGATGGTGACCGTCGACCAGGCGTTCGGCGGCTGGAAGAAGGCCACCGCCGTGCATTTCGCCGAGGGCGGGCAGTTCGACCAGATCTACCGGCCCGCGTGACCGGTCAGGCGATCCTCGCCGGCCCGGCGCCACGTCGCCGGAGGCCGTGGGTGCAGCCCTCGATCCTGCCGGGCTTCGGCCTGTCGCTGGGAATCACGCTCACCTATCTGGGGGCGATCGTCGTCCTGCCGCTGATCGCGCTCGCCGTACGGCCCTGGGAGCTGGGTCTGGGCGGGGTCTGGCATGCGCTGGCCGCCCCGCGGGTGGCGGCGGCCCTGCGGCTAAGCTTCGGGCTCTCCGCCCTGGCGGCGCTTCTGAACGCCCCGCTGGGCCTCCTTCTGGCCTGGACCCTCACCCGTTATGAATTTCCGGGGCGGCGCATCCTCGACGCCCTGGTCGACCTGCCGTTCGCTCTGCCCACCGCCGTGGCCGGCATCGCGTTGACGGCCATCTACGCGCCGCACGGTCCGCTGGGCGCGCTGGCGGCCAAGGTGGGAATCAAGACGGCCTATTCTCCGTTGGGTATCTTCATCGCCCTGGTCTTCATCGGCCTGCCGTTCGTGGTGCGCTCGCTGCAGCCGGTGCTGCAGGAGCTCGACCGTGAGGTGGAGGAGGCGGCCACCACCCTGGGCGCGGGCGCCGTGCAGCGGGCGGTGCGCGTCATCCTGCCGGCGCTCGCGCCGTCGCTGATCTCGGGCGTCAGCCTAGCCTTTGCCCGCGCGGTCGGAGAGTACGGCTCGGTGGTGTTCATCGCCGGCAACCTTCCCGGCAAGACCGAGATCGCGCCGCTGCTGATCGTCATCAAGCTGGAGCAGTACGACTACGCCGGCGCGGCGGCGGTCGGCCTGGCGATGGTGGCGATCTCCTTCGGCTCGCTGGTCGCGATCAACGGCCTGCAACTCAAGCTCGCCAGGCGCGGGCGATCATGACCGTCGCGGCGCGCCCGATCTCCGCCACGCAGCTGCCGGGGCTGGCGATCCTGCTGGTGCTGGCCTCGGCG
This sequence comes from Caulobacterales bacterium, assembly GCA_044445675.1. GTDB lineage: Bacteria > Pseudomonadota > Alphaproteobacteria > Caulobacterales > Caulobacteraceae > Phenylobacterium. Next base: position 8,866 of record JBIOED010000057.1, on the reverse strand, counting down.
GTGGTCATGGCCGTGCTGGTGCTGCTGCCGCTGATGGTGGTGTTCCACGACGCCTTCGCCAAGGGGATCGGCGCGTATCTGGCGGCGATCACCGATCCCGACGCGATCTCGGCCCTGAAGCTGACCTTGCTGGTGGCGGCGATCGCCGTGCCGTTGAACGCGGTCTTCGGGGTGGCCGCGGCCTGGTGCATCGCCAAGTTCGAGTTCCGCGGCAAGGGCGCGCTGCTGACCCTCATCGACCTGCCGTTCTCGATGTCGCCGGTGGTCTCGGGCCTGGTCTGGGTGCTGCTGTTCGGGGCGCAGGGCTGGTTCGGGACCTGGCTGATCGACCACGACATCAGGATCGTCTTCGCCACCACCGGCCTGGTGCTGGCGACCATCCTGGTGACCTTCCCCTTCGTCGCCCGCGAACTGATCCCGCTGATGCAGGACCAGGGGGCCGACGAGGAGGCCGCAGCCCTGACGCTGGGCGCCGGCGGCCTCACCACCTTCTGGAAGATCACCCTGCCGAACATCCGCTGGGCGCTGCTCTACGGCGTCTTGCTGTGCAATGCGCGGGCGATGGGCGAGTTCGGCGCCGTCTCCGTCGTCTCCGGCCACATCCGCGGCCTGACCACCACGCTCCCGCTTCACGTCGAGGTGCTCTACAATGACTATGACTTCGTCGGCGCCTTCGCCACGGCCAGCCTGCTGGCCTCCCTCGGGCTCGTCACCCTGGTCCTCAAGGCCGCCCTTGAATGGCGTCACGCCGGTGAACTCTCCGCCAACCGCCGACACTGACCTCCGGTCTCCCCTGTCGCTGGAGATCCGCGGCGTCTCGAAGTCCTTCGGTCGGTTTCCGGCGCTGAACGACGTGTCTTTGCAGGCCCGCGACAAGGAATTCCTGGCGCTGCTGGGGCCGTCGGGATCGGGCAAGACCACGCTGCTGCGCGTCCTGGCCGGGCTGGAGCGGCCGGACGCGGGCGAGGTGCGCTTCGCCGGCGAGGACTTCCTGTCGATCCCGGTGCGCCGCCGCAAAGTCGGCATGGTGTTCCAGCACTACGCCCTGTTTCGGCACATGACGGTGGCCCAGAACATCGCCTTTGGCCTGACCGTGCGGCCGCGCTCGGAGCGGCCGTCGAGGTCGCAGACCGCCGCTCGGGTCGCCGACCTGCTCAGCCTCGTGCAGCTGGAAGGCCTCGGAACGCGCTTCCCCGCGCAGCTCTCCGGCGGCCAGCGGCAGCGGGTGGCGCTGGCCCGGGCGCTGGCTATCGAGCCCCGGATGTTGCTGCTCGACGAGCCGTTCGGGGCGCTCGACGCCCAGGTTCGGCGCGAACTGCGGCGCTGGCTGCGCGACCTGCACGATCGGGCCGGCGTCACCACGGTGTTCGTCACCCACGACCAGGAGGAGGCGCTGGACCTCGCCGACCGGGTGGCGATCCTCAAGGACGGGACGCTGCGGCAACTGGGTCGGCCGAACGAGGTCTACGAGAATCCGGCGGACCCCTTCGTCTATGACTTCCTGGGCGCCGCCTGCCGGCTGCCGGGCGTCGTGGACGGCGGGCGGCTGACCGTCGCCGACTGGGAGAGCAAGGCGCCTCCGGACGCGCCGCAGGGCCGGGTCGAGGTGTTCTTCCGCCCGAACGAGGTGATGTTCGCCCCGCTGGACGGGGCGGGCCTGGCGGGCGAGGTCAGGGCGGTGGCCGCGCGCGGCCCCGACGTGCGCAACGAAAGCCTGATCGAGGGCCGGCTGTTCGAGCTCGAGGCCCGCGGGCCGGGCATCCCGAACGGCGTCGCGCCCGGCCTTTCGCTGCGCATCAAGCCGCTGCGGCCCAGGGTCTATGCCGCCAGGGCGCAGGCCTGAATCCTTTCCGCCGCTCAGGCGTTTGGCCGGGGAGTCGAGGAGCCGCCGCCATGTCCGCCAGCCTGCCACGCCGATTCTCCGTGCACGGGATCGAGGAGGCGCCGTCGCACGGTCATCTCATCGACGGCCTGAGCTTCGAGGACGCCGCGCTGCACTATCTCGAAGATCATCACCTTGCGGCGCCGCGCGACGAGGTCTCGCTATTCGTCGAGGACTGCGGCACCGGCGAACGCCAATGCTTCCGTATCGACCTGGCCACCGGCGAGACCGCCCCCTGCGACTAGCGGTCACCCCGGATGGGCCGCGAGCCAGCGGTCCACTTCCGGCAGCCGCTTGGCGACCACGTCCAGCCGATAGTCGATCGACGAGGTCGCCTTGGTGATCTCGCCGCGGGTCGAGGGCGGCACGGTGGTCCCGAAGGCCTTCAGCTGCGGCAGGATGGCGGCGGTGCGCGCGCCGGCGGCCAGGTTGGCGAAGTAGCTGGTGCGGCTGGTGGGCTCCACCATGGCGTCCACAGCCGCGCGATGCGCCACGGCGAAGGCGAAGGCCTTCTCCGGATAGACCCCGGCGACACCGGAGATCAGCTCCGGGGCGTCGGTCGGCGGCGGCTCCGTGCTGAGCGCCAACGCCAGGGCGCGGTCCGCCAGCGCCGGGTCGTGGCTTTCGCCGAGGTAGCGGTAGAAGCGGGTCTTGTCGGTGGGATCGGTCGATTTCTGGGCCAGCTCGTGGAGCTGGTCCCAGGTCGCTGGGTCGGCATGGTCGGCGACGATCTGCAGCACGGTCTGGCGGGTGGTGCCGGTCAGGCTGTCCGGCGCGGCGAGCCAGGCGGCGAAGCGACGCCGCGCCTCGGCGATGACCGCGGGATCGTCCAGCTGGCCGAGGGTGGCCAGCACCGTGCGCCGCAACAGCGCGTCGTTGTCCGGCTCCCCGCGTTTGGCGTCCCACCCGAGGCGGGCGTAGGCCGGCGCCAGCCGGGCGCGGGCGAAGGCGCGGTAGGCGGCCTCGCCGGGCTGGCCCTGGTAGAGGTCGTTCAGCCCGGCCAGTTGCTGCGCGAGCGCCTTCAGGACGACGGTGTCCTCGGCCCCCTGGGCGTGCTTGGCGATGGCCAGGAAGTCGCCCATCGGCGCATAGCCCGCCTCGCCCAGCGCGCGGCTGTCGTAGATCAGGCCGAGCTGGTCTTCCGGATGCAGGGCCGCGAAACCCGCCACGACGCGAGCCTCAAGCTCCGGCGAATAGCGGCTGCGGAAATAGCCGGTCTGGCCGGCGTTCAGCAGCGGCGCGGCCCCGGCCGCCGCGGCTCGCGAGGCCGGCGCCTTGGCGCTGACCACCGTGCGCCAGGGCTCGCCGAGCCCCGCCACCGTCACGGGCGTGCGCCAGGTGCGCGGAGCCTTGGAGGCCGCGTCCGCCCCGAAGCGCGACTGGGTCAGGGTCAGGCCGCCCTTGCTGGCGGCTACCGAGATCAGCGGCACGCCGGCCTGCAGGGTGAAATCATGGGCGATGCCGGTGATCTTCTTGGGCGAGACCTTGTCGATCTCGCTCCACAGGTCGTCGGTCACCGTGTTCCCGTAGGCGTGGTGGGCGATGTAGTTGCGCACCCCGGCCCGGAAGACGTCCGGCCCCACATAGGTTTCCAGCATGTGGATGACCGAGTGGCCCTTCTCATAGGTGATGCCGTCGAAGGCGTTGGCCGCGGCGAAGACGTCGTGGATCGGCGTGATCACCGGGTGGGTGCCGGCGCGCGCGTCGACCCGCATGGCCCCCTGCTCGCCGGCCTTGGTCTGCAGCCAGATCTTCCACTCCGGATGGAAGTGGTCGGTGGTCTTGTTCTCCATCCACGAGGCGAAGCCCTCGTTGAGCCACAGGTCGTCCCACCAGGCCATGGTCACCAGGTCGCCGAACCACTGGTGGGCCATCTCGTGGGCGATATCGACGTAGACGTTCTGCTTGTCGGCCTCGGTGGAGAGCTTCGGGTCGATGAGCAGGGCGTAGTCGAAGTAGTAGATCGCCCCCCAGTTCTCCATGGCGGCGAAGAACTGGCTGCGGCCGGGGCCGGCGATGAAATCAAGCTTGGGCAGCGGGTAGGGCGTGCCGAAATAGTCGTTGTAGTAGGGCAGGATCTGCGCCGCCGCATCGAGGGCGAACTGCGCCTTGGCGGTGTCGCCGCGGCGCACCACCACGCCCACGTCGGTCTTGCCGACCATGCGGTGGATGCGTTCGAAGTCGCCCACCGCCAGGAACAGCAGGTAGGAGCTCATCTTCGGGGTGTCGGCGAAGCGCACCGATTGGCGGCCGGCGCCGTCGGCCGAGGTCGCGGCCACCGGCATGTTGGAGACCGCCATCTCGCCGGCTGGCGCCTCGACGGTCAGCGAGAAAACCGCCTTCACGCCGGGCTCGTCCCAGCTGGGGACCAGCCGCCGCGCGTCGGAGTTCTCGAACTGGGTGAACAGCGCACGCTGCTTGCCGTGAGCGCCGGCGTAGTCCAGGGCGAAGAAGCCGGACGCCTGCTGGTAGATCAGGCCGGTGTAGTCCAGCGCCAGGGTGTAGCGGCCGGGCGCGAGGGGACGCTCGAAGACGAAGGCGGCGGTCTGCTGGGCCTTGTCGAGGGTGACCTTCGGCGTCCAGGCGCGGATGGCGTGCGAGGCGGCCACCCCTCGGCCGGCGGTGCGAGGGGCCTCGGTCAGCAGCGCATGCTGGAATGCGATATCGGCGGCGTTCAGCACGATCCGGTCGGTGGCGCTCTTCACCACCACGGCGATCTTCTCCTGGCCGGCGAAGGTCAGGGCGGCGGCGTCCGGCGCGATGGTGATGGCGTAGCGCTCGGGGACCACGTCGGTGGGCAGCGAGACGTGAGCGCCCGCCATGGCCTTCGCCGCCGCGGGATGCGTCGGCGCGGCCCACGCCTGAGAGCAGGCCGCCAGCAGGACGGCGGCGAGAACCGGGACGAATTTCATGGGGGGAACGCTCGGGAGGGGTGAAAATTTGCGCGCATCTTAGGCAGGGCGCGGCGCTTCGGCTAGGCGCCTGCCGCGGCGCGCTTGTTCGGGATTGTCGCACGCTAACGGGGCGCCCATGTAGGGGGCGCTTTAGCGGAGGCCTCCGATGAGCCACGTCACCTACAGGATCGTCGAGCACGACGGCGGCTGGGCCTATGCCGTCGACGGCTCCTACTCGGAGACCTTCCCGGCCCATGACGCGGCGCTGAAAGCGGCGCGGCGCGCGGCCCGCGAACAGCGCCTCGCCGGCGACACTCACGGCATCGTCTACGAAGACGCCGCCGGCGTGGTCCACGAGGATCTCTCCGACGGCGCCGACCGTCCCGAGACCGACGTGACGGGTTAGTGTGCGGGATCTGAGTTCGCCCTCCGCGGCGGCAAGCTGGTGAACTTCGGAATCGGGACGCTAGCCCCTGACGCGGTTGTTCATCTCGTCGCCGGCGTTGGCGGGCAGGCGGACGAACCAGAACAGCGACAACAGGGTGAAGGCGCCGATGATCGCGAAGGCCGGCGCGACCGTGGCGCCGGTCAGGTGCGTCTCGCCGCGGCGGAGCATCAGGAAGTGCAGTAGGGTGGCGGCCAGCCCGATGCTCACCGACTGCATGAACTGCTGGGCCATGGAGGCGGTGGTCGTGCCGCGGCTCATCTGCGCCTGCTCCAGGTCGGCATAGGCCATGCCGTTGAGGCTGGTGAACTGAAGCGAGCGGAAGAAGCCGCCGGCCGCCAGCGCGACCATGATCAGCCAGTGCGGCGTGTCGATCTTGAACAGCGCATAGACCATGAAGGTCGCCGAGCAGATCACGCCGTTGACGATCAGCACTGAGCGGAACCCGAACCGGCGCAGGATCGGCGGCGCGGTGGTCTTCATGACCAGGGCGCCGACCGCGGAGACGAAGGTCATCAGGCCCGCGGCAAAGGCGGTCATGCCGAAGCCCACCTGCAGCAGCATGGCCAGCAGGAAGGGTGTCGCGCCGGGGACCAGCCGGAAGCAGGCGCCGCCCAGCACCGAGGCGCGGAACGTCGTGATCCGGAAGATCGCCAGGTCGATGATGGCGTGCGGGTTGTTCCGCGCATGCGCCCAGTAGAGCCCGAGGCAGGCGAGCCCGCCGCCGAACAGGCCGGCGACGGCCAGCGGCGGCAGCACGTCGCGCCCCAGGTTCTCGAAGCCGAGGATCAGGCCGGCGAGCCCGAAGCCGGTCAGGAAGATGCCCGGCCAGTCGATAGGCGAGACGGCCTGCTCCTTCACGTTCGGCACGAAGGCGCGCACCAGCAGGATCCCGGCGAAGGCGATCGGCAGGTTGAGGAAGAAGATCCACCGCCAGCTGACGAAGGTGACGATGGCCCCGCCCAGCACCGGGCCGACCACCGGGCCCAGCAAGGCCGGCATAGTGACCACCGACATGGCCCCCACCAGCTCGCTTTTCGGCGTGGTGCGCAGCAGCACCAGGCGGCCCACCGGCCCCATCATCGCCCCGGCGCAGCCCTGCGCCAGGCGGAAAGCGACGAGCTGGGGCAGGGAATGGGCGAAACCGCAGGCGGCCGAGGCGCTGGCGTACAGCACCATGGCGATCATCAGGATGCGCTTGGCGCCGAAGCGGTCGGCCATCCAGCCGGAGATCGGCAGGAACACCGCCGAGGCCAGCAGGTACATGGTGATGGCGAGGTTCAGCCGCAGCGGCTCGACGTGCAGGGCGCGCGCCATGGCCGGCAGGGCGTTGTTGATGGAGGTGGCGTTCAGCGTCTGCATCAGCAGCGCCGAGCCGATGATCGCCGGCACTACCCAGCCGCGGAAGGTGGCGTCGCGGCCCTCGTTGAGGATCGCCGCCGCGTCGGCGCCGCCCTCGTCCAGCACGTCGCCGGTCAGCACCTCTTCGGCGCGGGTGGTCATGTCTCGACGTCCAGCAGCTTGAGCAGCGGGGCCGCCGCCTGCGCCAGCCGTCCGCGCTCATCCGCCGTCAGCCGCACCAGCCGGGCGGCCAGCCAGTCGTTGCGGCGCCGCGGGATCGCGTCGCGCTGGCGCGCGCCCGCGGCGGTGAGCGTCAGGCCCTGGCGGCGGCCGTCCCGGGCGTCGTCGGCCCGCGCCAGCCAGCCGGCCGCCTCCAGCCGCTTCACGTGACCGGACATGGTCGGGCGCGAGATCTGCTCGAAGTCGGCCAGTTCGCTGACGCCCGCGCCGGGGTGCTTTTTCAGATAGCCGAGGATCAGGGCGTCCTGGGCCGACAGCCCAACCTTCTGCCCCTCTTGGCGCAGCTTTCGGGAAACCCGCAGCAGGGGCCCCCGCAAAGCCTCGGCCAGGGCGGAGAGGTCGGCGTCGAGTTCGGGCGCGGTGGCGGACAGAGGGACTCACCGAAAGTAGTTAGGTTAGCTAACTATCTAGAGCGCGTCCGGCGGCCAGGCAAGCTCACGGCGTCTCGCGTCGCGAACCCGCCGACGGTCCGTTGACAGCCGGCCGCGCGGCGCGCCCACTTCACCGTGAAAACCCGGGCGAGGAGGATTGCCTCAGATGACGCTGCCCAGCGAAAGCGTGACGCTCGCCGGCAGCGGGTTGGTTTTCGTGAACAGCTACGGCGCCGGGGCCACCGATACCTTCCGCGGCGAGGTGCTGGCGGCGGAGACTTTCTTCCAGGGGCACTTCACCGACTCCCTGACGGTCAACGCCAGCTTCGATCTGCAAGGGCTCGACCCGGCCTTCACCGCGCGGAACGCCTTCTCCATCGTGAAGGTGAGCTACGGGCAATTCACCGAGGCCCTGCAGGCCCACGCGATGACCGCGGACGACCGCCTGGCGGTCGCTGGCCTGCCGGCGACCGATCCGTCGAACGGGACCGGCTTCAACCTGCCGACCACCTACGCCACCCTGCTGGGGCTGACGCCGCAGACCAATGCGCTCAGCCTCCGCGTCATGCTGAACAACGACGGGCCGCTGAGCCAGGCCGACGCCATAGGCGCGCTGGAGCACGAGATTTCGGAAGCCGCCTTCGGCCGCGACGCCAGCCTCGGGTTCTACGACAGCGCCGGGTGGGAGCCCCTCGACCTGTTCCGCTTCACCGGCGCCGGCCAGCGCGACTTCACCGGCGGCGCGGACGGGGTGGCCACCTTCTTCGGCCTGGACAGCAGCCATGTGACGACGTTCGGCTTCCACAACGCGGTCAATGCGGCGGGCGTGGCCGATGGGTTCGACCTGGGGGACTGGAGTTTTTCGGGAGACGCCTTCGGGGTCATCGGGCCGGGCGCGGTGGGGCCGGTCTCCGTCACCGACCTTCGCGTGCTCGACGTGCTGGGGGCGACGCCCACGGGCGCGGGGCCAGGCTTCACGCCCGCCGCCGACGACTTCGCCAACAGTCTGACCGACACGAGCCACCCATTTGGCCAGGTGACAGTGGGCGGCTTCGCGGACGGCGCCTTGCAGGTGGCCGGCGACCGCGACTGGTTCGCCGTGCAGTTGCAAGCGGGGACCTCCTACACCATCGGCCTGGTGGGTCATCAGGGCGGCGGCGGGACGCTGGCCGACCCGATGCTTCGCCTGCACGACGCCGGCGGCGCGGTGGTGGCGGCGAACGACGATGTCGTGGCCGGGGCCAACCCGGATTCCCAGTTGGTCTTCGTGGCGCCGGCCAGCGGGACCTATTACGCCGAAGCCGGCGCGTCGCTGGACGGCTACACCGGAACCTATCGCCTCGAGGTGGCCCAGACCGGCGCCGCGCCCGGCGGCCAGGTGATCAACGGCGCGCCCGGCGGCGACACGATCCAGGCGCCGGACACCAACGACACCATCAGCGGCGGCTCGGGCGGGGCCAACTACCTGCGCGGCAACGGCGGCGACGACTCGATCACCGGCGGCTCGGGTTTCGACGACATCAACGGCAACATGGGCAACGACACCCTGCACGGCGGGGCCGGCGACGACTGGGTGGTGGGCGGCAAGGACAACGACCTGGTGTTCGGCGACGACGGCGACGACATCGTGCTGGGCAACCTCGGCAACGACACCCTCGACGGCGGGAACGGGGCCGACGTGGTGCGCGGCGGC
>JBIOED010000056.1:0-20334 GCA_044445675.1 Caulobacterales bacterium | reverse complement strand
GACGCCATCCGCGAGGCCAACACCAGCCTGGCGGCCTGGCCGCAGGACGCGCTGGCCCTGAAGGTGCTCTCGCAAGCCGAGGCCAGGGCTGGCCGCCAGACCGACGCGCGCAGGCACATGGCGCAGGCCCGGCGGGTCTGGCGCGGCGACCTCGCGAGCGTCCCGCTGGCCCTCGTCTGAGGAACGCAGATCGCCCCCCTTCGTCCCGACCGTTCTCCGACCTGGACACGTTAGGATCGATAGCGATCCTTGAATTTATTAAGAAACGTCATGGCCCGGCTTGTCCGGGCCACCCATGAACACAGTAAGTGGCAGTGGCCAGCGGCGACGCCCCCGCGCTTCATCGGCAACCGCGGAGATGATGGGTCCCCCGGACAAGCCGGGGGATGACGGTCAGGAAAGAGAATGACGGTCAGGGAAGGAAGACGGGTCGCCACCCTGCCCGCCCCACCGGCCGCGCCAGATGGCCTCGACCAACATCTTCGCCGGCCATCGCAAGGTTACGCTTCTCTCACTTGCCACCGGCGATCGAACGGGGTCAGCGTGGCGCTCCACCGGGGAGAGGGCTGTGCTTTCAATCGAGAACCTGACGCACGTCTATGCCAACGGCGTGCGCGCCCTGGACGACGTCAGCCTGGACGTGGCCAAGGGCATGTTCGGCCTGCTGGGTCCCAACGGCGCCGGCAAGTCGACGCTGATGCGCTCGGTGGCGACCCTGCAGACCCCGACCTCGGGCGCGATCCGGTTCGGCGACATCGACGTGATCGCCGCCCCGGAGGCGCTGCGCCGCACCCTGGGCTACCTGCCGCAGGACTTCGGCGTCTATCCCCGGGTCTCGGCCTACGACATGCTCGACCACATGGCGGTGCTGAAGGGCGTCGCCGAGCCCAGGGCCCGCCGCGAGACGGTGGACAGCCTGCTCAACCAGACCAACCTGTGGGGGGTGCGCAAGAAGGCCCTGGCCGGCTTCTCCGGCGGCATGCGCCAGCGCTTCGGCATCGCCCAGGCGCTGATCGGCGACCCGGCGCTGATTATCGTCGACGAGCCCACCGCCGGCCTCGACCCGGAAGAGCGCAACCGCTTCCTCAACCTGCTGGCCGAGATCGGCGAGAACGTGGTGGTGATCCTCTCCACCCACATCGTCGAGGACGTGGCGGACCTTTGCCCGGCCATGGCGATCATCGTCGACGGGCGGATCGTCAGCCAGGGCGCGCCCACCGACCTGATGGCGGCCCTCCAGGGCCGCATCTGGATAAAGACCATCGACAAGGTCGAGCTGGAGCTGGCCCGCGCCCGATACCAGGTGATCTCCACCCGCCTGTTCGCCGGCCGCACGGTGATCCACGTGGCCGCCGACGCCGATCCGGGCGACGGCTTCACCCCGGTCGTGGGCGGCCTGGAGGATGTCTACTTCTCCACCCTGGCGTCGTCGCGCAAGGCGGCGTGAGGGGAACCCCAGGTCATGTTCTTCAAGATCGCGGGCTTCGAGTTCCGCTACCAGGTGCGCCAGCCGATCTTCTGGATCGCGATGATCGTCGCCTTCCTCCTGGCGTTCGGCTTCCTGGCCTCGGACAACGTCCACATCGGCGACACCGCCAATGTGCATAAGAACGGGCCGTTCGTCATCGCCCAGACCAGCCTGGTCTTCGCGATCATCTACATGTTCGTCGCCACCGCCTTCGTGTCCAACGTCGTGGTGCGCGACGACGACACCGGCTTCGGCCCGCTGATCTATTCCACCCGGGTCAGCAAGTTCGATTACCTGTTCGGCCGCTTCGCGGGGGCCTATCTGGCCGCCGCCCTGGCGTTCGTCGCCGTCCCCTTCGGGGTGTGGCTGGGCTCGCTGATGCCCTGGGTGGACCACGAGGCGGTCGGGCCGTTCATGCCCGCCGCCTACCTGTTCGGCTACTTCGTGCTGGCGCTGCCGGTGCTGTTCCTGAGCTCAGCGATCTTCTTCGCGCTCGCCACGGTGACGCGTTCGATGATGTGGACCTACGTCGGCGTCATCGGGTTCTTCGTGCTGCGCTCCGTCGCCGCCCTGGCCCTCAGCCGGCAGGGGATGGAGACCACCGCGGCGCTCTGGGAGCCGAACGGCAGCGCCGCCTTCGGCCTGGCCACCCGCTACTGGACCGCCGCCGAGCGCAACAGCCTGCTCCCGCCGGTCGAGGGCTATCTGCTCTGGAACAAGCTGATCTGGTTCGCCATCGCCCTGGGCTTCCTGGCGCTGGCCTACGGCCTGTTCCGGTTCGAAACCGGCAAGGCCTCACGCGCCGAGCGCCGGGCTGCGAAGCTCGCGGCGGGCAGCGAGGAGGCCGCGCCCGCCGCCTCCGACGCCCCCTTGCCCAGGCCGGTGTTCAACGCGGCGACCGCGCGCGCCCAGCTCTGGGCCCGTACGCGCCTCGACATGGGCCAGGTGTTCAAGAGCCCCGCCTACGTCGTGCTGCTCGCGCTGGCGGCGGGGCTTTCGGTCGTCAACCTGTGGTTCGCCACCGACATCAGCATCTATGGCGGGCGGATCTATCCCGTGACCCGGGTGACCATCGAGGCGCTGCAGGGCGCCTTCACCCTGATCATCTACATCATCGCGATCTACTATTCCGGCGAGCTGGTCTGGCGCGAACGCGATCGGCGCACGCACGAGCTTATCGACGCGACGGCCGTGCCGGACTGGGCGTTCATCGTTCCCAAGATCCTGGCGATCTCGCTGGTGCTGATCACCACCCTGCTGGTGAGCGTCGCCGTCGCCATCGTCCTGCAGGCGGTCAAGGGCTTCTTCGACTTCGAGATCGGCAAGTACCTGCTGTGGTGGGTGTTGCCGCAGTCGATCGACATCGTCCTGCTGGCCGTCCTGGCGATCTTCGTGCAGGCGCTGAGCCCGCAGAAGTTCGCCGGTTTTGGCGTCATGGTGCTCTATTTCATCGTCGCCAAGATCGTCATGGGCGACCTCGGCTTCGAGCACAGCCTCTACCAATACGCCGACGGCCCGGCCGTGCCGCTCTCCGACATGAACGGCCAGGGGCGGTTCTGGATCGGCGCCTACTGGCTGCGGGCCTATTGGAGCGCCTTCGCCGTGATCCTGACGGTGCTCTCCTACGGCCTTTGGCGGCGGGGGACCGAGACGCGCTTGCGGCCGCGGCTGCGGCGGCTGCCTGGGCGGCTGAAGGGCGCGCCGGGGGCGATCCTGGCGCTCGCCCTTGTCGCCTTCGTGGCCTCCGGGGCCTACATCTTCGTCAACACCAATGTCTGGAATCCCTACCGCAACCACCTGCAGGCGGAGCGGTTCGAAGCCGACGCCGAAAAGGCGCTCTGGCGGTTCCACGACCGGCCCCAGCCGACGATCGTCGCGATCAGGCTGAACGTCGAGGTGTTCCCCCACACGCCGAAGATCGCGACCACGGGGGCCTACACCATCGAGAACCGCACCGGCGCGCCGCTGAGCGAGGTCCACGTCCATTTCCTCGACCGCGACCTCAAGGTCCTGAGGCTCGCCGTCCAGGGCGCGCACGAGAAGGCGGCCTACGGCCGGTTCGGCTACCGCATCCTGGAATTCGACGTGCCGATGCGGCCCGGCGAGCGCCGGACGGTCTCCTTCGAGACGGTGCGCGCGCAGCGCGGCTTCAAGAACGGCGCGCCCTGGACCGGGGTGGTGGACAACGGGACCTTCGTCAACGCCCTGGAGATCTCGCCGGTGTTCGGCGTGCAACGCCGGCAGTTCCTCCAGGACCGCGCCCGGCGGCGCAAGTACGGCCTGCCGTCCGAGCTCAGGATGCCGAAGCTCGGCGATCCGGCCGCGGCGAGGTTCAGCCTCATCTCCCACGATTCCGACTGGGTGACCTCCGACATCACCCTCACCACCGACGCCGACCAGACGCCGGTCGCGCCCGGCTACCAGGTCTCCTCCAGCGTGGCGGACGGGCGGCGCACCGCGCGCTTCGTCACCGAAGCCCCGATCCTGAACTTCTTCTCCCTGCAGTCCGCCCGCTACGCCGTGAAGACCGTCAACTACAAGGGCGTGGCGATCAGCGTCTACTACGACCCCGCCCATGCCTGGAACGTCGGCCGGATGATCCGCACGGCGCAGGCCGGCCTCGACTACGACCAGGCCAATTTCAGCCCCTATCAGTTCCGCCAGCTGCGCTTCCTGGAATTCCCGGCGCCGCACGGGTCCTTCGCCCAGTCCTTCGCGGGCACGGTGCCGTGGTCCGAGGGCCTGGCCTTCATCGCCGACGCCTCCAGCGATCCCTCGCGCATCGACATGGTCACCTATGTCGGCGCCCACGAACTCGCCCACCAATGGTGGGCCCACCAGGTGATCGGGGCCGACGAGCAGGGCTCGACCATGCTCGACGAGACGCTGGCGCAATACTCCGCCCTGATGGTGATGAAGCACATGTACGGGCCGGACATGATCCGGAAGTTCCTCAAGTACGAGCTCGACACCTACCTGAAGGCGCGCGGCGGCGACCCGTTGGGGGAACAACCCCTCGAACGCGTGGAGAACCAGCAGTACATCCACTACAACAAGGGCTCGCTGGTCATGTACCGGCTGCAGGACGAGATCGGCGAGGCCGCGGTCAACCGCGCCCTGCGCAAGTTCCTGGCCGCCCACGCGTTCAAGCCGGCGCCCTATCCGACCTCGCTGGAGCTGGTGAACGACTTCCGCGCCGAGGCCCCGGCCGACAAGCAGCAGCTGATCACCGACCTCTTCGAGAGGATCACCCTCTACGACTTCAAGGCCAGGACTGCGGTGGCCAGGAAACGTCCCGACGGCCGCTGGGACGTCACCCTCACGGTGGACGCCAAGAAGCTCTACGCCAACGGCCAGGGCAAGGAGACCGAGGCGCCGCTCACCGGCGAGACCGTCGACGTGGGCGTGTTCACCGCCGAGCCCGGCAAGAAGGCCTTCACGGCCAAGGACGTGCTCTACATGCAGCGCCAGCCGATCCGCACCGGGACCCAGACCTTCACCGTCATCGTGGACAGGAAGCCGCTCTACGCCGGCGTCGACCCCTACAACAAGCGCATCGACCGCAACTCCTCGGACAACGATATCAAGGTGACGGGGACATGAAGGTGACGGGCGGCTGACAGCTTGGCCTTGCCAAACGGGAACACATGGGGAACATTGTCATCCCATGGACTCCTCCGTCGCCGTTCAGGACGCCGCCGCCCAGCCCGACCTGTGGCTGGCCCCCCAGCGCGCGGCCAAGGTTCGGCCGCACTACGCCGGCCACCGCGAGCGCCTGCGCGAACGCGCCCTGGCCGGCGGGCTTTCCGCCCTGCCCGACTACGAGGTGCTGGAGCTGCACCTGTTCCGCGCGATCCCGCGCGGCGACGTCAAGCCGCTGGCCAAGCAGTTGCTCGCCCGCTTCGGCTCCCTGGGCGGCGTGCTGGGCGCGACCATCGACGACCTGAAGACCGTCCCGGGCGTCGGCGACGCCCAGGCGCTCGACCTCAAGCTGCTGCAGGAGACCGCCCTGCGCACCGCCCGCGAGGCCGTCGCCAAACGCCCGGTGATCTCCTCCTGGTCGGCGCTGCTGGCCTATGTGAAGGCCGCCCTGGCGCACGAGGCGCGCGAGCAGTTCCGCGTCCTCTTCCTCGACAAGAAGAACCAGTTGATCGCCGACGAGGTGATGAACCGCGGCACCGTCGACCACGCGCCGGTCTATCCCCGCGAAGTCATGCGCCGCGCCCTGGAGCTCTCCGCCAGCGCCGTGATCCTGGTGCACAACCACCCCTCCGGCGACCCGACCCCCTCGGCCGCCGATGTCGACATGACCCGCCAAGTCGTGGCCGCCGGCCGCCCCTTGCGCATCGCCGTCCACGACCACCTCATCGCCGCCCGCGACGGCGTCGCCAGCCTCAAGGCTCTGGGGCTGTTCTGACGAAGGCGGCTGCGCCTTGGGGTTCTTCCTCAGATCACCTGATTGACATGCTGGCCGGTCGGCGGGCCGTCGGCCGGCGGCTGGCGCCCGTGGCGCTCGGCGCCCTGGGCCACCGCCCCGCTCAGCACCACGGCCGGGCCGCGCGAGGAGGTCGCGGGGTTGGCCGGCTCGTGGTCCGACTGGGCCTTGGGCGGTTTCGGCGGCTCGACCTGCCGGACCGCGGCGATCGGCGGCGGAGCGGTCACCGCGTTGACTTGGAAGTCCGACATCTGCGAGGCCCTTTCGAAGGTGATCGGACACCACATACCGCCGCTACGCTTAACCCCCTGTTCGGAAACAGGATGAAGGCCGGTTGACCCTCCTGGCGCTCCGTCGCCAACCTGTCGTTTTGTTAATCCGCCGCGCCTTGCCGCGACGCCTGCGCACACCCTAGGGTCCCGCCTCGCCTTTCAGTTCAGGGACCTTGCATGAGCCTCGACCGCCGCCACCTGCTGACCGCCGCCGCCGCGGCCGCCCTCACCGCCGCCGCGCCGAAGCCCCGGGGCGCAGGGCCCGGGGTCCCCACGACGGCGGCCCCCGGCGACGCCGCCCTCAACCGCTATTTCGACGGCGTCTGCGAGCACCTGCTGACCGCTTCCCCGGAGACCGCCACCGGGCTTGGCCTGGACACCGACAAGCGTGCGGCCCTGAAGTCGCAGCTCGGCGACGCCTCCATGGCCCATATCACCGCCGATCGCGCCTGGTGCCGTGCGGGCCTCGCCCGGCTCGCGGCCTTCCCCGACGCCGGCCTGTCGCCCACCGCCCGTCTGAACAAGGCGGTGGTCAAATACGCCTTCGAACTCGGCCGCGACGCCGCGCCGTTCGACTACGGCGAGAACACCATGGAATCGGCCCTGGGCGAAAGCGCCGGCCCCTATGTGGTCAGCCAGCAGAGCGGCGCCTATTCCAGCGTCCCGGAATTCCTCGACAGCCAGCACAAGGTGAACACCGCGGCCGACGCTGAGGCTTACCTATCCCGTGTCCACGCCATGGCGCGCGTGCTGACCCAGGAGACCGAGCGGGTGCGCAAGGACGCCGGCCTGGGCGTCATCGCCCCGGACTTCATCCTGGCCAACGCCATAGGCCAGCAGCAGGGCCTGCTGGCCGTCCCCGCCGCCCAGGCGCGGCTGGCCACCTCGCTCGGCCGCAAGGCCAGGGAAGCGGGCCTGGCCGGCGACTATCAGGCGCGCGCCGCCGCCCTCGTCGAGAAGGAGGTCTATCCCGCGCTCGCCGCCCAGCTCGCCACGCTGAAGGGCCTGCAAGCCCGCGCCGGCCACGACGCCGGCGTCTGGCGCCTGCCGAACGGCGAGGCCTACTACCGCTGGCTGCTCCACGAAGGCACCACCACGACCCTGACGCCGGATCAGGTCCACGCCATGGGCCTGGAGCAGAACAAGGCCATCGAGGCCCGCATGGACGGCCTGCTGCGCGCCCAGGGACTGACCCAGGGCTCGGTCGGCGAGCGGATGACCGCCATGGGCAAGGACCCCAAGTACCTGTTCCCCGACACCGACGCCGGGCGCGATCGGCTGATCGCCTACCTGAACGGCCTGATCGCCGGCGTCCGGCCGCAGCTTCCCAAAGCCTTCAACCTGAGGCTCAAGGCGCCGGTGGTGGTCAAGCGCGTGCCCGTCGCCATCCAGGACGGCGCAGGGTTGGGCTACATGAACAGCGGTTCCCTCGACGGCTCGCGGCCGTCGACCTACTACATCAACCTGAAATCGACCTCGACCTGGCCGAAATTCTCGCTGCCCAGCTTGACCTATCACGAGACCATTCCGGGCCACACCTGGCAGGGCGCCTATCTGACCGAGACCGGCAAGCTGCCGCTCGTCCGCATCCTGATCTCCGGCTTCAACGCCTACGTCGAAGGCTACGCCCTCTACGCCGAGCAGCTCGCCGACGAGATCGGCATGTACGACGACGACTGGGCCGGGCGTCTGGGGTACCTGCAGGCCCAGAAGTTCCGCGCCGTGCGCCTGGTGGTCGACACCGGACTGCACGCCAAGCGCTGGAGCCGCGAACGGGCCGTGCAGTGGGCCGTGGACAACTCCGGCCGCACCCGCGAAGCCATGACCAGCGAGATCGACCGCTACACCGGCACGCCCGGCCAGGCCTGTGGCTACAAGGTCGGCCACACCGAGATCAATCGCCTGCGCGACCGCGCCAAGGCGGGCCTGGGCTCCCGGTACGACCTGCGCACCTTCGACGACCTCTTGATCAAGACCGGCGCGGTGCCGCTGACCGTGCTCGGCGACGTGGTCGACGGCTATGTGAAATCCGGCGGCGTGGTGAACCTCTAGCCATGGCCGGCGCGCTGATCGTCCGCGAGGTCGCCCGCGCCGATCATGGGGCCTGGCGGCCGCTCTGGGACGGCTACAACACCTTCTATGGCCGCGCCGGACCGACGGCCCTGCCGGAGGCGGTCACCGCCGCCACCTGGGGCCGGTTCTTCGACCTGGATGAGCCGGTCCACGCCCTGGTCGCCGAACGGGACGGGCGGCTGATCGGCCTGGTCCACTACCTCTTCCACCGCTCGACCACGGCGATCGCGCTCACCTGCTACCTGCAGGACCTGTTCACCGACGCCTCGGCGCGTGGCGGCGGGGTCGGCAAGGCGCTGATCGAGGCGGTCTACGCCCGCGCCCACGCCGCCGGCTCGCCCCGCGTCTACTGGCAGACCCACGAGACCAACGCGACCGCCATGCGCCTCTACGACCAGGTGGCGGAAAAGTCGGGGTTCCTGGTCTACCGCAACGACGTGTGACTTCCCTTCCCGCTGCGGGGACGAAGGGAGGAGCCTTAGTCCGGCATCGCCGTCTTCGGGATGATCGCGCCCGGGTACTGCACGACCACGCGGGCCAGGCGGCGGGCGGCCGCCACGGCCACGGCCACCGCCTGGCCCTTCAGCCGGGCGGCCAGGTAGGCGGCGTTGAAGGCGTCGCCCGCCCCGGTGGCGTCGACCGCCGGAGTCGCGGGCTCCGCGGCGAAGCGGATGACCTCGCCGCCGCTCAGCACCTCCACCCGCCGGTCCTGGTGGCGCAGCACCACCTCGACCCCCTTGGCCGCCCAGGCCCGCGCCAGGGCGTCCGCGTCGCCGCCGTCGAAGGCCGCCACGTCCGCGTCGCTGAGCGACAGATATCGGCTGGTGGCGATCGCCGCGGCGATGGCCGGCCGCGCGACCTCGGCGCCGGGCCACAGCCGCGCGCGGTAGTTGGTGTCGAAGGCCACCGCCACGCCCGCCTTGGCCGCCTCCTGCAACAGCGGCGTCAGCACTGCCCGCCCAGCCTCGCCGACCACCGCCAGGCTGATCGCTGAGACGTAGACCAATTGCGCCTCCAGCATCGCCGCGCGCAGCTTCGCCACGTCCGCCAGTTCGAAATAGTCCCGCGCCGGCGCCTCGCCGCGCCAGTAGTAGAAGCTGCGCTCGCCCTGGGCGTCTCGCTGGATCGCGTAGAGCCCGGGCACGCGGTCCTCGACCTGCACCACCAGGCTGGCGTCCATCCCCTCGTCGGCCATCTTGGCCAGGATCGCGCGGCTGAACGGATCGCCCGCCCCCAGGGCCGTGCCATAGGCCGCCGGGACCCCCAGCCGCTGCAGGTAGACCGCGCTGTTGAAGGTGTCCCCGGCCGAGCCGATCAGGGCGCTGGCCGGCCCCGTCAGGCTCAGCTCCACCATGCACTCGCCGAGCGCGACCACGCCTGCCATCCGGACCCCTTCGTCGATGCGATCTGGACCTTTGCCCAGCCCGCGCCGGCAATGCAACGCCGCCGCCCGCCGCGCGGCGGCAAACGCCTTGCAATGCTCCGGACCCGGATCATTCTGGGCTCACAGTCCTCGAGGCTTGAGTCCCGCGCCCGGAGTCCGCCCGCCATCGCCTTCTACCTCGTCATCCTCGACCTCGCCGGCTTCGCCGCCCTGCTGCTGTGGGGCGTGCACATGGTGCAGACCGGCGTGCAGCGGACCTTCGGACCGAAGCTGCGCACCGTCCTGGCCGCCGCCCTGTCCAACCGCGTGAAGGCCCTGGGCGCGGGCGCTGCGGTCACCGTCGCCCTGCAAAGCTCGACCGCCACCGGCCTGATGCTGACCGCCTTTTCCACCGGCGGGCTGGTGGAACTCGCCCCGGCGCTGGCGGTGATGCTGGGCGCCAACGTCGGCACGACGCTGGTCGTCCAGCTGCTGTCGTTCGACGTGGTCGCCCTGGCCCCGATCCTGGTGCTGGCTGGCGTCGTGCTGTTTCGCCGTGCACAGCAGGCGGTCAGGGATTTCGGCCGGGTGCTGATCGGCCTGGGCCTGATGCTGACCGCCCTGCACCAGTTCCTGGCGCTTCTCGGGCCGCTGGTCGCCGACCCCCGCGCAGGCTGGCTGCTGGCCCACGCCGGCGGTTACCTGCCGCTGGCCATCCTGGCGGCGGCGCTGTTCACCTGGGCGGCGCATTCCAGCGTGGTGACCGTTCTGTTCGCCATGTCGATGGCGAGCATGCACATGTTGCCGCCGGAGGCCGGCCTGGCCCTGGTGCTGGGCGCCAACCTCGGCTCGGCGATCAACCCGCTGCTGGAGGGCGCCAGCTGGTCGGATCCGGCGAGCCAGCGCGTGCCGTTCGGCAATCTCCTCACCCGGCTGGCCGGCGTCGCCGTCGCGGTGGCGGGCTTCCGCTTCATCGCCCCCTACGCCATCCACCTCGGCCCCAGTCCCGCCCGGGCGCTCGCCAATTTCCACACCCTGTTCAACCTGGCCCTGGCGGCGGCCTTCCTGCCCTGGATCCGCGGCTATGCGCGGCTCATCGTGCGCCTGCTGCCGCAGCGCCATGAGGGGATCGCGCCCGGCGCGCCGCTCTACCTCGACCCCGCCCTGCGCGAGACGCCGGCCCTGGCGCTGGGCGCGGCGACCCGCGAGGCGCTGCGCATGGCCGACACCCTGGAGGCGATGCTGGCCGGCCTGCGGGTCGCCATCGCCGCCCCCAGCCGCGCCGGGATCGAGGCCATCAAGCGGATGGACGACGTGCTCGACGGCCTGAACAGCGCCCTCAAGGCCTACCTGATCTCCATCGCTCCCAGCATCGCGCCGCGGCCCCTCAACCCCGCCGACGCCGAGCGGCTGGCCCAGGTGCTGGCCTTCGCCACCAACATGGAGCACGCCGGGGACCTGGTGGACCGCAACCTGCTCAGCGTCGCGCGCCGGCGCCTGCAGCGCGGGGTCGCCTTCTCGCCCGAGGGCGAGGCCGACCTGGTGCGCCTGATCGACCGGGTGGCCGCCAACGTCCGGCTGGCCGCCTCGCTGTTCGTCAGCGGCGACGAGGGCGCGGCTCGCCTGCTGGTCGCCGAGAAGGAGGCCTTCCGCGCCGTCGAGGCCGAGGCGGTGGGCGCCCACTACCATCGCCTGCAATCGGGCAACGTCTCGACGGTGGAGACCAGCTCGCTGCACCTCGACGCCCTGCGCGACCTGAAACAGGTGAATTCCCATCTGATCGAAGGCGCGGCATACCCGGTGCTGCGCGCCCGCGGCGCGCTTCTCCCCACCCGGCTGCGCACCGCGTCCAAGCGGCCGTGAGCCGTCGTCGCAAGAGGCCCCGATGCTGAACTGGTTCCAGGCCCTGCTGCCCAAGGAAGAGAAGTTCTTCGACCTCTTCGAGGCCCACGCCAAGACCCTCGTGGCCGGGGCTCTGTCCCTGCGCCACCTGCTGAACGGCGGCGAGGCCGTGCCCCTCTACTGCGCCGAGGTGGCCCGCCACGAGCACGACGCCGACCTGATCACCCGCGATGTGCTCCTGGCCGTGCGGCGGACCTTCATCACCCCCTTCGACCGCAGCGACATCCGCGACCTGATCTCCTCGATGGACGACGCCATCGACCAGATGCACAAGACCGCCAAGGCGATCATGCTGTTCGAGCAGCGCGACTTCCAGCCGGACATGGTCAAGCTGGGGGACATCATCGTCAAAACCTCCGAGCTCACCGCCGAGGCCGTGCCGCAGCTGCGTCGCCTGCGCGACAACGCCGCGCGCCTCAACGCCATCGCCGAAGAGATCACCCAGCTCGAAGACCAGTCCGACACTCTCTACGACGCCGGGATCTCGGCCCTCTACAAGGGTCCCGCGCGCAAGGACCCCATGGCCTACATCGTCGGCGCCGAGATCTACGACCACCTGGAAAAGGTCGTCGACCGCTTCGAGGACGTCGCCAACCGGATCAGCGCCGTGCTGATCGAGCACCTCTAGGCCGCCGGCGCATGGCTTTCGCCGGATCCGGAGTGCTTCTGGTCGTGCTGATCGCCGTGGCGCTGGCGTTCGACTTCCTGAACGGCCTGCACGACGCGGCCAACTCCATCGCCACCATCGTCTCGACCCGGGTGCTGCCGGCCCGCTACGCGGTGTTCTGGGCGGCCTTCTTCAACTTCATCGCCTTCGCCATCTTCGGCCAGCACGTGGCCCAGACGGTCGGCAAGGGGATCATCTCGCCCGGCATCGTCTCCGATGCGGTGATCTTCGGCGCGCTGGCCGGCGCCATCACCTGGAACATCGTCACCTGGCTGGGCGGCATCCCCTCGTCCTCCTCCCACGCCCTGATCGGCGGCCTGATCGGCGCGGGCGTCGCCAAGGCGGGCCTCAGCCCCGTGGTCTGGAACGGGGTATGGAAGACCGTGGCCGGCATCGTCGTCTCGCCGGCGCTGGGCCTGGCCCTGGCCCTGCTGCTGGTGCTGATCGTCTCCTGGGCCTTCGTGAAGGCCACGCCGGCGCTCGCCGACGGGGTGTTCCGCAAGCTGCAGTTCCTGTCGGCCGCAGCCTTCTCGCTGGGCCACGGCGGCAACGACGCCCAGAAGACCATGGGGATCATCGCCGTCCTGCTCTACGCCCACGGCAAGCTGACCGGCGCCTTCCACGTGCCGTTCTGGGTGGTGCTGTCCTGCCAGGCGGCCATGGCGCTGGGCACGCTGATGGGCGGCTGGCGGATCGTCCACACCATGGGCTCGAAGATCACCCACCTGTCGCCGCAGCAGGGGTTCTGCGCGGAGACCGCCGGCGCCATTACCCTGTTCCTGGCCACCAACATCGGGGTGCCGGTCTCGACCACCCACACCATCACCGGCGCCATCGTCGGCGTCGGCGCGGCGCGGCGCGTCTCGGCCGTGCGCTGGAACATCGCCGGCAATATCGTCTGGGCCTGGGTGATCACCATGCCGGTGGCAGGCCTCCTGGGCGCCGCCTTCTATGGCCTGGCCCGCCTCGCCGACCGGGCCTGGGGCTAGGCATGGCCAAGCGTCCGCACCCGCCGCCCTCCAACCGCGAGCCCGACCGCGAGCCGCGCGCCCAGTTCGCCGCCCTGCCGTGGCGCCGCGACCCTGCCGGCGGGGTCGAGGTGCTGCTGATCACCAGCCGCGAGACGCGCCGCTGGGTGATCCCCAAGGGCTGGCCGATCAAGGGCATGAATTCCCCGAAGTCCGCCGCCCGGGAAGCCTTCGAGGAAGCCGGCGTCCAGGGAAAGGTCGGCAAGCGGCCGATCGGCGCCTACGCCTACGACAAGCGCCTGAAGAACGGCCGCCTGCAGCACGTCCGGGTGGCCGTGTTCCCGCTGCTGGTCGAGAGCGAGGCGGCCGCCTACCCCGAACTCGGCCAGCGCCAGAAAATCTGGCTGCCCCCCGCCGAAGCCGCCCGCCGTGTTGACGAGCCCGAACTGATGGTCCTGCTGGCGACCTTCAGGCCCTAGATAGGACATTCAAACAGTGTATTGAATTTATTGTCAAATGTTATGGCTCGACTTGGCCGGGCCCCTCGCGGTCGCAAAGCCCTGCGATCGCTCGCCGCGGACCACCAGGTTCCCTGAACAACCGCGGAGTGCATGGATCACCGGACAAGCCGGGCGATGACGGCGAGAGGAAGAGCCGCCCCAGCGCGCCCCGGCAAAGCCCTAACGGTCCCGGTTAACCCGGATTCACCGTGAACGTCAGCCTTACCGAAACCTTTGGTATGCCAGGGTTCGCCCACAATCCGGAGCCCGGAAGAGGTGTCGCAGACCTATCCCAAGTTCGGCCGCCCGCTCGTCATCCTGCACGTGGACGACGATCCGATGAACCTGCGCGTCGTGGAGGAAATCCTCACCGCCTTCCACCACATCCCGGTCAAGGCCTCCTCCGGCGCCGAGGCCCTGCAGCTGCTGGCCGAGCGGCCCTTCGACGTCGTGCTGATGGACATCCACATGCCCGGCATGAGCGGCCTGGAGGCCGTCGAGCGCCTGCGCGCCGCTCCCGGCCCCGAGCGGGCCACGCCGGTCATCGCCCTGAGCGCCGACGTCGTCAGCCGCCGCCCGAGCGAATACCGCGACCTGGGCTTCAACGACTTCATCGCCAAGCCGATCCTGGTTTCCGGCCTGCTCGAGGCCATCAAGCGCGCCGCCGAACCGCCGCCTGCCGCCGCCGGCGCCGCCAACGCCGCCGCCTAGTTCCAACCCTCGCCGCGCCCGCGCCGGCGCGCTACCCTCCGCTCTCGGCCCTCGAAGCGCCCGACCGGAGGACGTTCCATGCCCATGCTCGACCGTGACGGGGTCAATATCCACTACGACGTCGCAGGCGACGGGCCGGCGCTGATCCTCACCCACGGCTATTCCTCCACCGGCGAGATGTGGGCCGGCCAGATCGCGCCGCTGGAGCCGCACTTCAAGGTCATCACCTGGGACATGCGCGGCCACGGCCGCTCGGACTATCCGCAGGATCCGGCCGCCTACTCCGAGGCCGCCACCATCGCCGACATCGCCGCCCTGCTGGACGTCGTGGGCGCCAGGGACGCCATCGTCGGCGGCCTGTCGCTGGGCGGCTACATGAGCCTCGCCTTCCACGCCACCCACCCGCGGCGCACCCGCGCCCTGCTGATCGTCGACACCGGCCCGGGCTACAAGAACGACCAGGCGCGCGCCAGCTGGAACGAGGGCGCCGTCCGCCGCGCCGAACGCTTCGAGGCCGAGGGCCTGCCCGACCTCGCCGGGGCCGGGGCCGAAGTGCGCCTGGCCCGCCACCGCGACGCCTCCGGCCTCGCCCGCGCCGCCCGCGGCATGCTTACCCAAAAGAACGCCCGGGTGATCGAAAGCCTGCCCGGGATCGCCGTCCCCGCCGTGGTCATCGTCGGGGCCGACGACACCCCGTTCCTCGCCGCCTCCGACTACATGGCCGCCAAGATTCCCGGCGCCAAGAAGGTCGTGATCGCGGGCGCCGGCCACAGCGCCAACCTCGACCAGCCGGAGGCGTTCAACGCGGCGTTGCTGGGGTTCCTGCAGGAGGCGGGGCTGATGGCCTAGGCGCCGGGGCCCGAATTGCGGCACACCAGGGGTCCGAAGTCCTGGGACGCCATGGCCGCCGACCTGTCCTCTTCCCCCGACGATCCGCTGCTCGCCGCCTACCTGGAGCGGCGGGCCAGCCTCGTACGCTTCCTGGCCGCCCGCGCCGGATCGCTGGCCGCGGCCGAGGACCTGGCCCAGGAGCTCTATCTGAAGCTCGCCGCCCGCGACCGGGCCGAGCCGGTGGGCGCCCCGGTCGCCCTGCTCTACCGCATGGCGCTCAACCTGATGCTCGACCGCGCCCGCGGGGAGGCCCGCGCCGCGGCCCGCGACACCGCCTGGCGACAGGTGGCCCGCACCGAGGTCGGCGGCGTCGACATCGCCGACGAGCCGCCCGCCGACGAGGCTTTCGCCTCCGCCCAGCGCCTGCGTCAACTGGTGGCCGCCGCCCGCGATCTGCCGCCCCAGGCCGGCCGCGCCTTTCGCCTGCACAAGCTGGAGGGCCTCAGCCATGCCGAGACCGCCCAGGCCATGGGCCTGTCGGTGAAGGCCGTGGAAAAGCACGTCAGCGCCGCCCTCAAGGCGCTCGCCGCCAAGCTCGCCCCTGGGTTTACCCGATGATCAACTTCAAATTGCGAGATGCGGCGGTCGGGACGGGGGGGCGGCCCCCCTCGGCGGCGTCAATGTGGATATCGGGCGCGTGGCTGCGCCGCGTTGGATGGCGCCGATGAGCGAGGCCTGGACCCGGGGAGACGACGCCAGGCGCGCCCAGATCGCAGCGGGGGCGGCGGCCGATTGGGTCGCGCGCCTGCAGGCCCCGGGCCTGGACTTGGCCCAGGCCCTGGAATTCGACGCCTGGCTCGCCGCCCATCCCGCCAACCCGCCCGCCTATGACGTGGCGCTGGCCGTCATGCTGGAGCTGCAGGCGGCCGCCCCCGACGTCGTCCGCGCCCTCTCCGCGTCGCCGCCGCGCCGCCCGGCGCGCAACCCCCGCGGCTGGCTGATCGCCGGAGGCCTGGCGGCGGCGGCCACGATCGCGCTGGCGGTCATGCCGTTCGGCGCGCCCGCCCCGGCGGCGGTCCAGACCTTCGCCACCGCCAAGGGCGAACACCGCACGGTCAGGCTTGCTGACGGCTCGACCATCGACCTGAACGGCGGCTCGCGCCTCAGCGTCACCCTCGGGGCCCATGAGCGGCGGGTGGTGCTGCCGCAAGGCGAGGCGGTGTTCGATGTCGCCGCCGACAAGGCCCGCCCCTTCCTGATCGCGGCGGGCGACCGCACGGTGCGCGTGGTCGGCACCCGCTTCGACGTCCGCCGCCGCGGCGACCAGCTGTCGGTCACCGTCGAGCGCGGGGTCGTCGAGGTGCGCCCCGCAGGCCATCTCGCCGGCCGCGTCTGGCGCCTGCATCCCGGCCAGCGCCTGGATACCGCCCAGGGCGCCCCTGCCGTTCAGCTCAGCCTGGTCGACCCGCAGCAGGTCGAAAGCTGGCGCACCGGCCGGCTGATCTACCGCGACCAGCCGCTGGGCGACGTGATCGCCGACCTGAACCAGCAATTCGCCCGGCCGATGATCCTGGAGGACCCGGCGCTAGCGCAGACCCGGGTTTCCGGCGTGCTCGTCCTGGACGACCAGGCCGCGGTTATTCGCCGCCTCGCCTTGCTCGCACCGATCAAGGCGCTACCCTCGGGCCAAGCTGTGCTGCTTCGCCACGATCCGGCGGCGAAGCCGTGAGGGGGACAACG
Organism: Caulobacterales bacterium; assembly: GCA_044445675.1. GTDB lineage: Bacteria > Pseudomonadota > Alphaproteobacteria > Caulobacterales > Caulobacteraceae > Phenylobacterium. Next base: position 3,404 of record JBIOED010000056.1, on the reverse strand, counting down.
GGCCATATCCAGGCCGCAGGCCTTTCTGCGCGCGTCCTTCGCGGGACTTTGCCTCCTCACGCTCGCCAGCCGAGCTGAGGCCGCCGAAGCGCGGCGCCGCTTCGACATCGCGCCCAAGCCCTATGCCGAGGCGTTGATCGACCTGGCCGTGCAGGCCAACGTCTCGCTGCTGGGCGCCTCGGCTTGCGGGTCCGGCGGACGCGTCGCCCTGGCCGGCCGCTACAGCCTTGGCGCCGCCCTGACCCACGTCCTGGCCGGCGCGCCCTGCGCCTGGGAGATCGTCGACCCCCGGACCGTGCGCATCACCGCCGCCGCGCCTGCGCCACGGCTCGTCGGACCCGGCCCGCCCGTGGTGAGCGAGCTGCTGGTCACCGCCCGCAAGCGGCCGGAGCGCCTGGACACCCTGCCGGCCGGCGTCAGCGTCGTCTCCGGCGAGCAGCTGGTCGCCACCAACGCCAGCGACGTGCGCGCCACCGCCGGGCAGCTGGTGGGGGTGCTGACCACCAACCTCGGGCCCGGCCGCGACAAGCTCTTGATCCGCGGCCTTTCCGACGGGGCGTTCACCGGGCGCGCACGTTCGACCGTCTCGACCTACCTCGACGACGCTCCGATCAACTACAACGCCCCCAACCCGGATCTGAGGCTCGTCGACATCGAGCGGGTGGAGACCGTGCGCGGCCCGCAGGGCGCGCTCTATGGCTCCGGCGCGCTCGCCGGCGTCTACCGCATCGTCACCAACAAGCCCGATCCCGACCGCTTCGCCGCCGGCGCCCAGGCCATGGCCGCCAACACCGTCGGCGGCTCGCCCAGCTACGAGGGCGACGGCTACGTCAACATCCCCCTGGCCGACGGTCGCGCTGCGCTGCGCGCCGTTGCCTACTACGATGACCAGGGCGGTTATCTCGACAACCTCCCGCTGCGTCTCTCCAACGTCGATTCCACGACCCGCGTCGGCGGCCGGGCGGCGTTCCGGCTACAGCTCGGCGAGCGCTGGACGCTCGACCTCTCCGCGGCGGGCCAGCGGCTGACCTCGCGCGACACCCAGTACATCGCCCTCGACCAGCGTGGCCGGCGCGCCAATCGGGTGCGGGAAGCCTCCAACAACAACTTCGCGCAAGCCGCGGTCACCCTGCACGGCGAACTGGGCTGGGCGAACCTGGCGTCGTCCACCGCCTACCTGCAAAACGCCTACGCCAGCCTCTACGACGCCACCGCCCAGGCCAGCGTGTTCAGTGACACCGGCGCCAGCCTCGGCATCTATTCCGAAGGCGCCCGCATCCGCCGCCTGGTGCAGGACCTGGTTCTGACCTCCAGCGGCGCGGGTCCGGTATCCTGGCTGGCCGGCGTCTACGGCACGGCGTCGGTGGAGCGCACGCCGTCGTCGCTCGACATCATGGCGGCGCCGAGCCCCGGATTGCTGGCCGCGGCCAGCGTCCAGCCGCTCGTGCGGGTCTACAACGAAGAGCGCCGCGACCGCCGATACGAACTTGCCGTCTATGGCGAAGGGGCCTGGCAGTTCGCGCCGGGTTGGACCGCTTCGGCCGGAGCGCGCGCCTTCGTCAACGGGCTCGCAGTCACCGCCACGATCGTCGGCGCACCGCCCGCCCAGTCGCGCAGCGTGAACGAAAGCGAAAGCTTCAGCGGCGTCTCCTCCAAGCTCTCGATCCAGCGCCAGTTCGACGACGGCGCGTTGCTTTACGGCCTGATTTCGGAAGGTTTCCGGCCCGGCGGCGTCAACTCCACCGGCTTCCTGACCATCCGGCCGTCGCGCGCCGGCTTCGAGCCCGACCGGCTGGACAACTTCGAGATCGGCGCCAAGGGGCGGTTCCTGGGCCAGCGGCTGACGCTGCGCGCCGCGGCCTTCTACGACCTATGGACCAACATTCAGTCCGACCAGTACCGCCCGTCCGGCCTGGCCTACACCGCCAACGTCGGCGACGCCCACATCCGTGGCGTGGAGGCTGAGGCCGCCTACGCCTGGGACTTCGGCCTGTCGGTCCAGGCCAACGCGCTCTATTCGGCGCCCAAGTTCACCCGCTCCAACCTCGACTTCGCCAACCGCCTGGGCTCGGGCCTGCCCGGCGCGCCGCGCTGGTCGGGCGGCCTGGTCGCCCGCTACGAGCGCCCGCTGGTGGGAGACCTGACGCTCCGCCTGGCCGGCCGGGCCAACTATGTGGGCGCGGCCCGCCTGACCTTCGACCCGACCTTGTCGGCCCGCACCGACCCGGTGGTCGACGCCGAGCTGATCGCCGAGATCGCCACCGCGCGCTGGCGCGCCGGCGTCTTCGCCAGCAACCCCGCCGACGCGGCGAGCAACACCTTCGCCTACGGCAACCCGTTCACCTTCGGCCAAGTCCGCCAGATCACCCCCCAGCGGCCCCGCACGGTCGGTCTGCGCCTGGCCGCGGCGTTCTGAGGGCGGGGCGGCCCGCGGCCGTCTTGATTGATTCCTGAAGCCGGAGCGGGGGGCAAGCTGCACCAGCGGCGTCATTAGCTTAACGGTGGGTGTACGCCGTGAAGCTCGTGGTTGGGGTGGCGCCGGTGAAGCTATCGGCACTGGTTTGCACGCATAATGACGAGGCGCGCCTGGCGGACTGCCTGCGCCGCCTCGACTTCTGCGACGAGGTCGTCGTCGTCGCCGACCGCTGCACCGACCGTTCCCAGGAGATCGCCCGGCAGTTCGGCGCCAGAGTGATCGACGGCATCTTCCCGCTGGAGAGCCAGCGCAAGGCCGCGGGGGTGTCGGCCTGCCTGGGGGAATGGGTGCTGGAGGTCGAGCCGGACGAACAGGTGGCCGCCCCCCTGGCCTACGAGGTCCGCGCCGCCATCCACGGCCGGCCGGGCGGCGACTGGTTCGACGTGCCGATCGACAATTTCGTGGGCCAGACCCTGGTGCGCCGCGGCTGGGGGGCCGGCCTCGGCGAGGTGGCGGCGCCGCGGCTCTATCGCCGGCGGGTCAAGCGCTGGACGGCCCGCCGGGTCGAGCCGGCCGCGATCCTCGACGGCCGCTTCGCCGGCGCGCTGGAGACTCCGCTGACCCGCCACGCCGACCCGGATGTCGGCCACATGGTCGCCCGCCTCAATCGCCAGACCGCCCTGCGCGCGCAGGACCTGGCCGACGCCGGCGACGGCGGCGGCCTGTTCGGCGACCTTCTGGGCGCGCTCGGCCGGTTCTGGACCTGCTACATCTGGCGCCAGGGCGTGCGCGAAGGGGAACTCGGCTTCCTGATCGCCCTGCTGGCCGGCCTCGACGCCGTGCTGTCCGGCCTGCGCGCCCGCACGCTCATCAAGGCCCGCGCCGCCGCCGCGGCCGCGGGCGCCGCGCCACCCGGTCGGATGGGCGTCGCCGGCCGCCGCTCGCCGCCCGCGCGCCCCGGTGCAGTGGTCAGTTGGAATGTTGCGCG
>JBIOED010000055.1:0-20415 GCA_044445675.1 Caulobacterales bacterium | reverse complement strand
GCGGGAACAGGCGCTGCAGGTCGACGCGGCTTTCCCAGATCTCCAGGAAGAGGCGGATGAACGACGCCGGCTGGGCGGGCGCGGCCGCCAGGAACGGCGCGCGCAGGGCCTCGGTCAGGGCTTGCGGCCAGCCCGCACGCGCGGCCACGCCGAAGCCCGCGGAAAGCCGGCGCTTCAAGTCGCTCGCGCCGGGTTCGGCGAGCCGGGCCGCGGCCAGCAAGGGGGTCGGGTCGCGCGCCCGGTCGTCGAGCGCGGCGCGCGGCAACAGGTCTGGCGCGAAGCGGCCGGCGGCGGCCTCCGCGCCGAGGCACCAGGCGATCAGACCGGCGGGGTCGTCGGCGAACTTCGCCCGCAGGTCGCGGCGGGCGGCCAGCAGGGCCTTGGCGGCGCGCGGCGTCCCGTCGGCGCAGGGTTGCCGCAGCCAGTCGAGCGCGCCGGTCGCCGGCCCGCGCCAGGGCGCCTCGCCCCAGACGGCGGCGTCCGGCTCGCGCGTCCCGCTGCGCCAGGCCGCCAGCAGGCCTTGCGCCGCGGATCCGGCCAGGGCGTCGGCGCCGAGGGTCACCGCGTGCTCGGCGAAGAACTGGTGGAAACCCACGCGGCCGACTTCGTAGTCGAGCTGGAAGCCGGTGGGCACGTCGCGCCAAACCTGGTCCATGATCCGGGTGACGTCAGGCAGGCCGGGGGCCGAAGCCTCCGGATCGGGCGCATCGACCCAAGCCTCCACGGCCGCCGTGAGACCGGCCGAGAAGTCCTTGCCGTCGCGGGCGGCCCGGAGCGCCCGGCGGCGCATGGCGCCGGTGATCGGGCGTCCGGAGGGGAAACGCAGATGGGCGTAAGGGACCGCGCGGCTGGTCTCATGGCCGTTGCGCAGCATGGCCTTGGCATAGTCCTGCAGAAGACCAGCCAGCGGCGAGCCCGGCTGGACGCGGACTCGGTCCTGGTGCTTGGACAGCACGTCGGGGCGGGCCGGGTCGAAGCCGGAATAGTGGAAGAACTGCAGCGGCGCCCCGTCCACCGTCCAGCCGTCCGCGCCGCGCGCCAGGGTGCGGCCTTCGAGGTTCCAGTAGGCGAGGTTCAGCACCGGCTCGCGAACCACGTCCAGGCTGTCGACGAAGCCGGGCGCGAGGTCCATCCAGCGCTGGTCGGTGAACAGGCCGTCCTTGAGGTCGACCCGACAGTCGAAGGCGCAACGCTCGGCCCACCAGGCCATCAGATCGACGACCTTCGGCTCGGCGCGGGCCGCGCAGAAGCCCAGGTTGTAGGAGCCCGAGCGCAGGATCGCGTGGTCGTTGGGCATGGCGGAACCCAGCAGCGGCCGGGTCAGGTGCGGCGTCAGCACCAGCTGAGCCTGGTCCAGGCCCTGGCGCACCCGCTCCAGCGGCTGGAAGACATAGATGTCGGGGTCGAGGTAGGTGGCCGAGGTGACGCCCGGCTCGGTCAAAAACCGGCGGAAGGCGTAGGGCTTCACCGCGGTATTCAACTCCAGGGCGTCGTAATAGACGCTCATCGCCGCATAGGGGACGTCGAGCGACGCCGCGTCGATGACTTCGGCGAATCGCTCGAGCGCCGGGATCGGGCCGTCGGTGGCGATCACCACGCGCCGCGCGGCGGGCTCGGCGATCGCCAGGCTCTCCATCAGGGTGGCGGCCTGGGCGGCATAGTTGCGGGAGACGATGGTGAAGATGACGTCCAAGTCGATACCTTGCGGCCCCCGCTGGCGAGGCCCGGTCTATCAGGGGAGGGGTTTGCGCCGCAACGTGGCGCGGTTCAGGCGGCGGCCATCAGTTCGGCGAGCTTCTTGATGTCGGTGACCGGCGAGGCGACGCCGCCCTCCAGTCGCATGACCTTGTTGCAGTAGAGCTGCAGCAGCTCCACGTCGTGCGAGGCCAGAACCAGGATGCCGGCCCGCTCGACCAGCTTCAGCAACCGCTTGTGGGCGATCCGCTGGAAGTCGGCGTCGCCCACCGCGATCCATTCGTCCATCAACAGCACATCGGCCTCGACGGCGGTGGCCGCGGCGAAGGCGAGGCGCGCCTGCATGCCGGCCGAATAGGTCTTCACGGGCATGGCCAGGAACGGGCCGAGGCCGGAAAACTCGGCGATCTCGTCCATCCGTTCGTCGATGTCCTTCGAGGTCAGCCCGGCGATTCGTCCGCGCAGGCGGATATTGTCGTAGCCGGTGGCCGAGGGATCGATGCCGAGGCTGAGGTCGAGCAGCGCCGCGATGTGGCCCTGGACCTCGACGCTGCCCTCGTCGGGCTCATAGGCGCCGGAGAGCGCGCGCAACAGCGTGGTCTTGCCCGAGCCGTTGTGGCCCACCAGGCCCAGCCGGTCGCCGGCCTTCAGCTCCAGGTTGAGGTTGGTGAGCGCGGTCACCTCGGTCGAGCCGTGCGAGCGGCCGAGCTTGCCGCCGACGGTGATCTTGGCCAGGTGCTTCTTCAGCGACTTGGCGTCCACGCCATAGACCGGGAAGCGCAGGGTCAGGGCCTTGCAGGAAATGGAGACCGGAGGCGCCTTCATAGGTAGTGCACGATCCTGCGGCGGGTGCGCGCAAAGATGCTGAAGGTGAGCGCCCACCCCACCGCCGCCATGCCGGTCAGGAAGAGATAGGTGTGCGGCGCCACCTGATGGCCCAGCAGCGGAGCCCGCACGGCCTCCAGCAGGTGATAGAAGGGGTTGAGGTCGAGGATCGCGCGGTGCTTGTCGCTGATCCGGTCGGGCAGCCAGAACACCGGGGTCATGATCGCCGCCGCCTGAGTCACCGACATGACGATTTGCGGGATGTCGCGGAACCGCGCCGAGGCGATGGCCACCAGCATCGAGATCCAGGCCACGTTGACGACCATCAGCAGCAGGCCGAGCGCCGCCACCGGATAGTTCGCGAGGCGCCAGAAGCCGAAATAGACCAGCACCACCAGCACGATCAGCAGGTGATGGCCAAGGTTGATCAGGTTGCGGAACACCGTACGCCAGACGAAGGTGAACATCGGCAAGGCGGTCTGCGACAGCATGCCGGCGGCCTGCACGAAGGTGTCACAACCTTCGTTGATCGTGCCGGTCACGGTGCCGAAGAACACGATCCCCACCGCCACGAAGGGGATGAAGTCGTGGGTCGGAACGCGGAACAGCTCGCCCCACAGGAAGCCGATGCCCAGCACCATCAGGCCCATGGAAAGGGTGATCCACAGAGGCCCCAGGATCGAGCCGCGATAGCGGGAGACCACGTCGTGCCAGGCCAGCGACCACGCCAGGTCGATGCGCTCGGCCGACGACCGCAGGTCCCGCAGCGCCATCTGATACTCGAACAGCGCCCCGCGCCGTCCGGTTCGCAGCATGTGGGTGGCGGTGTCCATTCGTTTCCCGGTAAGGGGAGGCTCCCGACGAAGGGGCGCTCCTAACAGCCAGGGTATTGCGGCGCAAGGACGGCGCTTTGCCACTGCCACGCCTTCCGTGTTAGCCGGGCGCATGGCGTCCATGGACAGGATTGCGCAGGGCGCGGCGACAGGTCCCATCGAGGACCGGCGCAGGCTGTTGCGCGCGTTCGACCCGACGCTCGACGGCGCCGGTGTGTGGCTGGTGGCGCCCTGCTACAAGGTCAGGGCGCACATCCTCGACGTGATCGCCAAGGCCCCGGCCTGGGTGGACGGCATCGTCTGCGTCGACGACGCCTGCCCGGAGCACTCCGGCGACTTCATCGAACAGAACACCGCCGACCCTCGGGTGGTGGTCGTGCGGCTGGCGCAGAACCAGGGGGTCGGCGGGGCGACCATGGCCGGTTACCGCGAAGCCATCGCCCGGGGCGGCCAGGTGCTGGTCAAGGTGGACGGCGACGATCAGATGGACCTGGGCTACATCGCCCACCTAGTGGCCCCGATCCTGCTGGGCGAGGCCGACTACGCCAAGGGCAACCGCTTCACCTCGATCAGCCACCTGGCGACCATGCCGACGATCCGGGTGCTGGGCAACGCCGCCCTGAGCTTCGCGGCCAAGCTCTCCACCGGCTACTGGAACATCTTCGACCCGACCAACGGCTACACCGCGATCGAGGGGCAGGTGGCGCGGATGGTGATCGAAAAGCGCGTCTCCCGGCGATTCTTCTTCGAGACCGACCTGCTCTACCACCTCAGCACCCTGCGCGCGGTGGTCCGCGACGTGCCGATGCCCGCGCGCTATGGCGGAGAGGTCTCGAACCTGCGGATCGGGGCGATCGTCGGGCCGTTCGCGCTCAAGCACATCCGGAACTTCTTTCAGCGGCTGCTCGGGCAATACTTCGTGCGCGACTTTTCCGCCGCCAGCCTGGAACTGGTGTTCGGTGTGCTCTTCATGCTGTTCGGCGTGGGCTACGCCATCCACTACATGGTCACGCCCCATAGCCACGCCGCCTCCGCCGGCGTGGTCATGGCCGCCGCCCTGCCGGTGATCCTGGGCGCGCAGCTCTTGATGCAGGCCTTGAACTTCGACGTGCTGAACGTGCCCAGCCGGCCGATCCACCCGTACCTACGCACCATCGCGCGGATGGAAGCCGAGGAGACGCCCAAGTGATCCCCAAGGACGCCCTGCTCTGCGCCGGCTTCTCCCTCGCCCTGCCGGTCGGCCAGACGCTGTTCAAGTTCGCCGCGGTCAACAACGCGCGGCTCTCGGGGCCGCTGGTGGTCAGGCTGATCACCAATGTGCCGCTGATCGGGGCCTTCGCCTGGTATGGCCTGACCGCCCTGTTCTGGTTCTACATCCTGACGCGGGTGCCGTTGTCGACCGCCTACGCCTTCTCGATCGTCGGCTCCGGCCTGGTGCCGCTGGTGGCGTGGCTGGTGTTCAAGGAGCCGCTCGATTGGCGGTTTGCAGTCGGCTACCTGCTGATGCTGGGCGGCTTCGCGGTGATCATGCAGGGCCAGCGCGCGGTGGCGGGTTAGAAGGCGTCGAAGTCCAGGAAGCTGAACAGGATCCGCTCGGGATCGAGCCGGTCGTCGGGGACGTGATGGTTCAGCCAGATCATCCGCAGCGGCGAGGGGCGCAGGCGCTGCGGTATAGGGATGGCCAGGCGGTGTCGCGCCGTCCCCTTGGGCGTCAGGCCCAGCACCACCGCCGGTCCAGCGACGGTCCCACTCGCCGGTTCGCTCAGGCCCATGCGGGGAATGACGCCGCGCGCGCGGACCAGCGGCAGGGTCGAGGCGCCTTCGACGACCAAGCTGTCCGCCGTCCCGCCGGCGATCCGCAAGGGATTGGCGGGGTTCTTCAGCCGCCACGCCAGGGTCTCGTCGGTCCAGGCGTGGGCGAACTCCGCCGCGCCCAGCGCGCGGGCCATGTCGATGCGCTGCGGCAGCAGTTCGACGTGGGCGCCGAGGCCCGCGACGTTCTGGAAGCCGAGCTTGGTGCGATAGGCGCGCTCGGTCTGCTGGTTGGCGACGCCGACCACGCCCGCATGGCCGCGCTGCGCCGACATCTCCGCCACGCGGCGGACCAACTCCAGGAACAGGCCTCGCCCGCGATACTCCGGATGTGTCGCCACGTTCATGATCAGGGTGACCACCGCCCGCCGCCCGCGCAGGCGCACGTTCAGCGGGATGCCCATCAGGTGGCCGACCAGCCGTTCGCCGTCGTCGATGTTGCAGCCCAGGGGCTCGCCCGCCGGGTTGTCGTAGTACTGCCACTGCAGGAACCCGCGGCTGAACTTATGCGCGCCGGGAAAGCCCTGGCCCATCAGAGCGACCGTGCTGTCCAGGTCCTCGTGCGCGGCGGGCCGGAAGACGAGGCCGCTCACGGCCCGACCTCCGGGCCCGCCCACGGCGCCAGGCCGTCGGCGGCCAGGCGGTCCACGGCGGCGCGGACCTCGGCGTAGGGCGTCTTGAACATCCGCTCGTAGAGCAGGCCGCCGTCGTGCGGGCGTTCGCCGATCCGCGCCGGGTCCAGCGACTGGTAGCGGAAGGTCCCTTGCCGGGCGAAGGTCATGGCCATGGCCGGCAGCAGGCCCGACCAGGCCTTCAGCTGCGAGGGGAAGGCGCCGACCGCGGCCAGCCACCGCGCCCATTCCCCGGCGCCCAGCCGCATCTCATGGGCCGGCCCGTTCTCGGCCAGCGGCGAGCACGCGCGGTAGAAGATCCAGGGCAGACCCTTGCCCTGGTAGAGGGCGATCTGGTCGACCGGGGCGGCGCCGCGCTCGGCCGCCAGCTTGACGCCCAGGGCCGCGCAGACGTCATGGTCGGGATGGCCGCCCTCCCAGGCCGGAACGACGACCCGCTCGATCGGCCCCGGCACGGCCGCCTTCAACGCCGTGTAGGCGGCGCCGGCGTGGCGCCAAAGCTCGCCGTCCCACCAGCCCGAGCCGGCGCCCAAGTGGATCTGCGAGGCCGCCGCGACGCCCTGCGCCGCGAGGAAGGCCAGGGTCTCACGATGGCGGCGCGTGGCCAGGTGCGGATCGCGGTAGTCGGCCACGTGGACGAACAGCTGCTCGCGGCCTTGCGCCGCTGCCTGGCGGATCAGCGGCAGGGCGCAGTATTCGTCGTCGAAGTGGGCGAGGACGTAGACGACGGTCATGTGGGCGCAACTCACCACGATTGGTCCCCCCCGCCAAGCGGCCACGCTTTTGCGCTTCTCATCGGCGGCCAAGCCCCGTACCAGAACCCCGCAGCCGGGGGTGTGACGGGCGCATGATGGGGTTCAGGCGGCAGATCAAGGCGCGAAGCGCGCTGCGCGCGGTGCTGGCGGCCGGCCTGCTGCTGATGCTGGGCGCGAACCTGCCCGGCCACCTTTCCTACGACTCCGTGGCCCAGCTCTACGAAGGGCATTTCCACGTCCGGAATACCTGGGGCCCGGCGCTCTACGCCTGGGTGCTGGGGGCGTTCGATGCGGTGATCCCGGGAACGGCGCTCTACGTCACGGTCAGCGGCCTGTTGTTCTATGCCAGCCTGGCGTCGCTGGCCGATCTGCGGCCCCGGACCAGCTGGTTGGCGGTCGCCGCGGCCGCCGCCGTGGTCCTGATTCCGCAGGTGCTGATCTACCAGGCGATCGTCTGGAAGGACGTGATGTTCGCCAACTGCGCGGTGGCCGGCCTGATCTGCGTGGCCCACGCCGCCCGCGCTTGGCCGAACGCGCGCCGGCGGTGGCTCTATCTCGCCTGCGCCCTGGTCCTGCTGGCGGCCGGAAGCCAGGTTCGCCAGAACGGGATAATCGCCGCGGTCCTGGCCGCCGTGGCCCTGGGCTGGATCGCCAGCCAGGAGCGCTGGCGGCGCGGCGTCGCCTGGGGCCTGGGCGGCTTCGTCGCGGTGGTGATGACCGGCGCGGCGATGACCGCGCTGTCCTTCCCGCCGCACGGCTCGCGCGACACCGGGGTCTCCACCGGCATCCGCATCGTGCAGAACTACGACCTGATCGGCGCCGTCGCGATGGATCCGCACTATCCGCTGGACCTGATGGCGGCCTCCGATCCTGCCGCCGCCCAGGTGATCCGCCAGCGGGCGCGGTTCGACTACTCCGGCCGTCGCGTGGACTTCGTCGACCGCGACCAGGCGATGGGCGACGCCTTCAACGCGGTCTCCGACCCCGCGGCCCAGGCGCAGTGGTTCGACCTGATCTTCAGGCATCCGGCGCTTTACCTGCGCGTGCGCCTGGAGGATTTCCGCTGGCTGGTCGCCCCGCCGGTGATCGACTGGTGCCTGCCGGTCTACCTGGGCGTCGACGCTCCGGCCGACAAGATGGCGCCCCTGAAGCTCAGCCAGCGCTACGTCCAGTCCGACGTGCAGCTCAACAACTATGCGACCTGGTTCTTCGACACGCCGGTCTACCGGCACGGGCTCTATCTGGCGATCTCCGCGGTGCTGGCGGGGCTGCTGCTCTGGCGCCGGCAGCCGGCCGATATCGCCATCGCGGCCCTGCAACTCGGGGGCCTGGCCTTCGCCGCGAGCTTTTTCATCATCTCGATCGCCTGCGACTACCGCTATCTCTACTTCAGCGACCTGGCGGCGATCGCCGGGCTGATCTACGCCGCCGTGGATCCGCCGACGCCCTGGCGAAAGGCCGGCTGACCGTCATGCAGATCGCGAATCTGGAGCCCGCCTACCAGGCCTTTGTTCGCGACCTGTTGAACCGCTCCGGCATCGGCGCGGAGGCGGCGAGCGTCGACGTCCCGCCGGGCGACGAAATGTTCAACGGGATACTCGCGGGCTATCCCGGCCGTCCGGGCGCGGCCTTTTTCCGCTACATCGAGTCCGCCCTGCGGAGCTTCGCGGTGTACCGGCAGCTGGTGGACCGCCTGGGCGGCTTCGAGGCGCTGGATGCGGTTCTCGACTTCGGCTCGGGCTACGGCCGGCTGACGCGCATGTTGCGTCAAAGCCTGCCGCGCGAGCGGATATGGGTCTCGGACATCTATCCCGAAGCCGTCGCGTGGCAGGCCGAGGCGTTCGGCGTGAACGGCTTGGTGTCGGTCACCGATCCGGATCGATTCGCCCTGCCGCTCCGCTTTTCGCTGGTCTTCGCCGGTTCGGTCTTTTCCCATCTGCCGGACGGCCTTTTCCAGCGCTGGCTGGCTCGGCTCCAGGCGCTCGTCGGGCCGCGCGGGCTTCTGGCGTTCTCGGTCCACGATGTCGCCTATGCGCCGGACGGGCAGGCGATCGACGCCGCGGGCATCGGCTATGCCGAGTGGAGCGAAAGCGGCTCGCTCGACCCGAAAATCTACGGGATGAGCTATGTGAGCCCGGATTACGTCGGGCGCGCGGTTCGAGACAGTTGCGGCCCGCGGGCGGAGCTCCGCCATTTCCCCCGCGCCCTCTTCGAGAACCAGGACCTCTATGTCGTGGCCGGCCCCGAGGTCGATCTGGCCTCGCTCGAGGTCACCGCCCTGCCGTTCGCCGGGTTCGCGCCGCTGGGCGACGCCGGGCAGGCTTGGCGCGGCTGGGGGATCGACCCGAATCCGGGGCGACAGATCGTCCGGGCGGACCTGTTCGTCGACGGGGCGCATGCAGCCACCATGACGCCGGCGGCGGGAAATCCCGACGCCGCGAAATATTTCCCGGGCGCGCTCAACGCGCCGGTCAGCTGGAGTTTCGAACCCCGGGTTTTCGATCGCGTGGCGGACCTTCGGGTTGAGCTGACCAGCAGCAGCGGCGCGACGGCGTCCTGCTACGCCAGGACCCTCGCGACTCCCGTAGCGGGCGCGCCTCGCGTTTGAACTCTCAGCGGAAGCGTGCTTCCCACGCGGCGGCCACCTCCAGGCGCGGCCGCGCCGCGGCCAGGAAGCGGTAGAGGGAAAACTGGCGGCCGAAGCCGAAGCTGCTGGCCCCGACCTCCTCGAAGAGGGCGCGCAGCAGGATCTCGATCTCGCGCGCGTCGTTGACGTGCTCATGGGCCATCATCAGGCCGTAGTCGAGCCCATGGCGCAGCCGGAACTCGAGCCCCGTGGTGGCCATCCAGCCGAGTTTCCAGAGGAAACCGCCCTCGCTCGGGATCGCCGCGCGGAAGACCCCGCCGGGCGCCAGCAGCCGCGCGGCCCGCGCCAGCACCAGCGGCAGGTCGCAGATGTGCTCAAGGCAGGCCACGCTGGTGATGCGCTGGTAGGTATGGCCGGGCGGCACGTCGCCGACGTCGGCGAACACCTGGCGGATGCGGCCCCTCAACGGCGAGTCGCGATAGAGTTCCTCGAAGGGCTCGACGATGTCGTAAGCCGCGCCGGCCGGCTCGAACACCAGCTGGTTGAGGTTGCCGGCCCCGAGCTCGAGCGTCGGCGAGGCTGCGCCATCCTTCACGTCGGCGGCCACCTGACGGTGCAGCCAGCGCTCCAGTCGCTGGGCCATCGAGGCGGCGGGCGTCGCGCCGGCCCGGTTCTCGACGTACTGGCGGGTATAGATGGCCTGCAGCTTCGCAGGCAGCTCGGGACGCGTCTTTGGGAATCGCGCGAGCAGGCCGGCAAGGTCGCGCTCGCTCATCCAGGACTCCCATCCCCTGTCCGCCGTCCGGACAGCTGCACCCTTAGCAAGCCCGACGGCTGCGCCCCAGGCCTTTTGGCGCTTCCCAACCGGCGGGCGGGCTTCTACCTAGCGGACGAGGCGGCGGAGGAGGGCAGGCGCTTGAGCGAGGCGAGCCCCGTAGAAGACAGGCGCGAATATCGGAAGGGCGCGGCGTTTCGGATCGTCATGGCGGCCGGCTTGCTGCTGACGCTGGCGGCGAACGTCCCTGGTCAGCTGTCGCTGGATTCCGTGGTGGCCCTGACCGAGGCGCGGACCGGGATCCGCCAGACCTGGGCGCCGGCGGTGTCGTCCTGGGTGCTGAAGCCTTTCGACGGCCTGGTGGCCGGCACCGGCCTCTATGTGACGGCCTCGGCGGCCCTGCTGTTCCTCAGCCTGATGTCGCTGACCCGGTTGCGGCCCCGGTCGAGCTGGCTGGCGGTGGCGCTGGGCGTGGCCGCGATCCTGACGCCGCAAGTGCTGATCTACCAGGGCATCGTCTGGCGCGACGTGCTGTTCGCCAACCTGACGATCGCGGGATTCATCCTGCTGGCCCACGCCGCCCGGCGATGGGCGGCGCGCCCGCCGATCCTGTCGCTGGCCGGCGCGCTGGCCTGCCTGGCGCTGGCGGCCCTGGTCAGGCAGAACGGCCTGATCCTAGTGGTCGCGGCTGCGGGCGCCCTAGGCTGGACGGCGCGCGCCGGCGGCTGGCGCAGGGGCCTCGCCTGGGGGCTCGGGGCGCTGGTCGCAGCCGGCCTCCTCGCTCTCGGCCTCAACCATCTCGCAACCCCCGGCCAGACGGTCGCAAAGCTGCGCCCGAACGCCGCAGCGCTCATCCTCGAACACTACGACGTGGTCGGCGCCAAGGCGCACCATCCGCGGCTGAAACTCAAGGAAATCGGCAAGGTCGACCCCGCCGCCCAGGCGCGGATCGAAGGCGAGGCCGCGAAGATCTATTCGCCGAGCCGCGTCGACACCCTCGATCTCGACGACAGCTTCCGCAAGACGCTGTGGCATGTCCCGGACGCGGCCATGGACGCCCAGTGGCGGCGGATCGTCATCCACTATCCGGCGGCGTATCTCTTGCAGCGCGCCGACGTGTTCCGCTGGGTGTTCCTGACCCCGAAGCTGGAGCTCTGCCTGCCGGTGCAGGTGGGCGTGGTCGGGCCCGCCGCGATGCTCAAGACCCTCGACATGCAGACCGGCGTCGACATCCAGGACCAGGGGCTCGCCAGCTACGCCAGGCATTTCTACGGCACGCCGGTGTTCTCGCACCTGACCTGGGCGTTGGTGGCGGTGGGCGTGATCGTGCTGTTGCTGCGCCGGCGCGATCCGGCGGACTGGGTGTTCGTGGCGCTGCTCGGCGGGACGCTGGCCTTCGTCGCCAGCTTCGCGGCGATCTCCGTGGCCTGCGACTATCGCTACCTCTACCTGCTCGACCTCGCCGCTATGGTGGGCGTGCTCTACACGGCCCTCGACCCGCCGCGCTGGCGCAAGGCTTAGCTTCGGCCGATCGCCTCCAGCCGCGCGGCGTAGCGGCGGCCCAGCGCCTCGACGGAATAGGCCTCGCGCATGAAGGCCCTGGCGCGCGCGCCCATGGCGCGGGCTTCGGCGGGGTCGTCCAGCAGTTGCTCGATCAGCCGCGAGGCGTGCTCGGGCGAAGCCTCGGCCCAGACCTGGCCGTCGCCTTGCGGGTAGGCGCCGGGCGCGACCGGGACCAGGTCGTAGTCGACCAGCAGGCCGGTCCCGGGGACCATGAAGTCGAGGTTGCCGGAGTAACCTGTGGCGATGGCCGGGCGCCCCAGCGCCATCGCCTCGGCCATGCCGCGCCCGAAACCTTCCGAGCGGTGCAGGGAGACGAACACGTCGCAGACCCGCACCAGGTTCTTGATCTCGTTGTCGGCGAGGTCGCCGTAGAGCGCCTGGGCGCGCGGGCCGAGCGCCGCCAGCCGCGCTTCCAGCCGGTCCTGCGCCCCGTCGCCGTCGCGCCCGCCGCGGGACTTGATGACGCAATGGAGCGCGGCCTCGGGACGGCGGGCGGCCAGCAGCTCGAAGGCCTCCAGCACCGCGTTCGGGTTCTTGCGGTCGGCGAAGGAGGCGAAGTCGAAGAAGAACACCATCACGAAGGCGTCTTCCGGGATGCCGAAATGGCGCCGCCCGAGAAACGACGAGAGCTTCAGGTCGACCGGCAGCGGCATGCGATGCACCGGCCGGGACACCGCGCCCTGCAGGGCTTGCTGGACGAAGGCCGAGGGCGCCCAGATCTCGTCGAAGCGGTTCAGCACGTCGGCCCAGACCTTGGGATAGCGGGCGAGCTCCCACGCTGGATAGGCGATGTTGTAGCCCCGGGCGAACGCCGCCTCCCCGACCTTGTCGATCACCCGCGCCGCCTCGTCGCCGTTGACCCCGAACAGGTTCACGCCCGCGCCCAGCGTCGTCGTCACGTGGGGGCCAAAGTCGCGTTCCAGGTCCGGATCCAAACCGCGGTTGGCGTCGGCCACGTCCAGCAGGCGCGGCGCCAGGCCGGCGGCCTGGAAGGCGCGGAAGGTGGAGCGGGCGTGCTCGGCCATGCCGGTCGGCTGGAACGGGTAGCCGACGACGGTGATCTCGGTCACGAGGCGGCCGCGGGCGCGAGCAGGTCGGCGTCGGCGGCGTTGCGCACCGCCTCCAGCCAGCCGTGACCGAAGCGCAGGTCGGGGCTGAGCGCAGCGCCCGTCTCCCAGTCGTTCCAGGCATGCACGAAGACCAGCCGCCGATCCGGCGCGCGGTCGCGGACCGCATCGCTGGCCGCCTCCAGCCACGCCTGCAGGGCGCCGGGGCTTGCGCCTTGCCAGACGACGGCGGTGTTCTGGGACCGAGGCGTCGTGTCGTGGGCGGCGACGACCAGGGGGAAGGCGTCGGGGCTCAGGGGCTGGGCCAGCCGCTCGGCCACCAGGGTCAGGTGGTCGTGCACCAGGCCGCGAAAGTCGGGGTTGATCACCGGGCCGCGGGGGCCTTCCGGCGCGCGGGCGGCGGACGGCTCGGCGAGATGCGCGTCGAAGCCCGGCTTGGGCGCGCCGCCGCGCTGGACCAGGAACGGGTCGCCGGCCTGGCGCCAGGCCGCGAGGTCGGCGTTCGGCGGCAGCAGGAGCAACGGCCGGCCGTCGATCCGGATGGCGTGCTCCGCAGTCAGGATCGGCGCCAGGGCTGCGACCGCCTTGGCCGCCTCCGTCCGGCCGGTCCAGGCCACGCAGAACGGGAAGTCGGCGGCGGAGATCGTCGCGGCCGCCTTGGCGGTGGCGACCTCGTGGCAGAAGCCCGCCAGGCCATAGCGCTGGGCCAGCGCCACGTCGCGTCGCAGCCGGGCCGGGTCGGCGGGGTCGCTGAAGGCGTCGGCGGTCAGGCGCGGCTGGAGATGCCCGCGGAAGTTCGGCAGGGCGCGGGCCACCGCCACCCAGTCGGGGGCCGCCATGCGCCGGATGGCGATGACCTGCACGGGTTCGCGCGCGCCGGCGCTGCCGCCGGGCCGCCGCAGCGCCGCATAGGCGGCGGCGCCATAGGCGTCCGGGTCGGGTTCGGAGGCCCGCCGCAGGTCCTTGAACAGCGCCTCGGCGGAGACCGTGCGCCCCGCCGCGGCGCCGGGCGTCGGCCGCTCGGCGCGGCGGCGCACCCAATGCTCCAGGCCGCTGAACGGCGAGGCCGCGGCGTCCGGATGGGCTGCGAAATAGCCGGTTTCGTCGAAGTCCGGCGCCGGCCACAGGCCCTCGTAGGCGCCGATCGTCAGGTAGTGCAGCAACGGGTTGGCTTTGGCCTGCGGCCGATCGCCAGCCTGCTCCAGGTAGTAGTCGGGATTGAAGTGCGGCGTCGGGCTCTCGTGGGGCCGCGCGCCGCCGCTCAGGAAATCGGTCAGGGCGTCGCCGCGCATCCCGCCTTGGCGTTGTTTGCGGTAGAGGGCGGTGTCGAACAGCGGGTGCGGATCGCGCCCCTCCATGGCGCCTGCGATGACGTAGTGCAGCAGCGGCGCGATCTCCGCGGCCCGGGCGTCCGGGGTCTGCTCCAGATACCAGCCGCCAGCGAACAGCGGGTGCGGCTCCAGGCCCTCGCGCCAGCCCGTGCGCAGGTAGTGGACGAGCGGGTTCTCGCCGGACGCGGCCAGCTCGTCGGACTGGCCGACATAGTGGCGGACGCTGAACAGCGGGTGCGGGTCGGCGCCCTCCGCGGCGCCCTCGAACAGGAAGTGCTCCAGGGCGGTGAGCCCGGCCACGCTCATCTTCGCCCCGTGCCGGGCGCGGTAGGCGGGGGCGTCGAACAGCGGGTGCGGACTGAGGTTGTGCCCGTCGCCCACCACCAGATAGTGGGCCAGCAGCGGCCAGCGGCTGCCGGCCAGCGTCGGCGCGCGCTCAAGGTACCAGCTCTGGTCGAACAGGGCCCGGGGCTGGGCGGCGGGATCCGGCCCGGCCCGGACGTAGGCGCCGAGCTGGACCGCGGGGCCCGGCGTCGAGCCCAGACTGACGGTGAGGCGCGGCTCCCAGAGGCCAGAGGCGCGCAGCAACAGGACCCGCCCCGGGGTCTTGCCGCGGGCCAGCCACCGGGCGAGTGCAGGCGCGAGGCGGCGTCGGGCGTGGCCGGCGTAACGCTTCCGGGTGGCCGCCTGGAAATGCGTCCAGCGCTCGGCGCCGATCCGCTCCCGTTCGGCCTGGGCGGCGCGCCGTTGCTCGATCAGGGCGCCGGGGGCGATGGAATCGGTCACGTCCGGGCGATCCCGCCTCAGTCGCCGGCCAGGATGGCGTCGAGGCGCCCGGACGCCGCCGCGGCGTCGCGGCTCAGGGCCTCGATCTGGACCTGCAGGCTGCGCACGTGGCCCTGCTCGAACGCCAGGCGCTGGCGCAGGTCCAGCAGTTCGGCGCGCGCCGCGTCGAGATCGCGCGCGGCGGGGGAGACCAGCGCGCCGATCTCCTGGGCGCGGCGGCCAAGCTCGGCGGCGGCCACGTCCAGCGCCGCAGGGCCGGGCGCCGGTCCCGTAGCGGCGGCCTGGAACCAGTCCAGCACCTGGCCTGCCAGCGCGCCGGCCCAGCCCAAGGCCTTCAAGCCGCCTTCAGCGTCGTTGTGGCGCAGGTCCGGGGTGAGGAACCGGCTGATGGCTTGGGCTGCGGCTTCGGTCATATCCGGCAGCGGCGCGGCGTGGGCCGCCTCGATGCGCGCGACCTCGGCCCGCCAGTCGCCGAGCAGGCCATCGTAGCTCACGAAGGCGCGCGGCAGGTCGCGAGTGTAGGCCTCGGCGGCCAGCATGTAGGCGGCCCAGACCAGCACCGACTTCTCGGGCGCAAAGCCGTTGCGCCGCGCGAGCGAGCCGGCCACGGCCAGCGGATGGCGCACCGGGATCACGCAGCGGGCGCCGACCTCCAGTTCCGCCAGCACCGTGCGCCACAGCGGCATCAGCACCGTCACCCGCGGGTCCTTCAGCAGCGGGTGGCGGACCTCGCCATACTCGTCCTCGAACAGCGCCCGCGCGCGATCCAGCCAGCCGCGTTCGGCCTTGGCGGGGAGGGGCTGGTAGGGGAAGGCGAAGATGTCGTCCCACGCCGTACCGCCGGCCCGCAGGCGCTCGTCGTC
Source organism: Caulobacterales bacterium (assembly GCA_044445675.1). Classification (GTDB taxonomy): domain Bacteria; phylum Pseudomonadota; class Alphaproteobacteria; order Caulobacterales; family Caulobacteraceae; genus Phenylobacterium. Next base: position 4,891 of record JBIOED010000055.1, on the reverse strand, counting down.
GAACGTGGCGACCTTCCAGGGCTCGAAGTAGCCCCTGGTGTTGTGCTCGTCCCCGCCCATCAGGTTTTGCGGCAGGGACGCCCCGGCCAGCGCCAGCACCTGGGTCACCGCCGAGGTGCCCGAGCGGTGCATCCCCAGGACCAGGTAGGCGGTGCGCGCCGGTGTTGCGGAAGGGACCGTGGGGGTGGTCATCGGGCCTTGGCTCTACGAGGAGCGGGGCGGCCCTGCAAGGCCTCCGCCGGTTGATCACTGCCCCCTTCTGTTGCACACAGCCCCCCTTCGCGTACAGGCTGGGCCGCAGCACAGGGATTTTACGCCGCATGGCCGTCCTGGCCCCCGCCAAGGCTTCCGCCGAGGATGTCCATCGGGTGATCTCGACGGCGGTCGACTGCGCCTTCTACCGGGCGGTCAATCCGGACATCGCCGACAGCGGGCTCGATCCCATCGCCCACTACGCGGCCAGCGGCTGGCGCGAGGGGCGCGACCCCGCGCCGTGGTTCTCCACCCGGGCCTATGTCGAGGCCTATCCGGAAGTCGCCAGGGACGGCTGGAACCCGCTGCACCACTACCTGACGCTCGGCCGCCGCGAGGGGCGGGAGATCGTCCGCTCGGCCGCGGCCCAGGACTACCTATTGCCCCGGGCGCGGCGAGGCGAGGCGCCGGCCTGGCGCTTCGAGACCCCCGACGACCGCCGCGAGATCGCCGACGCGGAGGCCGAAGCAGCCGCCCTCGGCCGCGGCGAGCGGACGCTGGCGGCCACGGAGTTCGACGCCGCCTTCTATGTCGCCGGCAATCCCGATGTGGCCAGGACGGGCGAGGATCCGCTGGATCATTTCCTCGCCAGCGGCTGGCGTGAGGGCCGCGATCCGAACGCGGCCTTCTCGATCCAGGACTACCTCGAAAACTACCCCGATGTCGCCGCGTCCGGCGTCAACCCGTTCGTGCATTTCCTCAGCGCCGGACGCGCCGAGGGGCGGACCGGGCGCACCGAGCTCGGCTTTCGCTATGAGATCATCAAGCGCCTGACGCCGGTGGAGGCCCGGATCGCGGCGGTGGCGCGGGCCTCGGCGGGGCTGAAGCCGGGAACCGCCGCCGCGCTCGGCAAGGCGCTGGCCGGCGCGCGGACCGGGCTTTGCGACCTGCACGTCACCTTCAGCCACGACGACTACACCGCCAACACGGGGGGCGTGCAGCTCTGCTTGCAGCGCGAAGGCGCGCAAATCGCCGCGCTCGGCCGCGACCACCTGCACCTCTATCCGGCCAAACCCTGGCCGGTCGTCCGGCTGCGCGGCGAGCCCGGCTGCCTCGGCGTTCTGCTGAACGGCAAGGCGCTCGGCGTGTTTACGCCCGAGACGGTGGCCGACGCCCTGGGCGAGGCTGGCGCCGAGGTGAAGGCGGGACAGCGCAGCTTCGCCATCCACAGCCTGCTCGGCCACAACGCCGGCGAGACCGCCGACATCCTGGCGGCGGTGGGCTTGAGGACCGGGTTCTTCTGGCTGCACGACTTTGCGAGCCTCTGCGCAGGCTTCCACCTGCTGCGCAACGACGTCGAGGATTGCGCCGCGCCGCCACCGGACAGCGCGGCCTGCGGCATCTGCATCTACGGACCGGCGCGGGCGCGGCACACCGACCAACACGCGCGACTGTTCGAGCGGCTGTCGCTCACCGTGGTCAGCCCCGCGCCGACCACGCTCGAGCTTTGGAAGGCGCGTTCGAGCTATCCGACGGCCGGCGAGCGGGTCTGGCCGCACGCGCGGCTGGTCGCGGCGGCTCCGGCGCCCAGCGTGCCCGCCGGCCGACCCCTGCGCATCGCCTATGCGGGCATGCCGGTCGCCCACAAGGGCTGGGAAATCTTCCGCGAGCTGGCCGTCCGGCACGCGGACGACCCGCGCTACCACTTCCTGCACCTGGGCGGCCGGACGCCGGCCGGCCTGCCGCTGGAGTTCCACCGGGTCACCGTCACCGACGCGCGGCCGCGCGCCATGCAGGAGGCCATCGCGCGATGCGAAGCCGATGCGGTGCTGCTCTGGCCGCTCTGCCGCGAGACCTTCTCCTTCGCCGCCTATGAGGCGGTGGCGGCCGGGGCGGCGGTGATCACCGGCCCGGACAGCGGCAACGTGGCGGCCTTGGTCGAGGAAACCGGGCACGGCGTCGTGCTGAACGACGAGGCCGCTTTGGGCGCGATGTTCGCGAGCGGCGACATCGCGGCCCTGTCGCGCGCGGTGCGCAAGCCCCGGCTCTACGACCTGGCGTTCAGCGCGCTCACCGTCGACCTGCTGGAGGACCGCGCATGAAGGTGCTCTGCTACTCCAGCTTCACCTTCTCCTACCTGAACCGGGCGCGGGTGCTGTTCCAGACCCTGCGCCGCTTCCATCCGGACTGGGAGCTGGTGGCCCTGATCACCGACCAGCCGCCGGCCGGCTTCCGCTTCGATCCCGCGACGGAGCCGTTCGACCGCGTGGTCTGGGCCGAGGCTCTGGGCATCCCGGACTTCCAGCGCTGGCTCTTCAAGCACGACGTGGTCGAGGTCTGCACCGCGGTGAAGGGCCCGTTCCTCCATCAGGCTTGCGGCTCCGGCGCCGATGCGGTGATCTACCTCGATCCGGACACCGCCCTGTTCGCCAGCCTCGAGCCTCTGGAGGCCTGGCTGGAAGAGCACGACATTCTGCTCACGCCGCACCTGATCGATCCCAATCAGACCCCTGAAGCGATCGCCGACAACGACCTTTCGGCCTCGCGCACCGGCATCTTCAACCTGGGGTTCGTGGCCATCCGCACGACGGGCGAGGGCGCCCGGTTCGCCCGGTGGTGGAACGACCGCCTGCTCGACTGGTGCTACGATGACATGCCCGCCGGCCTGTTCGTCGACCAGCGGTGGTGCGATCACGTCCCGGCGCTGTTCGACAAGGTCAAGGTGATCCGCGACCCCGGCTATAACGTCGCCAGCTGGAACCTCAGCACGCGCACCGTGGCGGCGCACAAGGACGGCCAGCTCACCGTCAACGGCGCGCCCCTGCGCTTCTGGCATTTCACCAAGCTGGGGCCGATGGGCGACGCCATGACCCGCAAGTACGGCGGCCGGAACTTCCCGGTCTACGAGGTCTGGAGCTGGTACAAGCGCCAGGTGACCCGGGCGACGGACGCCGCCATCCCGGAGCGCTGGTGGGCCCATGGCGATTACGCCGACGGGATGCCGATCGAAAAGGCGCATCGCGTGCTCTATCGCCAGCGCGGCGATCTGCAGGCGGCCTTCCCCGATCCGTTCGCGGCGGGCGAGGGCAGCTATTCGCATTGGCTGGAGCGCGAGGGGCTCTAAGCAGGCCGCCTTGACAGGCCCCGGCGCGCACCCGAGACAACCGCCATGGCCAAGACCGCCGCGCCCCCATCGAAGGCCCCCCCATCGCGGCCTCCCCTGTCGAAGTCCGGGGAGGCCCATCCCGCGGGCCTCGCCCGCAAGGCCGCCGCCGTGGCCGGAAAGGTCGCCGCCCTGCGCGCCGAGTTGGCCCTGGCGCATCGCCTGACCCACGAGGCCCAGGTGCGCGAGGCGCTCACCCGCAGCGACCTGACGCTGGCGCTAAATGCGGCGTTGAGCGGCCGAGCCGAGGCCCAGGCGGTCGCCCGGCGCGAGGCGGTGGCGCGCCTGGCCGCCCGCGAGGGACCCGCGCCGAAACCCTTCGAGCCCTGGCGGCGCGCGCTGATGCGGCGGGGATTGGCGGCGGAAACCCTGAGGATCGCGGAAAGCGGCCTGTGGCGCGGCGCGGACCTGGGCGAGATCACCGCCTATGCGCAGCGCGGCGCCGACCCGGCGGCCGCGCCCCGGACCCTGTTCGACCAAGCCTGGTATCTGGCCGCCGTCCCCGACGCCGCGGCCTACGGCCAGTCGCCGCTGAGCCACTATATCGCGCACGGAGCGGACGCGGACGTGGCGCCGCATCCGCTGTTCGACCCCGTCTACTATCGCGAACGCAACGCCGCCGACCTGGGCGACGCCTCGCCGCTGGCGCACTTCCTACAGGTGGGCGCGTGGCGCGCGCGCGATCCGCACCCGCTGTTCGACGTGGCCCACTATGCGAGCCAAGGGCCTGACCTCGCCGCGAACGAAGACCCGGTCTCGCACTATCTGCGCCAGGGCTGGCGCGACGGGCTCTCGCCGCATCCGCTGTTCGACCCGGCCTGGTATCGCCGCCAGGCGCCCCCCGAGGCGGCCGGCTCGCCGCCGCTGTTGCACTACGTGACCGTCGGCTGGCGCGACGGGCTCTCGCCGCATCCGCTGTTCGACCCGCTCTGGTACCTGGCGCAGTACGAGGACGTCGCCAAGGCGGGGATCGATCCCCTGGCCCACTTCCTCATCGCCGGGGCCGCCGAGGGCCGCAGCCCGGGACCGTGGTTCGACCTGCCGCACTATGTGGCGGCGCGCGGCGCGGCGCTGGATCCGGCGGTCAATCCTCTGGTCGACTACCTGCAGGGCGGCGCCTGGGTCCTCGCCGAGGCGCAGCCGGGCTTCCCCACGGCCGCCTACCTGGCCCAGAGCCCCGAGCTGGTCGGCCAGGGCATGACGCCGCTGGAGCACTGGGTGCGCAGATCACCTCACCCCTGATCGTCATCGTCTGGCTTGCGCGGGTGATCCATGAACTCTGCGCATCGCCGATGGACGCAGCGGCCCCGCGGCGGGTCAATCCTGCACGCCCAGCTCGTCCAGTTGGCGCGCGATTTCGGCATAGTAGGCCGGCGCGTAGTGGAAGGGGCTGCCGCCCCACTCGTGGGCGTCGTCCGCCAGCCGCAGTCCAGGCGCTTCGACCCGGGCCATGGCCGGCATCAGCGCCATGAACGCCTGTTCGTAGCGCGCCAGGAGGTCGTTGTGCCGGCCGATGTCGGCGGCTTGGCCCGGCAG
>JBIOED010000054.1:0-20598 GCA_044445675.1 Caulobacterales bacterium | reverse complement strand
GCTACCCCCTGCGCGCCGCCCGGCCCAACCGGCCGCGGGGCGCCCTGGTGGGGGGGGCGTAACTCGTGCCGGCGGTGGGGGCCGGGGCGCGCGGCCCCATGGCGGCGCTGTTCGAGGGTAGCCTCGACGACCCGCGCGTGAGCCTCCGGGAGGCCGACGTGGCGGAGGTCATCGGCGCGGCGCGCGCCAGCTTCGACGCCATCCTGCTTGACGTCGACAACGGCCCGGGCGGCCTTAACCGCGACGCCAACGACCGGCTCTATTCGGGGGGCGGCCTGAACGCGGCGAAGCGGGCGCTGCGGCCGGGAGGCGTGCTGGCGGTGTGGTCGGCGGGGCGGGACCCCGGCTTCACGCGGCGTCTGCACAGCGCCGGCTACACGGCCGAGGATGTCGTCGTCCGCGCCACCGGCGGCAAGCGGGGCGCGCGTCACGTCATCTGGCTGGCGACGCCGCGCTGAGCTCGCGCGCCCTGGCCAGCCGTTCGACGCCCGCATCCAGGGTCTGGTCGCGCTTGGAGAAGCACAGCCGCACGATGTGGGTCACCGGGTTCTCTTCGTAGAAGGCCGAGACGGGAATCGCGGCCACCCCGGCCTGCTTCACCGCCCGCAGGCAGAAATCGCGGTCGGGCTCGGCAATTCCGGACGCCGCCAGGTCGATGTTCAGGAAATAGGTGGCTTGCGAGGGCAGCACCGCGAACCCCTCGCGCGCCAGGCTCGCGGTCAGCCGGTCGCGGGACCGTTGGAGGTCGCGCGGCATCTGGCCGAACCAGTCCGCTCCGGTTTCCAGGCCCCAGGCGACCGCGCTTTGCAGGTTGGGCGGGGTGGTGAAGGTCAGGAACTGGTGGGCGCGCGACAGGCTATGACTGAGCGCGGGCGCGGCGCACATGAAGCCGACCTTCCAGCCGGTCAGGCCGAACATCTTGCCCGCCGAGCCGATCTTCACGGCTCGCGCCCGCATGCCGGGACAGGCGATCAGCGGCCGGTGCTTCGCGTCGCCGAACACCACCTGCTCCCACACCTCGTCACAGACGGCGATGACGTCGTGGGCGACACAGAATTCCGCCAGCAGCGCCAGATCCTCGTCGGGCGCGACGACGCCGGCCGGATTGTTCGGATTGTTCAGCACAACGAGCCGGGTGCGAGGGCCGAAGGCCGCCGCCAGCATCGCCCGGTCGAAGCGCCAGTGGGGCGGCGCCAGGCTGACGAACCGCGGCACGCCGCCCGCGCGGCGGATCAGCGGCAGGTAGGCGTCGTAGAACGGCTGGAAGACCACCACCTCGTCGCCAGGCTCGATCAGCGCCAGGAATGCCGCCGCCAGCGCCTCGGTGGCGCCGGAGGTGACGGTGACCTCGCTCGCCCAGTCGAGGTCGAGCCCTTGCGTGCGCGCATAGTGGGCGGCCACCGCCTGGCGCAGTTCCGGCAGGCCGGCCATCGGCGGATATTGGTTGTCGCCGTTGAGCACGGCCTCGGCCGCCTTGGCGCGGAGCGCCTCGGGGCCCGGATCGTCGGGGAAGCCCTGGCCGAGGTTCACGGCGCCTGCCGCCCGCGCCAGCCCGGACATTTCCTCGAAGATGGTGGTCGGCAGGCTTGAGAAGATCGGATTGGCCATTAGATCATCGGCTTGAGGCGTAGCTTGGCGCCTTCATGACCTTACCGAAGGGCGTCCGTCCATGGAGATCGTCGAGTTCAGGCCGGACCATGCCGGCGCGTTCCGCGCGCTCAACGAAGCGTGGATCGCGAAATACTTCGCCATCGAGGCCAAGGATCGCGAGGTGCTCGACGATCCGCAGGGCAAGATCGTCGAGCCGGGCGGGCGCATCTTCATGGCCTTCAAGGACGACGAAGCCGTCGGCTGCGTGGCGCTGATCCGCATGGCCGACGGGGGCTATGAGGTGGCCAAGATGACGGTGGCCGAGGCCCTGCGCGGCTCGGGCCTCGGGCGCGCCCTGATGCAGCGCTGCATCGAGGCCGGCGCGGAAGCCGGGGCGCCGCGGCTCTATCTGGAAACCAACTCCAGCCTGGCCCCGGCGCTCGGCCTCTACCGCGCCATGGGGTTCACCGACGCGGCCCCGCCGGCGCGCAACGACTACGCTCGCGGCGACACCTGGATGGAGCGGCCCTACTAGGACTGGCCGGCGAGGACCACGCCCACCAGCACCGCCGCCCAGTGGGCCGCGGCGGCGGCCACCACGTGGCCGTGCCAGATGGCGCGGGAGAACTTCAGGCGCTTGTTCACATAGAAGACCACGCCGGTCGAATAGAGCACCCCGCCGGCCACCAGCAGCAGCAGGGCCACCCAGGTGACGTGGTCGATCATGGGTTTAAGCGCCACCAGCACCAGCCAGCCCAGCGCCAGGTAGACGGCGACCCACAGCTTGCGGTCGACCTTGCGCGCGAACAGCTTGCCTAGCGCGCCGACTGCGGCGATCGCCCAGACGGCGATGGTCATGCCCCAGGCCCAGCCGCCGGTCAGGTTGTGCAGGGTGAAGGGCGTGTAGGAGCCGGCGATCATCAGGAAGATGCCGGCGTGGTCCAGCCGGCGCAGCACCGGCCGGTGGCGCGCCCTGGCGAAGTTGTAGGCCGTGGAGAAAGCCAGCATCGCCACGACCCCCGCCGCATAGATCGAGACGCCGACCACCCGGGTGATCGACCCGGCGCGGACCGCCAGCGCCAGCAGCACGACCCCGCCCACCAGGGCCAGCGTCAGGCCGACGATATGCACCACCAGGTCGGCGCACTTGGCGGCCGGGGTCGGATAGTGGCGGGGCGGCTTGACGGGTCCGACGAGGCTCATGGCGCGATCTCCGTGCCTACCCGTCTCACGCCACGCCGAGCGGCGTCTAGTCTTCCTTGACGCGCTTCTTGCGGAAGCTGGGGTTCAGCACCTTCTTGCGCAGGCGGATGGACTTGGGCGTCACCTCGACCAGCTCGTCCTCCTCGATATAGGCGATGGCCTGTTCGAGGGTCGGGCGGCGCGGGGGGATCAGGCGTACCGCCTCGTCCTTGCCCGCCGACCGGATGTTGGTGAGTTGCTTGGCCTTCATCGGATTGACGTCGAGGTCGTCGGCCCGGCTGTTCTCGCCGATGATCATGCCCTGGTAGGTCTTCTCGCCGCCGCCCACGAACATGGTGCCGCGGTCCTCCAGGTTCCACAGGGCGAAGGCGGCGGTCTCGCCCTCGGAGTTGGAGACCAGCACGCCCTTGCGGCCGGCGTCGATGGGACCCTTGTAGGGCTCGTAGTGGCTGAACACGCGATTCAGCACGCCGGAGCCGCGGGTGTCGGTGAGGAACTCCCCCTGGTAGCCGATCAGCGAGCGCGACGGGCTCATCAGCGACAGCCGGGTCTTGCCCGCGCCCGAGGGGCCCATATCCTTCAGCTCGGCCTTCCGGGCCGACAGCTTCTCGATGACGATGCCGCTGAACTCGTCGTCGACGTCGATCATCACGTCCTCGATGGGCTCCAGCCGCTCGCCGGTCTCGGGATCGGCCTGGAACACCACGCGCGGGCGGCTGATGGAGAGTTCGAAACCCTCGCGGCGCATGCTCTCGATCAGCACGCCCAGCTGCAGTTCGCCGCGGCCGGCGACCTCGTAGGCGTCCCGGTCAGGGGTTTCGGAAACCCGGATCGCGACATTGGACTCCGCTTCCTTCAGCAGGCGCGCGGCGATGACGCGGCTCTGCACCTTGTCGCCCTCGCGGCCGGCCAGCGGACTGTCGTTGACGCCAACGGTCATGGAGATGGTCGGCGGGTCGATGGGTTGCGCCGGTAGCGCCTCGGTGACTTCCATGGCGCACAGGGTGTCGGCGACGGTGGCCTTGGAGAGGCCCGCGATGGCCACGATGTCGCCGGCCTCGGCGTCCTCGATCGGCTGCCGCTTCAGGCCCCGGAAGGCCAGCACCTTGGTGATCCGGCCGCGCTCGACCTCCTTGCCGTCGATGCCGAGGGCGTGGATGGCGAGGCCCGGCGTCGCCTTGCCGCTCTCGATCCGCCCGGTCAGCAGGCGGCCGAGGAACGGGTCGTTCTCGATCAGCACGGAGAGGATCTGAAAGGGCTCGTCCTTGCGGACGATCGCCTTGGGCTCGGGCACGTGCCTGACGATCAGGTCGAACAGCGGGGCCAGGGTTTCCGAGGGCTTGTTCATGTCCAACGTCGCCCAGCCCTGCTTGCCCGAGGCGTAGAGATGCGGGAAGTCGAGCTGGTCGTCCGTCGCGCCCATGGCCGCGAACAGGTCGAAGGCGTCGTTCAGCACCCGGTCAGGATCGGCGTGGGGACGGTCCACCTTGTTCAGGCAGACGATCGGGCGCAGGCCCATCTTCAGCGCCTTGCCGAGCACGAACTTGGTCTGCGGCATGACGCCTTCCTCGGCGTCGACCAGCAGGACGCAGCCGTCCACCATGCCCAGGATGCGCTCCACCTCGCCGCCGAAGTCGGCGTGGCCCGGCGTGTCGATGATGTTGATCCGGGTGTCGCCGGCCTCGCCATGCCACAGCACCGAGGTGCACTTGGCCAGGATGGTGATCCCGCGCTCGCGCTCCTGGTCGTTGGAGTCCATGGCGCGCTCGGCATGGGCCTCGTTGGCGCGGAACACGCCGGACTGGGCGAGCAGCTGGTCCACCAGCGTGGTCTTGCCGTGGTCGACGTGGGCGATGATGGCGATGTTGCGGAGCGACATGAGATTCTTAAAGGAGGACGGCTCAGGAGCGAGGAAGGCGCGCTTGTAGGGGAGAGACGGCGCAACCGCCAGCTTGAACTCACCCGCTGCGACCCTGCAGACGTGCGCATAAGGTCAGGGCGTTGTGCGGTGCAACCTAAATGGGGATGATCGGGGCGCGCACAAGCCTCGGAAACAGCTGGTGTTTCCTCGGGGCAGGCAGGAATGCGCGGGTTCTTTTGTGCCACCGGCTTGCGCGATTGTGCACTGCACCGTACATTGGCGTCACGAGGCGTCCCTGACGCCTCTGCCCTTCCTGGGCGTTTCCTCCCTATGAACTGCCGCGCCTTCGGGCGCGGCTTTTTTTTTACCTCCCCCCGCTTCGCGGGGGAGGTAGGAGTTACTGGAACAAATCATGAACTAAGCGGCGCTCGCTGTCAAGCTTGCTACTTGTGGATTGAAGACGCTCACCGCGGGCCTAGCGCGCTCCAGTCCGCGCCCGCCAGAGCGGTCGTCAGGCGTTCCAGGTCGGCCTTCAGGCGCTCGAAGCCGGCGGTGGGCGTCAGCTTCGCCTCGTCCAGGTAAAGGCCGCGGTTGATCTCGATCTGCAGGGCGTGGGTGCGGCGGGCGGGACGGCCGTAGTGCTCGGTGGTGTAGCCGCCGGCGTAGGGCGTGTTGCGCGCCACCCGATAGCCCATGGCCTCCAACTCGCGCTCCACCCGCTGGGTGAGCGCGCCGGCGCAGGCGGCGCCGAAGCGGTCGCCCAGCACGAAGTCGCAAGGCCGGTCGCGGCCCCCGGCCTTGGCGGCGGCGGCGGGCATGGAGTGCCAGTCGATCAGGATCGCGAAGCCGTGGGTGCGGTGGGCCTCGGCGACCAGCCGCTCCAGGGCGGCGTGGTAGGGCCGGTGGGCGCCCTCGATGCGGCCGCGGGCCTCGGCGTACATCAGCTTGCGCGCATAGATCTCCTGGCCCTCCGACACCACGCGGGCGATGGCCCCGAGGCCCGCCGCGACACGGGCCGTGCGCGCGCGGGCGAATTCCGGCAGTTCGTCTTCGAACATGCCGGGATCAAGCTCGAACGCCTCGCGGTTCAGGTCGATGTAGGCGCGGGCGTAGCGGGCGGTGATGGTGGCGGCGCCGAGCGCGGGGGCGGCCTCGATCAGGTCGTCGACGAAGGCGTCCTCGGAACGGCGGATGGTCTGGGCGTCGAGGGCCGCGGCGGACATCATGTCGTCCGGATAGTCGCGCCCCGAGTGCGGCGAGGCGAACACCAGTGGCGTCGGCGGGGCCGCGCCCTCTGCGGCCGCGCGCCACAGGCCAAATGCGCCCCGCGCGGGCGTAGTCTTGGCGGCGATCGGCTCCCAGGCGTTCATCGCATCCATAGAACGCCGAGCGCCGGTTGCGGTCAAAGGTTCATCGCGCCTTTACCGATCCGACGCTAACATCGGTGTTTGCGGTCATTCCGCGCCGTCCGCCCGAAGAGCCTCATGCACCGCATCCTCCTGGCCGAAGACGACGACAGCCTCCGGGGCTTCCTGGCGCGCGCGCTCGAGCGCGCCGGCTATGAGGTGACGGCCTGCGCCGACGGCGAGGAAGCCGCTGCGGTCCTCGACCAGGATTGGGACCTGCTGCTCACCGACATCGTCATGCCCGGCATGGACGGCATCGAGGTGGCCCGCAAGGCCGCCGCCCTGCACCCGGACCTGCGGATCATGTTCATCACCGGCTTCGCCGCCGTGGCGCTGGCCGCAGGCAGCCAGGCTCCGGCCGGGGCCAAGGTCCTGTCGAAACCGATCCACCTGCGCGAGATCGTCTCCGAAGTTGAGCGGATGATCGCCGCTTAGGCTGGCGTACGCGGCCCGGCTTGCGCGCTTCGGGCCGCATCGGTATATCCCCGCCTTCCCGAGACGACGGTTAGGACGTGTAGCTCAGCGGGAGAGCACCTCGTTGACATCGAGGGGGTCACAGGTTCGATCCCTGTCACGTCCACCATCCGTCTCAAGGGGTTAGCCGAATTGGCGCCCCAATGCTTCCCGGAATACTTCCCAGATTTTCTTGGAAACCGGCGGCAGAAATCCACAACTTCGGCTGATTCGATGCTGGCGGACCTACCAGCAGATTCCCGCCCCGCCCTCCTCTTATTCCACATTTCTGTGGACTTCCACACTTCTGTGGAGTGTCTTACCTTCATGAACGCAAGAGAACTCAAGCGCTGGCTCAAGAATGAGGGCTGCTCCTTCGAAACCCATCGGGGCGGTTCGGGCCACCTGACGGTGCGCTTGGGCGACAAGACAACTCAGTTGCCGATGCACGGCGCCGGGAAGGAACTCGGGACCGGGCTCGTCACGAAGATCAAAAAGGACCTCGGCCTCAAATGACCCTGGCGTATCGAATTGACCTCACCCCCGACGACAACGGGACCTTCCTCGTCACCTGCCCCGCCCTGCCCGAGGTGACCTCCTTTGCGGAGGGTGAGGCGGAGGCGGGCGTCGTGGCTTCGGACGCGATCGAGGAGGCTCTGGCCGCTCGGATCGCACGATCTGAGGATATTCCAGTCTCCGACGCGCGGGAGGGCGATGGTGTTTGCCTTCCCCTACTGACCGAATTGAAGGTCGCTCTATATTCTGCGGCTCGAACTCAGGGCGTCACCCGTGCCGATCTGGTTAGGCGGCTGGATTGGAACCGGGAGTCTGTGGACCGGCTCTTTCGGCTCGATCACAACTCCCGTCTGCAACAGATCGATGAGGCCTATCGGGCCCTCGGCCTAGCCGTGGTCTTCAAGGTCGGTGCGCGCCATGTTGAGGCGGCGGCTCACGTCTGACGGCCCCAAGTGGGCTTCTCCTAGCGACAACTCGCAATGAACGGCCCGACTGGCGCGACGAATCGAGATTTAGGCGTTCTCGCGCTTGGGAAGCTTAGCCACGACCCGGGCTCCACTCCAGAGCTCAGCAGCGCGATGGTCGAGACGGTGTTCTGCGTGCCTCAACGCCTCAGCGTCGCCGTCGCACTCAAACTCAAGCGCCTTGGCGATCCCGCCGTCACCATTCATTAGATAGAGCCTGTAGCCGGGCATAAAACTCACTCCCAACGGGCGGGAGCACTGCCGCTCTCAGTTGCTGGCGCCCATTCCCCGGCCAGCAATAAACAGGCTTAACATATCATGTTATGCGGAGTCCGTCGGGAATGAGACTCTGGCCCGAGGATGTCCGGGAAGCACCGATCCAAGCGGGCAATTCCAAACCGCACGCTCACCGCTTCCGCCTCGCCGCCCTCTGGCTCACGTACACCACCAACCCGACACGCTGAGCGCCTAGCCCGTGACGGGGGCTGGGCTCACCGGCGCCACTGTCAACCTGACCGGCAAGATGGCTTCGGTCGCCTTCGGCACGGTTGCTATCGGCCAGACCGTTCGCGACAGCGCCGGCTCGCCCCCTATCTCGGCAAGATCGTTTCCGGCAGCAGCTTGAATTGGACGCTCGACACGTCCTCGACCCTGGCAATGGGCATGGCCCAAAGGACGCCTGTTCCCTGTCACGTCCACCATCGCGGCCTGTCGGGCCTTCGATCGTTACGGGCGCGAGCCCCGCGGCAGGGCGGCCACTTCCTGCGGCGTCAGCTTGCGCATGTTGCGCACCGCGCAGCGCTGACGGCCCAACCCCGTGGCGTGGCTGATCACCTCGGCGTCCATGCCGCTGCAGATGCTGTCGCCGCCGCGCGAGACCAGGGCCAGGCGCTGGTTCCAGTCCATGTCCTGACAGGGCGCGAACATGTCGAACCGGTAGACCTGGTTCACCCCGACCCGGACGTAGAGGGTCCGGTTGTCCGGTGCGGCGAAGCTGCTGACGTTGCGCGCCCAGAAGCATTGGTTTCTGGGAGCCGGCTTGTCGGCGGCGGCCGCCGCGGTGGCTCCCAGCGCCAGCAGGGCGGCCGCGACGGCGGCGGGGGCGAGATGGGTCTTCATCACTCGAGTTCCTCGTGAAAGGCCGTCCCGGCCTTAACCTACAGAGGCCGAGCCCGGTTGCCTAGGAGCCCGTCGTGCCGCCCGGCGGCCGAAGCGCCCCGGCTCGACGATCCTGGCCAGCGGACCGGGCAGGGGCGATGGCGCCTGCAGGGCCAGGGCCGCGACGTGCTCGGCGAGCAGCGGAGCCAGGGTGAAGCCGCGCGCGCCGAAGCCGGCCAGCACGAAGAGCCCAGCCGGCCCCTGCGGCGCCGCGCCCGCCATAGGCAGGAAGTCCGCGGTGGCGACCCGGATCGAGGCCCGGCCCTCCAAGCGCCTGCCGGCCAGCCGCCCGGCCAGCTGCGGCAGGCCCTGGGCCAGAGCGGCGAGGTTGCGGCGATGGTCTTCTGCCCGGACGTCGCGGGCCACGTCGTCGCGGTCGTTGGTGGCGCCGAACAGCACGCCGTCGCGCATGGGGATCGCATAGCCGCCGAACGCCGCGGCTGGCGGCGCATCGTCGAGCGGCGCCCAGCTGGCCTGCCCGCGCACGGCGCTGAGCGCACAGCCGGCGACGAGCTCGGCGGAGGCCAGGCCTGCGGCCACGACCACCGCCTCGGCGCTGGCCAGCACCGCGCCGGTCGCGCCCAACAGGCGCCAACCCTCGCTATCGCGCTCGATGCGCGCGACGGCGGCCTTCCTGACCTCCGGCGCCCAGGCGGCCAGGATGACGTTGGGTTCGATGACCAGGCCGTCGTGGAATTCCAGGCTGCCCGGGGCCTGTTCGCCGAGGCGCGCGGCGGTCTGCGCCGGGGTCAGCATCTCCAGACTGCCCGGCTCGAACAGACCCGAGGCGGCGATCTTGGCGAAGCGGGCGAGGTCGCGCGGCAGCGCAAGCTGCAGGGCGCGGCGGGCGACGATCGCTCCGGGCTCGTCGTCGTAGAGCGTCACCGCCCGCCGGAAGGCCTGGGCGAACAGCTGTGCGGGTTCCGCGAGGCCCGCGTCCAGGCGCGGAGTCACCAGGGCGACCGGGTTTCCCGAGGCGCCGGCGCCCCGGCCCTCGGTGTCGAAGACCATCGCCTCCGCACCCAGCGCGCGCACCGCCCGCGCCGCGGCGGCGCCGGCGACCCCCGCGCCGACGATGGCTATGCGGCGCCCGCGCCCGGGCGCCGGCGCAGGGCCCGGCAGGCGCGCCGTGAGCCGTTCGCGTTTGCGACCGAAACCTGGCGCCCTGGCCACCTCGAAACCGGCGGCGGCCAGCCCGCGGCGGACCTGGCCCGCGACCGTGAAGGTCGCCGCGACCGCGGCTGGCGCCGAGCGCCCCGCCACCAGCGCCAGGACGTCGTCGCGCCACATGGCCGGGTTGCGGGCCGGGGCGAAGCCGTCGAGGAACCAGGCGTCCGCGCGGCCGGACCACGCCGCCAGCGCCTCAGCGACCTCGCCTACCGCCACGTCGAGGATGACGCCGAGATCAAGAAGCTCGAGCCGATGCAGCCCTTGCGCCCGTCCCGGCCAGCGGGCGGTCAGCCGCGCGGCCACCTCGCCGAGCTCCGGCCAGCGGCTGAGGGCGCGGCGGGCGTCTTCGGCGGTGATCGGGTGGGCCTCGACGGAGAAGATGTGCAGCACGCCCTGCGGCGGGCGGGTGCGGCCCCAAAGCGCGATCAGCGCGGCCACGTTCAGACCGGTGCCGAACCCAAGCTCGCCCACCACGAACCGGGTCCGCCCCTGCCAGGCCTCCGGCAGGCCGCAGCCTTCGAGGAAGACCGCGCGGCTCTCGGCCAGGCCGCCCTCGGCGGAGAAGTAGACATCGTCATAGAGGCGCGAACGCGGCTGGCCGTCCTCGCTCCAGGCGAGCGGGCTTTCGGGGGTCTCGTCGCTCATCGCCGCCAAGGATAGCCCGCTCGCCACGAAAAAGGGCCGCCCCCGTGGGACGGCCCTTCCGTTCGCAGCCGATGGCGCGAAGCTTACTTCTTCGCCGGCGGAGTCGAGGACATCGAGCCGGTCGCGGGCGGCGTGGAGGCCATGGCGCCAGTGGCCGGCGGCGTCGTCGCGCCGGTGGCGGCGGCGTCGGCCTTGTTGGCGTCCGCGGCGGCGTCGGCGGCCGTGGCGGCGGCGCTCTGGGCCGTATCGGCGGCCGCCGCGGCGGTGTTGGCGGAGGTAGTCGCCGAGGTGGCGGCGGTGTCGGCCTTGTCGGCCGGCTTCTGGCAGGCGGCGACGGAGAGGGCGGCCACGGCCGCGCCGGCGACGATCAGCTTTCGGGTAAGGTTGGTGTTCATCTGGTGATCCCTGAGAGCGAATGGGCGATGCGCCCTGCGGCGCGAGCCGACTATGCCCAGCCCGGCGGGCAGGGCAACCCCTGACTTCACGTTTCCGTGATCACTTTTTTCGGGAGCCTGCGGTTCACGGCGGCCGTGAGCCGGCTGTCAGGCGGCGCCTTCGGCCGGGATGGTGTTGAGCGCTTCTTCCAGCTCCAGGAAGCTGGGCTGGGCGCCGGAAGGCACGTTGCCGCGGCCGATCTCGACTGAGATCTGGGCGGCGTTACCGTGCAGGTGGGCCACCAGCACCGACTGGATGATCTTGTAGAAGGAGCCGTCCTCCTCGATCACCGCGGCCATGCGGGCCGCCATGGGGCCCACCAGGCCATAGGCGAGGAACACGCCCAGGAAGGTGCCGACCAGGGCCGAGCCGATCATCTCGCCCAGCACCGCCGGGGGCTCGGTGATCGCGCCCATGGTCTTGATCACCCCCAGCACGGCGGCGACGATGCCCAGGGCCGGCAGGGCGTCGGCCAGGCTGGTGAGCGCATGCGGCGCGCCCAGGGCCTCGTGATGGTGCTTTTCGA
Organism: Caulobacterales bacterium; assembly: GCA_044445675.1. Taxonomy (GTDB): domain Bacteria; phylum Pseudomonadota; class Alphaproteobacteria; order Caulobacterales; family Caulobacteraceae; genus Phenylobacterium. The sequence goes on along the minus strand of JBIOED010000054.1, from coordinate 9,171 downwards.
GCTGCGCCTCCATCGCGTCCTCGACCTGGTGCGGGTCTTCCAGGTTCATGGTCATCATGCGCAGCGTGTCGCAGATGAAGTCGACGGCGAAATGGTCCTTCATGATCTTCGGATAACGCGAGAAGATCGAGCTCTCGTTCGGTGTCTCGATATGGCTCTCCAGGGCGATGACGCCCTTGGATTTCATGGTCTTGGTGAGCAGGAACAGCAGGCTGAGCAGGTCGCGGTAGTCGGCGGCCTTCCATTTGGCCCCCTTGAACACCTTGCCCATGCCGCCGCCGACGCTCTTGATCACAGTGATCGAGTTGGCGGTCAGCAACGCCGCGATCCCCGCGCCGCCGATGGTCAGCATTTCGAAGGGCAACGCGCCGAGGATGACCGCGATGTTCCCGCCGGACATGACGAAGCTGCCGAACACGGCGCCGAACAGCAGAACGATGCCGATAATCTGGAACATAGGGTCTCCCGCGACTGCCGGAACATGGCGGTTATTGCTTAATGGGCAGTGAGCGGGCCTTGGGGTTTGCGCCCCGGGGACTTGCGGCATAATCCCGGGCGCATGCCAGCGGACGCCATCCCCAGCGGATCTGCCCAAGGCGCCCTGTCCAAGCGCGCCTTTGCGATCATCTTCTGCTCCTCGGTGGCGACCGCGATCGGCAACACCGGCCTGATCTCCGTGCTGCCGTCCATCGGCCGCTCGCTGGCGATCCCCGATGAGATGGTGGTGGCGATCTTCTCGCTGTCGGCGATCCTGTGGGCCATCTCCTCACCGTTCTGGGCTCGGGCGTCCGACCGCTACGGCCGCAAGCCGCTGATGATGGTGGGCCTGGCGGGCTTCATGGTCTCGATGACGGTCTGCGGCGCCGTGGTCAGCGCGGGCCTGCGCCACCTGGCGGCGCCCATGGCCATCTTCGGGGCCCTGTTGCTGGGCCGCGCGCTGTTCGGCCTGTTCGGCGCGGCCTCGAACCCGGCCAACCAGGCCTATGTCGCCGACCACACGCCGCGCGAGCAGCGCACCCAGGCGATGGCCAGCCTGGCCGGCGCGTTCGGCCTGGGCACGGTGTTCGGGCCGTTCCTGGCGCCCTTGTTCATCTATCCGGTGATCGGCCTGGCCGGCCCGCTGTTCACCTTCGCGGCCATCGCCGCGGGCATGCTGTTCGTCGTCTGGCGCTACCTGCCGGAGAGCGCGAGGCCGACCGCAAGCCCGGCGGACGAGGCGGCGCCGTCGAGCGAAGCGATCGCCGAGACGGCGCGGCCCATGTGGCGCGACCCCCGGGTGGTTCCTTTCCTGATCTACGGCTTCATCGTCGCCACCTGCCAGACGGCCCAGCAGCAGACCCTAGGCTTCCTGGTCATCGACAAGCTGCACGTCTCGCCGCTAGCCGCCCAGCACCCCATCGCCATCGCCATGATGTTCGGCGCCGTGGCCGGCCTGCTCGCCCAGTGGGGCCTGATCAGGATGTTCGAGATGACCCCCCGCCAGCTGCTGCGCTGGGGCGTGGCCTGCGCCGCCCTGGGGAACCTCTTGGTGGCGCTGCAGCCCGACTACTACACGGTGGTGGCGGGCTACGCGCTGGCGAGCCTGGGGTTCGGCTTCGCCCGCCCCGGCTTCACCGCCGGCTCATCGCTGGCGGTCGGCTGGAAGGACCAGGCCCGCGTCGCCGGCGCCATCGCGGCGGTCAACGGCATCAACGCGGTCCTCGCGCCGGCGTTCATGATCCTCTACCGGGCGGCCCATTCCGCGCCCTTCGTGCTCAACATGGTCCTGATGCTGGGCCTGTTGGCCTACGCCTTCCTGAACCGCGGCCTGCGCAGCGCCGATCTGGCGCCCGCCACCCGCGCCGACGCCACCATGGCCACCCTGGAACGCAGCGACGAAGGCGGGGTCTGACCTCGCAAGCGGCGATCAGGAATTGGCGGGTTGCGCTGCGCCCGCCTCGCTCTTCAGCCTTTCGACCATGGCCGGCGAGAGATAGCCGTCAGCGGTGATCCCGCGCGCCTTCTGCCAGGCCCGCAGCGCCGTGCGCGTGCCGACGCCGACGATCCCGTCGGGCGTTCCGGGATTGAAGCCCAGGGCGGCGAGCGCCCGCTGGGCGGTCATCCGGTCGCTCAGCGACAGGGGCGTTTCGGCGGGCCATGGCTTCACCAGCGGGCCCTCGCCGGCGATCCGGTCGGCCAGCAGGCCGACCGCCAGGGCATAGGCTACCGAGTTGTTGTACTTGCGGATCACGAAGTGGTTCGGGAACAGCAGGAAGATCGGCCCCGTCGCGCCGGCCGGCGCCAGCAACTGGGCCTCGGCGGTCTTGTCGGCGTCGGACCACGGCAGGCCGTCGGCGCGGGTGACGCCCAGCGTCGCCCAGGCGTCCGGCGTCAACTTCGGCCCTTCGCTCATGCTGAAGTCGAAGCCGGGAGGCGCGGTCACCTCGCGGGCCCAGCTCTGGCCGCGCCGCCAGCCGGCCTTGGCCAGCAGGTTGGCCGCCGAGGCGAGCGCATCGGCCGGCGAGGTCCAGATGTCGCGCTTGCCGTCCCCGTCGCCGTCCACGGCGGTGGCCAGGTAGGACGAGGGCGTGAACTGGGTCTGGCCCATGGCGCCGGCCCAAGAGCCCTTGAGCTCCTGCCGGGAGGCCTCGCCCGACCCGATGATCCGCAGGGCCGAGATCAGCTCGCCCTCCGCCCAGTCGCGCCGGCGGCCCTGGGCGGCCAGCGAGGCCATGGAGCGGATGACGTCGAAGTCGCCCTGGATCGCGCCGAACGCGCTCTCCCGCGACCAGATGGCCAGCAGGATCTCGCGCGGCACGCCGAACCGCTGCTCGATGTCGGCGAGTTGCGGGATGTCCGCGCGCTTGCGCTCGCCGGTCGCCACCGGGCCCTCGGTGACCGCGGCCTTGATGTAGACGGAGATCGGTTGGGAGAATTCCGGCTGGCGGCTGTCACGCGCCGTCACGCGCGGGTCCGGTGTCAGGCCGGCCATCTCGCGGTCCAGCAGGTCGCGCGGGATTCCCGCCTTGATCGCCCGGCCGTAGAACTCCGCGGCCCAGGCGTCGAAGACCATATCCTCGGAGACGACCGGAGGGGTCACCGGCATGGCGGGCGCGGTTTCCGGCGCGGGAGTTGCGGCTGGTGGCCGAGCGACAGGCGCTGGCCGCGGCGCGGGCGGCCTGACGGCGGGACCCGCACAGGCGGTGAGGAGAGCGAGGAGAACGAAGGACAGATGGCGGCGACGCATCGCAGGGAGTCTATCGAGCGCCTGCATCCCGCTCAATCAGAACCCGCCCTCCGCGCGTCGTCTTCTGCGACGTTGACTTGCGCGAGCCCGTTCCGTATATCCGCCCGCTCCCGACGAAACCCCCGGACGCCTCCGTCCGCGCGCCCGAGATTTAGGTCATGAAGGTCAGAAGCTCGCTCAAGTCGCTCAAGACGCGTCACCGCGACTGCAAGCTCGTGCGCCGCAAGGGCGTCGTCTACATCATCAACAAGACGAACCCGCGCTTCAAGGCCAAGCAGGGCTGACGCCTTCGCCGATGCCGGAGGCGACCCCCTTTCCCAAAATTGGGGCGGTCGTCTGGGATTTCGGCAACGTCATCGTGCGCTGGGACGCGCGCACCCTCTATTCGAAGATCTTCCCCGACCCGTTGGAGCGTGACCGCTTCCTCAGGGACGTGTGCACCATCGGCTGGCATATCGAGACCGACCGCGGCGTGAGCTTCGCTGACAATTGCGGGGCGCTGGCCGCCCGCCATCCCGAGCACGAAGCGGCCATCTGGGCCTGGAAAGACCGCTGGTGGGAGATGTTCTCCGGCCCGATCCCTGAGACCGAGGGCGCCATCGAAGCCCTCGCCGCCCGGGGCGTCCCGCAGTTCGGCCTCTCCAACGTCGCGCTCGAAACCCTTCAGGGCACCATGGCCATGAGCCCGGCGTTCGGCCGCCTGAAGGACGTGGTCGCCTCGGCCGCCGAGGGCCTGATCAAACCCGATCCCGCGATCTTCCGCCTGGCCGCCCGGCGTTTCGGCTTTGCGCCGGAGGAACTGCTGTTCATCGACGACGGCGCCCACAACATCGAGGCGGCCCGCGCGCTCGGCTTCCAGGTTCACCACTTCACCGACCCGGCGGCCCTGCGCCCGGCCCTGGAGCGGCTTGGCCTGCTCTAGCTAGCGGTCGGTGCTGCGGACCAGGTCGAAGAACTCCTGGCGTGTTCGGGGGTCGTCGCGGACCTCGCCCAGCAGATGGCTGGTGGTCAGGCGAGAGCCGGGCGTGTTGACCCCGCGCATGGTCATGCAGCTGTGTTCCGACACCACCACCACGCCGACGCCCTTGGGGTCGAGGATGTCCTGGATCGCCTCGGCGACCTGGGCGGTCAGCTTCTCCTGGATCTGCAGGCGCCGCGCGAAACCGTGCACCACGCGGGCCAGTTTCGAGATCCCCACGACGCGGTTGCGCGGCAGGTAGCCCACATGCGCCTTGCCGAGAAACGGCAGCATGTGGTGCTCGCAGAAGCTGACGACGCGGATGTCCTTCAGGATCACCAGTTCGTCGTAGCCGCCAACCTCGTCGAAGGTCCGCTGCAGATACTCCTTCGGGTCGCTCTCGTAGCCGGCGAACAGCTCCTTGTAGGCTCGCGCTACACGGGCCGGGGTGTCGAGCAGGCCCTCGCGATCGGGATCGTCGCCCGCCCACTGGATCAGGGTGCGGACCGCCGCCTCGGCGTCGGCCTGGGTCGGTGGGGACTTGGCTGTCATGCCTCAAAGCTCTCCGCGTCGTTCGGCCTCAAGGGCTTATCCACAGGCAAGGGTCTTGGCCAGCATGACAGGGCGCGGCGCCGCCGATAGGGTCCGCGGCGATAATCCTCAAGCCTTTGAAGAGACCTCCCATGGCCGACGACGCCTCCGCCCATCCCGATGTGCTGAACCAGGCCGCGCAAGGCCAGCTCAAGAGCATCATCGAGCGCATCGAGCGGCTGGAGATCGAGAAGGCCGAGGTGGCCGAACAGATCAAGGAAGTCTTCGCCGAGGCCAAGGGCAACGGCTTCGACGTCAAGATCCTCCGCAAGGTCGTGCGCATCCGCAAGCAGGACCGCGCCAAGCGGATGGAGGAGGACGCCATCCTCGACCTCTACCTCGCGGCGATCGGGGAGATTTGAACCGAAAGCCACCAGACCTGAAAGCGCAGGCGAAACGGGCCGCGCTGAACGCCTTGAAGCGCGCCCAACGCCAGGCGGACCGCGCCGGCGTGACGCTCTCCGATTGGGAGGGCGAGTTCCTTGGCTCGGTGGGCGAGCGCCTGAAGACTTACGGCCGCGCTTTCGGCGACCCGGAGAAGGGCGCGCCGGGCCAGGCGCTCTCCGCCCTGCAGACCGTGAAGCTCAAGGAGATCACGGCCAAGGCGAAGGGCGAGAAGAAGGAATTGAAGAGAAAGCCGTTTCGGCGGAAACCCAGCAAATAGCGCCCTTCCCCGCCTGTGGGAGAAGGACGCGCGCGTTTGCTATTTCCACGCCCCGTACGGGTCCACGAACGGCTTGCCCAGCGCCTCGGCGACCGCCGGGTGGGTGACCTGGCCCTTCAGCACGTTCAGGCCCTTGGCCAGGTGCTTGTTCTTCTTCAGCGCGTCGAGGCCCTGGCCGGCGAGTTCCAGCCCGAAGCTCAGCGTCGCGTGCACCAGAGCCTCCGACGAGGTCCGCGGCGCGGCGCCTGGCATGTTGGCCACGCAGTAGTGAACGACGCCATCGACGGTGTAGGTCGGATCGGCGTGGGTGGTCGGCCGGCTGGTCTCGAAACAGCCGCCCTGGTCGATGGAGACGTCCACCAGGACCGAGCCCGGCTTCATCCTCTTCAGGTCGTCGCGGCGGATCATCTTGGGCGCCGAGGCGCCGGCGGTCAGCACCGCGCCCACCACCACGTCAGCCTTGAGGATCTCTTCTTCCACCGCGTCCTGGGTGGAATAACGGGTCAGGATGCGGCCCTGGAACATGTTGTCGAGCTCGCGCATGCGCGGGATCGAGCGCTCGACGATCACCACCTCGGCGCCCAGGCCCGCGGCCATGCGAGCGGCGTTCATGCCCACGACGCCGCCGCCCAGCACCACGATCCGCGCCGGCGGCACGCCGGGCACGCCGGAGAGCAACAGGCCCATGCCGCCGTTGTGCTTCAGCAGGGTCTCGCCGGCCGAGAAGACGGCGATGCGCCCGGCCACCTCGGACATCGGGGCCAGCAGCGGCAGGCCGCCGGCCGAGTCGGTCACCGTCTCATAGGCGATGGCCGCGCAGCCCGAGGCCAGCAGACCGTCGGCCTGGGCGGGGTCGGGCGCCAGGTGCAGGTAGGTGAAGAGGATGTGCTTGTCGGTCAGGCGCGCCCACTCGATGGCCTGCGGTTCCTTGACCTTGACGATCAGCTCGGCGCCGGCGAACACCGCCTCGGCGTCGGGTGCGATGCTCGCCCCGGCCTTGGTGTAGGCCGTGTCCGGATAGCCCGCGCCGACGCCCGCGCCCTTTTCCACGAGCACCTCGTGGCCGCGGCTGACATATTCGCGCACGGCGGTCGGCGTCAGGCCGACGCGGTATTCGTCAGGTTTGATTTCGCGGGGCACGCCGACGCGCATGAGAGCCTCCGATAGGGCGGGTTTTTGCGGGATGGCGGCGTCTTAGGGCATGGCGTCGCGGGTGTCGATGGGCGACGCCGCGCTCCGCCGTCGGTCACGCCCGAGGGGCAGGCAGGAAAAGGCGCCGCCGGGCGGGGATCCCAGCGGCGCCAGGACACAGAGCCTGGAGAGCTCCTTGGAACCGAGGGGTTCCGGCGGGTCGTGCCAAATTCGAACAGGGTTTCGCCCCGCCGGGGCTGCGCTGCATCGACCGGGCCAACCGGTCGCCCGTCGTGGGAGGCTAGAGAACGCAGTCCGCGAGGCCGTCTCGGCGGACCGTCCCGGCGGCGGCCGCGATGTGGCCGCCGCGGCGTTGGATGTAGGGGCCGGGCCGGGCCGCCTTCCAGGCCAGCGGCTTGGGGATGATCGCGGCCAGGCGCGCGGCCTGGGCGGGGCTGAGGTCGGCGGCGCTGGCATGGAAATTGGCCTGGGCGGCGGCCTCGGCGCCATAGATGCCCGGCCCCCATTCGATGGAGTTCAGGTAGACCTCCATGATCCGCGGCTTGCCCCAGATGCCTTCGATCAGCACGGTGAACCAGGTCTCCAGGCCCTTGCGCGCCCAGTCGCGGTGCGGCCAGAGGAAGACGTTCTTGGCGGTCTGCTGGCTGATGGTCGAGCCGCCGCGGATCCGGCCCCGCCCATTCCCGCTGTTGTGGGCCTCGTTATGGGCCATGGCCTTGCGGATGGCGTCCCAGTCGAAGCCATGGTGTTCGCAGAACCGCGAATCCTCCGCGCCGATGACGCTGCGCACCAGTTGCGGCGAGATGCGCTTCAGCGGGACCCAGCGGCGGTCGAAACCGCGCCCCTGGAACATCCGCTCGACCATCAGATAGGTCATCGGCGGCGGAACCACGCGGTAAATCGCCACGACGGCCACCGGCCCGACCAGGCCGAACACCAGCACCAGAACCAGCGCCCAGCGGACCAGGCGCCCGAGGACGCCGCGCCGCTTCGGCGCGCGCTGTGATTTCGAGCGTCTGGCCACGCGCGATCCTCGCTCGATCCCCTGTTTGCCTGACCCCTGGCTTGCCTGACCAGGGGGAGGTGTTGGATAGCTGGCGTGCGCCGCCTGCCAAGGTCAAGCCGGAGCCTTTCAGCCATGGACGTCTCGGACGCCGTCGCCCGGCGCGTTTCCATCCGCGCCTTCCGGCCCGATCCGGTGCCGGGCGAGCTGGTCGCCGATATCCTGGCGCGCGCGGCCCAGGCTCCCTCCGGCGGGAACCTGCAGCCTTGGCGGGTCTACGGGCTCGCGGGCGCGCCGCTCGTCGAGTTCAAGGCGCTGGCGGCGGCCAACCCGCTCGGCGAGGCGCCCGAGTACGAGGTCTATCCGCCGAACCTGTGGGAGCCGTTCCGCACGCGGCGGTTCCAGAACGGCGAGGACCTTTACGCCACGATCGGCATCCCCCGCGAGGACAAGCCCGCGCGCCTGCGTCAGCTGGCCCGGAACGGCGAATTCTTTGGCGCGCCGGTGGGCCTGTTTTTCTGCCTGGACCGCAAGCTCGGGCCGCCGCAGTGGGCGGACCTCGGGATGTTCATGCAGAACGTGATGCTGCTGGCCACCGAACGCGGCCTCGACACCTGCCCACAGGAATATTGGGCGCGCTATCCCCGGACCGTCGCCGGATTCCTGGGCCTGCCCACCGACCACATGGTGTTCGCCGGCATGGCCCTGGGCTATCGGGACGTGGGTCACCCGATCAATACCCTGAGGGCGAGCCGCGACGCCTTTGAGGTCTGGGGCGAGCTTCGCGGCTTCGATTGATTTGGTCGCTGAATTGGCGAGGCGCGCGAGAGTTCGCGTAGAAGTGGCGCCGCTGAAACGCATCGACACCGACGGGTTATAAGGCCGGCATAAAACTCGGCTGAACTCCTCCTGATTCGGGATCGGGGCGGCGCCATGCGAAACGAGTTCGGCCTATCGCTGCTCGCCGCCGATCTGCGAGACGACCTCTCCCGCTTTCATCTTCTGCACTACGGCCGCCGCATGGATGGCTTCCTGATCAGCGGCCACAACTCCGGCACCCACTGGCTGCGGTTCATGCTGAGCGCGGCCATCGCGCACCGGCTGGCCCTGCCGCCGCCGGCCTGTTCCAGCGGCCCGCACAGCGACGCCTTCATCGGCCACGCCCGCCATGGCCGGACGTTCCCGCAGGCGCCCAAGATCGGCAGTTCGCATCACATGCCCTCGCGGCTGATCGGCGTCCTCGGGGCGCTGGGCCTGGCGCGCCTGCCGCCGGTGGTGCTGCTGGTGCGCCGGCTGCCCGATTCGCTGATCTCCTATTTCTTCAAGTGGCGGGAGGCCAAACAGCTGGGCGGCCTGGACCGCTATGTCGCGCGACCGCCGGCGGCCCAGGGCGTCGACCTGTGGTGGTTCATCCGCTTCTTCAACCGCTGGGGCGCGCTGAAGCGCGTGTTTCCGGACGCGGTGATGGTGGTCCGCTACGAAGACGTCGAGCGCGACCCGCAGACCTGGGTTCGCCGGATCTGGGCGCATTGGGGCGTCGAGCTGGACGAGGCCGACCTCGTCGCAGCCATGGCCGT
>JBIOED010000053.1:0-20788 GCA_044445675.1 Caulobacterales bacterium | reverse complement strand
TCACCGGGATCGGCCGGCTTGTTGTGGCGCAGGATCACCACCTTGCCCTGGCGCGCCAGTCCCCGGGCCACCGCCCGCACCTGGCCCAGCAGCCGCCGCCACCCTTCCGGATCGACTGCCCGGGCCACCTCCTCCGGCGACACGGACTTGCCGGGCGCCACCTTGGCGTTCAGCAGGTCAAAGATGGCGGTCTCGACGTCAGCGCTCATCGGATGAATTACCCGCCTCGCTTCAGGGTTTCACGCGCGATGACCACCTGCTGGATCTGGCTGGTGCCCTCGTAGATGCGGAAGATGCGCACGTCGCGGTAGAGCCGCTCGATGCCGTGGTCGGCGACGTAGCCCGCGCCGCCGAAGATCTGCACCGCCCGGTCGGCCACCCGGCCGACCATCTCGGAGGCAAAGTATTTGGCGGCGGCGGCCTCCATGGTGACGCTCTGGCCGGCGTCACGTTTGCGGGCGGTCTCCAGCGTCAACGCCCGGGCGGCCAGGCTCTCGGTCTTGGAGTCCGCGATCATCCCCTGCAGCAACTGGAAGTTGCTCAGCGGCTGGCCGAACTGCCTGCGCTCGGACATGTAAGCCACGCAGTCCCGGATCAGCCGTTCGGCGACGCCCACGCAGACCGCCGAGATGTGCAGCCGGCCGCGGTCCAGCACCTGCATGGCGACCTTGAAGCCCTCGCCCTCGCGGCCCAGGCGGTTTTCCACCGGCACGCGGACGTTGTCGAAGACCACGTCGCAGATGTGGGCGCCCTGCTGGCCCATCTTCTTCTCAGGCTTCCCAACCGACAGGCCCGGCAGATTGCGCTCCACCAGGAAGGCCGAGACGCCGCCGGCGCCGGGCTTCTCCGGATCGCTGCGCGCCATCACCGTGAAGAGGTCGGCCTTGTTGGCGTTGGTGATGAATCGCTTGGAGCCGTTCAGCACGTAGGCGTCGCCGTCCAGGATCGCGCGGGTCTGGACATTGGCGCTGTCCGACCCCGCCTCGGGCTCGGTGAGGGCAAAGGAGGTGATGATCTCGCCGGACGCGATGCCCGGCAGGTATTTCTGCTTCTGGGCCTCGGTCCCGAACATCACCAGCCCCTGGCTGCCGATGCCGACGTTGGTGCCGAATGCGGATCGGAACGCCGGACTGGTGCGGCCGAGCTCCACGGCCACCAGGCACTCGTCCTCCATGGACAGGTCGAGGCCGCCGTATTGCTCGGGGATCGACAGGCCGAAGAGCCCGAGGCCCTTCATCTCCTCGATAAGCTCCGGCGGCATGGCGTCGTCTTCCGCCACCTTGGCCTCCAGCGGCCGCAGCCGCTCGGCGACGAACCGGCGCACGGTGTCGATCAGTTGTTCGCGGGTCTCGGCATCCAGCGCCATCGGTTCAGCCCTCTAAGGTCGATCAAGCGCGTTCGAAGATCGCGGCGATGCCCTGGCCGCCGCCGATGCACATGGTCTCAAGGCCGTATCGGCCGTCGCGCCGCTTCAGCTCGCGCAACAGGTTGGCCAGGATGCGCCCGCCGGTCGCGCCGATCGGGTGGCCCAGGCTGATGCCCGAGCCGTTGACGTTCAGCCGGTCGCGCCAATCTCCGTCTTCTGGCCAGCCCCAACCCTTCAGCACCGCCAGCACCTGCGGGGCGAACGCCTCGTTCAGCTCGACGAGGTCGATGTCATCCCAGCCCATGCCCGTGCGCTCGAAAAGGCGCTTTACAGCCGGGACGGGGCCGATCCCCATGCGCGAGGGTTCGCAGCCCGCCGCCGCCCAGCTCACGAACCAGCCCATCGGCTCCAGGCCCAGCTCCGCCAGCTTGTCTTCGGCCACCACCAGGCAGGCGGCGGCCGCGTCGTTCTGCTGGCTCGCGTTGCCGGCGGTGACCACCCCGTCCTTCTCGATGGGCCGCAGTTTTCCGAGGCTCTCGGCCGTCGCATCGGCGCGCACGCCCTCGTCCATGGCGAAGACGATCGGATCGCCCTTCTTCTGCTTCACCGAGACCGGAACCAGCTCGTCATCGAATTTGCCCTCGGCCCAGGCCTTGGCGGCGCGCTGGTGGCTCATGGCCGCGTACTCGTCGCTGGCCTCGCGGCTGATCTGGTAGTCGCGGGCCAGGTTGTCGGCGGTCTCGATCATGCCGCTGATCACCCCGAAGCGCTCGATCGGCTGGCTCATCACGCGGCCGCGGGCCAGGCGATCGTGCATGGTCACCGAGCCGGCGCGCGCGCCTTTGCGCATGTCGGTGGTGTAGTATTCCGCATTGCTCATGCTCTCGACGCCGCCGGCGATCACCACGTCGGCCACGCCGGTCTGCACCATCATGGCCGCGTCGATCACCGCCTGCAGGCCGGAGCCGCAGCGGCGGTCGAGCTGATAGCCGGGAACCTCGATCGGCAGGCCGGCCGCCAACGCCGAATAGCGCGCGATGCAGGGCGCCTCGCCGGAGGCATAGCCCTGGGCGAAGATCACATCGTCGATCTTCCCCGGATCGATCCTGGTGCGTTCCACCAGGGCCTTCAGCACCACCGCGCCGAGTTCGCCCGCCGTCAGATCGGAGAGCGCGCCCAGATACTTGCCGACAGGCGTGCGGATGGGCGAGACGATGGCGGCGCGCTTCATGAGATTCTGATCGCCTTGAACTCTTAAGGGGTGCGGCCGGACCTATAGCGCGCCACCCGTTCCGACGTCCAAGGCAGATCGCTCAGCTTGGGGCAGACTTTCCTTCCCGGCCCGGCCTTGCATGACAGCTCCTCACGGGCGAAGTGGGCGGTCTCGCTTGGCGCGCAAACCAATATTGAAGCCGCGCGGCGCAAACCCTCGCAAGGGCTCTGGAGGACCGATGGACGGCGGCGACAACATCGACAACTACGCGTCCAAGCTGACTGCCGTCACGGAGGGCGAGTGGGCGGGCTGGTCGTCCTATCCCGGCGGTGATCCGTTCGAGGATCTGGCGGGGCCGTTTTATTGCCGCGTCGATGGGGAGGGCCGACGAATCAGCGCCTTCCGCGCCGAGCTGAAACACATGAACGGCGGACAGTTCATGCACGGCGGCTGCGTCATGACCTTCGCCGACTTCTGCCTGTTTTGGATCGCCCGCGACGCCATCGAGGGATTCCGCTGCGTCACCGCCACCTTTAGCGGCGAGTTCGTGGGCACCGCCCGGGTCGGCGAGCGAGTCGAGTGCTTGGGCGAGGTGGTGAAGGCCGGGCGCAGCATGGTCTTCGTGCGCGGAATCATCTCCAACGCCTCGGCCGGCGGCGAGCCGATGATGAGTTTCTCCTCGGTGCTGAAAAAGACCGCGCGGCGTCCCTAGATATCCGTGCTGGACAGGGGCTCTCGCCTCGTCCCCCATAGGCTGGGTACGGAGGATGCGAATGATCGAGGCCGCCTGCCACTGCGGGGCCGTGCGCCTGTCCGCGCCGAGCGCGCCGGACACGGTGACGGAGTGCAACTGCTCCATCTGCCGCAAGCTCGCCGCGCGCTGGGCCTACTATTCGCCGGCCGAGGTAGGCCTGCCCAAGGCGGGCTCGACCCAGCCCTACGTCTGGGGCGACCGCATGCTGGCCTTCCACCGCTGCAAGACCTGCGGCGTCACCACCCACTGGCAAAGCCTGGATGGCGCCCGGGACCGTATGGGGATCAACGCCCGGCTGATGGACAGCCTGGACTGGCCCACGATGCGCATCCGCCACTTCGACGGCGCCGACACCTGGAAATACCTCGACGAGTGATCGCGTGATCCTCTCCGCCCTCGACCTCTCGCCCGTCACCGGCGAGGCCACCCAGGCGCAGGCCGTGCGCGAGACGCTGGAGGTCGCCCGCGCCGCCGAACGGTTCGGCTATCACCGCCTGTGGCTGGCCGAGCATCACAACATCCAGGGCCTGGGCTCGCCCGCACCGGAGATCCTGATCGCGGCGCTGACCCAGGCGACCCGCACCATCCGCCTGGGGTCAGGCGGCGTCATGCTGGTAAATTATTCGCCGCTGAAGGTCGCCGAGGTGTTCATGGAGCTGGAGGCGCTGGCGCCCGGCCGCATCGACCTCGGCCTCGGCCGCGCCCTGGGCGCCGACGCCAGGACCGGCGGCGCCCTGCGTTCGGTGGGGTCGGAGGCCTTCCCGCAATACTTCCATCTGCTGACGTCCTGGCTGCTGGACGCCTCGGGCAAGGCGCCGATCGGCGAGGAACACCCGCTGCACGACATCCACGCCAATCCGGCCGGCCCGTCGCATCCGGACGTCTTCGTGCTCTGCACCTCGGAGGAGAGCGCGGCCTTCGCCGGCCAGATGGGCGTCGGCATGGTGTTCGCCGAGTTCATCGCGCGCGCCGACGGCGGCCCGGCCATCGCCGCCTATCGCCAGGCCTTCCAGCCCTCGCCGTTCCGCGCCGAACCCTGGGCCGGCCTCGCGCTGATCGCCTATGCCGCCGACACCGCCGAACAGGCCTGGGGCGAGGACGCGCTGCGCCGTGCGGCCAACGTCTCGATGTTGTCGGGCCGTCGTCGGCGGTTTCGCGACCTGGCGAGCGCCGACGCGTTCCTGGCCGAGCATGCCGGGACGCCGGTCCTGGCTCTGGTCGAGGGCCGCACGATTGCCGCCGAGGCGTCCACGGTGCACGCCCGGCTGGCGGGAAAGGCCCGCGACGCCGGCGCCGACGAGGTGTTCGTCATGGCCACCGGCCCCTCGCTGGCGGCGCGAGTCCGCTCTCTGGAACTGATCGCCCAGGCCCATGGGAACGCCGCGTGACGACAACGCCCAGCATCCTGATCGTCGGCGCGGGACCCTGCGGCATGACCGCGGCGCTGGAACTCGTGCGGCGCGGGTTTTCGCCGCGCATCATCGACAAGGAAAGCGGCCCCACGCCGCTCAGCAAGGCCGTCGGGATCAGCCCGCGCAGCCTGGAGATTCTGGAGCCCACCGGCGTCACCGAGCGCCTGCTGGCCCAGGGCGTGCGGATGAAGGGCGTCCAGGCGCGCTACGACGGCGAGCTTCTGGCGACCATCGACCTTTCGCGCCTGCCGCACCGGTTCAACTTCCTGCTCTCCCTGGCGCAGAGCGAGACCGAGACGGTGATGGAAGGCGTGCTGGCCGGCCTGGGCGTCCGCGTCGAGTGGAACGCCGAGTTGAAGGACGTCCGGCTGGCCGGCGGCAAGGTCGAGGCCGGGGTCGAGGGCGCGGCCGGCGGGACCTTCGACTACATCTTCGCCGCCGACGGGGCGCGCAGCCGGGTGCGCGACATCCTGGGCCTGGGCTTCTCCGGCTACACCCACAAGCGCCTGTGGAGCATCGCCGACGCCGAGATCCCCGACTGGCCGTTCCCTGAGGCGACCGCGATGGCGGCGCTGCATCATACGGGTGACCTGGGCTTCATCATCCCGATCGGGCCCAAGCGGTTCAGGGCGGTCTCCAACACCCCGGACGCGCTTAGCCAACTGCCGGGCGTCGAAAGCGCCAAGGTGAGCCAGAGCGACACCTTCCACATCCCCGTCCGGCAGGCGGATCGTTACCAGGCCGGCGGCGTCTTTCTGGGCGGCGACGCGGCGCACGTGCATTCGCCGATCGGCGCGCGGGGCATGAACCTGGGCATCGAAGACGCCTTCGCCTTCGCCCGGCGGCTCGCGGACCGCACCCTCGACGGCTACACCGCCGAGCGCCATCCGGTGGGGCATCGCTGGATCGTGCTCAGCGAGCGGATGCTGGCGGGCGTGCAGGCGCGCAATCCCCTGCTGATCCCCTTGCGGAACCTCGCGATCCGCACGATCGGCGGATTGCCGGCCCTGCAGCGGCCGATGATGCAGCGGGTCGCCGGCATCCGGGAGTAGCTACATCGCGGCCTTGGCGGCCGGCCGCGCCCGCATCGCCTCGGCCCAGCGGTTGACGTGGACCAGGTCTTCGGGCGCCCGCAACTTGATCAACCTGCCGAAGTCGAGGCCGATGAACCCCACGATGTCGGCGATGGTCAGCCGCCCGGCCGCCAGCCACTCCGCCTCGCCCAGACGCCGGTCGAGCACTTTCAGCGCGCGCAGGCCCGCGGCCTTGTTGTACTCGGCGATGTGCGGGTTCTGGGTTTCCAGCGCCGCCAGGGCCGGGTGGGTGTGACGCACCCCCAGCATCAACGGGGTGGCGACCATCATCTCCGCGCGCCGCATCCACATCTCGATCACCGCGGTCTCCTCGGGCGTGCGGCCGAACAGGTTCGGCTCCGGATAGCGGCTTTCCAGATACCGGCAGATGGCGACCGACTCGGTGATGGTCGTCCCGTCGTCCATCTCCAACGCCGGGACGTTCGGCAGGCCGGCGCGCTCCAGATAACCCGGCGTCTTGTGGTCCCCCTGGATCAGGTTCAGCGGGACGATCTCGATGTCCTCGATCCCCTTTTCGGCCATGAACCAGCGCACCCGGCGCGGATTGGGGGCGAGCGGCGTGTCGTAGAGTTTCATGGGCCTTGGTTCCCTATGGCTTGGCGGGCGCCGCGCTCGGGCCCGGCGCCAGGGTGGGCGTAAGCACCGGCGCGAGCTTGGGCGGGCCGGCGTCGTGGCCGAACAGTTCGCCCGGCATGGCGCCGACCACCGAGGCGGTCAAACAGGTGGCCAGGAACCCGGCCATCATCGCCTTCCAGACCATGCCCATGATCTCCGCCCGCCGCGCCGGGACGAGCACAGAATAGCCGGCGACATTGATACCCACCGAGGCGATGTTGGCGAAGCCGCAGAGCGCATAGGTCATGATCACCCGCGTCCGCTCGTCGATCGCGCCGGTGGGGATCGCCGCCATGCGGATGAAAGCGGTGAACTCGGTCAGCACCAGCTTGACGCCCAGCAGGGAGCCCGCCGTCGGCGCGTCCGCCCAGCGGATGCCCAGCGCCCAGGCGAGCGGCGCGAAGACGACCCCAAGGACGCGCTCCACCGAGACCGGCGCCCCGCCGACCTTGGGGAACATCCCCAGGATGCCGTTGACCATCGCCACCAGGGCCACGAACACGATCAAGGTCGCGGCGACGTTGAGCACGATGGCCAGGCCGTCGGAAGTGCCCTTGATCAGGGCGTCGACCGAGCTCTCATAGACCTTGTCCGCCTCAGGATTGAGCGGCTCGGACACCTCGGTCTCCGGGGTGCGCGGGATCAGGATGCGGGCCAGCAGCACGCCGGCCGGCGCGGAGATGATCGACGCGGTCAGGACGTGGGCGGCGGCGTTGGGCAGCACGTCCTTCAGGATCGTCGCATAGGCCACCATGGTCGACCCGGAGACGCAGGCCATCCCCACGGCGATCAGCATGAAGAGCTCGGAGCGTGACAGGTTCGGCAGATAGCTGCGGATGAAGATCGGGCCTTCCACCTGGCCCATGAACACCGTGGCGGCGGTGGCCAGCGCCGGCGGCCCGCGCAGGCCCATGGTCTTTTCGAACACCATCCCGAACCCTTGGGTGATCCACCGCAGGATGCGCCAGTGCCACAGCAGCGCCGCCAGCGCGCAGACCACCAGGATCACCGGCAGCACGCGGAAGGCGAAGACGAACAGCGAGCCCGGGTCGGTGAGGGCGTAGGGTTGGTTCGGCGTGCCGGCCAGGAATCCGAACACGAAGGCGACGCCGGCCTGGGTGCTCGAAGACAGCCCATCCACTGCGTGGCCGACGCCCTGCAAGCCGGCTCGCAGCGCCGGCAGGCCGAACAGCGCCAGCACCAGCGCCGCTTGCACCAGCACCGCGCCCAGGGCCAGCTTCCACGGGAACCGCCGGCGGTTCTCCGACAGCGCCCAGCAGACGCCGATGGCCAGCGCGACGCCCAGCAGGCTCTGCGCATTCTCCAGACGGAACATCCCGCGACCCCGACCCGCCGCGATTCAAAGCGGCCCCCCGGCCGATAGAGGCCGAGAAGCACGGCGCATGCAAGATCGCACCTGCGCCGCGGCGGCTAGGCCGGCCCCGTAGCCGCGGGCGACTGGATTACAAAGGTTTAATCGCGCCGGCCGCATCCGGCCCCGCGCCCTCGCGCCTCTTCCTGAATGAGCGTCCTTCGCAAGGTCCGCTAGCTGTCCGGCAGGTCCGCCTTACCGGGATTTAACTGGCTCGCGCGCCCCGGCCGCAGGACATCTCACGCTCGAACGGGAGGACGCCCAAGATGTCGCTGGCCCTGGCCACGCTGCTCTATGAGTGGAAACGCTACAGCGCCGCCATGGTGGCCCTGGCCTTTTCGGGCCTGCTGATCCTCGCCCAGGTGGGCATGTTCACCGGCATCGTGAAGGCCGCCACGGCCTCCATCGACCGCAGCCGCGCGGACCTGATGATCCTGCCGCTGAAGAACGAGAGTTTGATCAACTCCGGGCCCGACAGCCTGCCCGGGCGCATCCAGCCCCTGATCTACCTCAATCCGGAGGTGGTCGAGGTCGAGAGCCTGGAGGGCAACGGCGCACGTTGGGTCAACTCGCCGGCGCCGGGAAAGAAGGCGGTGACCACCTACGTCAACACCTTCGACGTGGATCCGCGGCAAGGCTCGGTGACGCTTCCCGTCGACTTCCCGGAATCCATCCGGCTCGCCCTCCTGGAGCCCTATGCGGTGGTCATCGACAAGACGGCGCAGGCGCGGCTCGGGGCCAAGGTCGGCGACACCGTGATGCTGGCCAGCAAGACGGTGCATCTGCGCGGCCTTCTGGAGAACTACCCCAACGTCGACCAGCCCACCGTCTACATGTCGCGCGACACCAACCGGCTGCTGGGCCTGGCGCCCAAGGGCGGCAAGACCGGCCCCTTGCTGGTGCGCATCCGCGATCCACTGCAGGCGCAGACTGTCGTCGATCAGCTGAACGCCGCCAGCAAGGGCGCCTACAAGGCCTGGACCCGCGCGGACCTCTCCAAGGCCAATGAAAAGGCCCTCATGGGCGAGCAGATCATCGGCATCTTCCTGGGCTTCTCGCTGTTCCTGGGCCTGCTGATCGGCGTCGGCATCACCTCCCAGACCCTGCGCGGCGCGATCCTGGCCAGCATCAAGGAGTTCGCCAGCCTGCGCGCCCTCGGCGTCTCCATGGGCTCGCTCAGCAAGATCGTGCTGGAGCTGTCGCTGTGGGTCGGCGTCGCGGGCCTGCTGGCCACGGCCATCTTCACCTACGCGGTCTACCTGCTGGCCACCAACCTCGGCATGCCCATGGGCTTCCCGATACCCTGGGTCATCACCGTCACGATCCTGCTGACCGTCATCTCGATCCTCTCGGGGCTCTTTTCCCTGGGCGTCCTGAAGAAGAGCCAACCTGCGGACCTGCTGCGATGAGCCCTCAACCTGCACTTGTCGCCAGGGGCCTGGTGAAGCGTTTCAAGACCGGGCGCACCCACATCGAGGTCCTGAAGTCTGTCGACTTCGAAGCCCTGCACGGCGACGTGACCATGGTCATGGGCCCGTCCGGTTCGGGCAAATCGACGCTGATCGCCTTGCTCTCGGGCCTGCTGAAGCCCGACAGCGGTTCGGTCAGCGCCATGGGCGAGGACCTTTGGAGCTACAAGGCCAAGCGGATCGACCGCTTCCGGCTAGACCACTGCGGCTTCATCTTCCAGGGCTTCAACCTGTTCCCGGCGCTCACCGCCTTGCAGCAGGTGGAGATCATCTTGAAGTACAAGGGCTTCGCCCGCGCCGAAGCGCGCCGCAAGGCCGCCCTGGCGCTCACCGAGGTGGGCCTGGAGATGCGCATGAACTCGCGGCCTTCGGAGATGTCCGGCGGCGAGAAGCAGCGCGTCGCCATCGCCCGCGCGCTCGCCAAGGACCCGCAGCTGCTGTTCGCCGACGAGCCGACCAGCGCGCTCGACGGTGAGAACGGCCAGATCGTGATCAAGCTCCTGCAGCGCGCGGCCAAGTCGTTCGGCGCGGCGGTGGTCTGCGTGACCCACGATCCCCGGCTGGAATCCTACGCCGACCGCGTCATCCACATCGAGGACGGCCGCATCCTCGACGACCGGCGCACCACGCCGGAGCCCACGCCGGTCAGCCACGCCCATCATCAACCCGCCTTCGCCGGGACCTGAGGACCAAAGTCATGCTTGCCTTCGCCCGCCACCGCATCGCCTGGATCGTCGTCGCCGTCGTGGTGGCGCTAGGGGCCGGCGGCGCCGTCTGGTCCCATCAGGCCAACGCGAGGAAAGCCGCCGCCGCCAAGACCGCCGCGGCCGCCGCGCCCAAGAGCCCCTACGTGGCCATCGCCAACGGCAAGGCCGACATCGAAGGCGGCGTGATCCAGGTCGCCGCCCGGACTTCCGGGGTCGTCCGCGAGGTGTTGGTCCAGGAAGGCGACGACGTGGCCAAGGGCCAGGTCCTCGCCCGTCTCGAGGACGAACAGCCCCGCCTGCAGGCCGAAGAGGCCGCGGCCGAGCTCCGCCAGGCCAAGGCCCAGGTCGCCCTGTTGCAGGTGCAGATCTCCACCGCCAAGCGGGAATTCTCACGCCTGCAGGGCCTGATCGCCTCCAATTTCGTGGCCCGCCAGCAGGTCGACCAGGCCCAGGACGCGATCCGCGGCGCCGAGGCGAACCTGGAGGCCCAGAACGCCGCCATCGCCACCGCCCAGGCCAAGCTGAGCATGGCGCGGTACAACCAGGAGCTCACCGTCATCCGGGCGCCCGCCGATGGTCGCATCGTGCGCCGCTACGCCAACCCCGGCGCCGGCGCCTCGACGCTGAACGTCTCCAACATGTTCGACCTGGAGCCCAAGGCCGCCCGCATCGTCCGCGCCGAGATCTCCGAAAGCGCCCTGCCCTACGTGCTCATCGGCCAGAGCGTGCAGCTGTCGCCGGAGTCCGACCCGACCAAGGTCGTCGCCGGCAAGGTGCTGCGCCGCGCCGCGGTGTTCGGCGCCCGCAAGCTGCAGTCGGACGACCCCACCGAACGCACCGACGAGCGCGTTGTCGAGGTCGTGGTCGGCACCGACGGCGCCCCCTTCCTGATCGGCCAGCGGGTCCTGGTGAAGTTCATGCGCACCCAACAACAGGCCCAGGCCAACACCCCCGCGGTAGGGTGATAAATCAGGTCCGCTGGTTCCAGCGAAGGCCAGGATGAGCGGATCATGGGCGCCTTGACGCGCCCCGCCTCTCCCCGCACAAGGCCGGCCGACTTCCGTGCGATCTGAAAGAGGACTTTTCCCCATGGCGGACATCCGTTTCGACGGCAAGGTAGCCATCGTCACCGGCGCGGGCGGGGGCCTCGGGCGGCAGCATGCGCTGGAGCTGGCGCGGCGCGGCGCGCGCGTGGTGGTCAACGACCTGGGCGGCTCCGTGGACGGCTCCGGCGGGGGTTCGGACGCCGCGCACAACGTCGTCGAGGAGATCAAGGCCCTGGGAGGCGAGGCGATCGCCAATGGCAGTTCGGTAACCGACGACGCCGGCGTGGCCCTGATGGTCAAGTCGGCGATGGACGCCTGGGGCCGCATCGACGTCCTGGTCGCCAACGCCGGCGTGCTGCGCGACAAGACCTTCTCCAAGATGGAGATCGCCGACTTCGAGTTCGTGCTGGGCGTCCACCTGATGGGCACGGTCAAGCCAGCCAAGGCGGTCTGGGAGATCATGCGCACCCAGAACTACGGCCGCATCGTCTGCACGACCTCCTCCTCCGGCCTCTACGGCAACTTCGGCCAGTCGAACTACGGCGCGGCCAAGCTCGGCATCATCGGCTTCATGAACACCCTGAAGCTCGAGGGGCAGAAGAACAACATCCACGTCAACGCCATCGCCCCGGTCGCCGCCACGCGGATGACCGAGAACCTGATGCCGCCCGCGATCCTGGAGCGGCTGAAGCCGGAGTACGTCACGCCCGGCGTCGTCTTCCTTTGCTCGGAAGACGCCCCCACCGGCTGCATTCTGACCGCCGGGGCCGGCGCCTTCGCACTCGCCCGCATCGTCGAGACCGAGGGCGTCTACCTGGGCGAAGGCGGCCTGTCGGTGGAGGAAGTCCGCGACAACTGGGCGAAGATCAGTGACCCGGAAGGCCAGCAGGCCTATCAGGCCGGTGGCGAGCAGTCGGGCAAGTTCTTCCGTAAGATGCAGAGCGGCTGATCCCGCTATCTAAGGCTGAGCTTCGCACGACCGGCCGCAGCGCCGCTCGTTGTTTTTGGCGTATCGACATTACATCGAATCTACTTGCGCGAGGGCATGGGGGCGCGGCTAACCTGATGGCGTACGGATCCGTCAGAGGTCCGGCCGCCCCAGGAGATGCTCTTGCCCAAGGCCCAAGCCGCGGCTGCGCCCGGCCGTCTGTCGCTACCCTCGGTCCTGGCCTTCGCCTGCGCCTACATGCCGTTCGCGGCCTTGCAGCTTTCTGTCGCCGTGCAGCTGCCGCCGTTCTTCGCCAGCCAGCTGGGCCTGGGGCTGACGGCCGGCGCCGCGTTCGGCATCGTCCGCCTGATCGACATCCCGGTGGACCCGGCGCTTGGCCTGTTCATGGACAGGACCCGCACGCCGATCGGTCGCTACCGGCCCTGGATGATCCTCGGCGCGCCCATCCTGATGCTCGCGCTCTACATGCTCTACCAGGCTCAGGCGGGGATCAGCGAAGGTTACCTCGTCCTGTGGCTGCTGGTGGTCTACCTGGGCATGTCGATCCTGCTGGTCGCCGGCAACGCCTGGGCCTCGACGCTGGCCACCAGCTACAAGGAACGCTCGCGGATCTTCGGGGCCATGTTGGCGATGGGCGTAGTGGGCACGGTCACGGCCCTGCTCATTCCGGTCGCTTTCGAGAAACTGCACCTGACCGAGTTGGCGGGCATGCGGGCCGTGGGCTGGTTCCTGCTCGCCCTGTCGCCCATCGCGATTCTCATCGCCGTGAGCCGCACGCCTGAGCGGGTCGTCGCATCGGGGACGGAGCGGCGCTTCCGCCTGGCCGACTACGTGGGCCTGCTGTCGCGCGGCAACGTGCTGCGCATCCTGGCCGCCGACTTCTGCGTCACCATGGGGCCAGGCTGGATGGCGGCCCTCTACTTTTTCTACTACCGCCAGTCGCGCGAACTCAGCCTCTCGGGCGCGAGCCTGTTGCTGACCCTCTACATCCTGGCCGGCCTGGTGGGCGCGCCGGCGACGGCGTGGCTGGCGAACCGGACCAGCAAGCACCGCGCGCTGGTCGCCTCGACCACGCTCTACGCCCTGATGCTGATCGCCATCCCGGCCCTGCCGAGGGGGCAGGCGCTGCTCTATGCGCCGCCGATGTTCCTGCTGGGCGCGCTCGCCACCGGCTTCGTGGTCATGGTCCGCGCGATCACCGCCGACGTCGGCGACGAACTGCGGCTCGAAGGCGGCCGCGACCTCATCGCCCTGCTCTATGCAGTGACCAGCGCCACGACCAAGGCGGCGGGCGCGCTGTCCATTTTCGTGAGCTACTGGCTGCTGAGCCTGGTCGGCTTCGGCGTCAAGCCGCACGCCGTCAACACCCCCGCCCAGATCCATGGCCTGGAGCTGGTTTTCGTCATCGGGCCGATCGCCTTTGTGATGCTCGGCGGCGCGAGCTTCCTGGGCTACAAGCTCTCCGCCGAGAAGCACGCCGACATCCGCCGCCAGCTCGACGAGCGCGACGCCGTCTATGCGGAGTCGCCGATCACCCAGGCGGCCGCCGGCGGGGCGGTGGACGCGATCGCCACGCGACCTGGCCGCTGACGCCGCGGAAAGGCCTTGCGCCCGGGCGATCTGCAAGCTCTCCTGTCTAGATAAGCGCCCCGCCAGAGGGCGCCCTATTGATATTTGAGGAGACGCATAGTGACTTTTTCCAGCGCCGCGCCTCGCGGCCGGCTGCCCTTGCCGCGACTGCTCGCCTTCGCCACCGGCAGCATGCCGGTGTGGATCCTCGTGACGCTGATGGGCGTCTATATCCCGCGCTTCTATGCCGGCCACATGGGCATCTCCCTCATCGCCGTCGGGGGCGCCATCGCTTTCGTTCGCCTCACCGACCTGGCCATCGACCTGGCCCTCGGCTGGCTGATGGACAAGACCAGGACGCGGTTCGGCCGCTATCGGCCGTGGTACGCGCTGGGCGTTCCGATCCTGTGGATCGGCGCCTACCGGATCTTCAACCCGCCGACCGGCGCCGGCGTCGGCTACCTCTTCGGCTGGATGATCGTCCTCTATGTCGCCTATTCGGTGCTGGCGCTCTCCCACTCGGCGTGGGCCGCGAGGCTCGCCGGCAGCTATAACGAACGGTCCCGGATCTTCGGCTGGATGCAGGCCATGGCCGTGGTCGGCACCTCGACCATGCTGGCCCTGCCCCTGTTGACCGGCGGACGCATCAATCCGGCGGTATCGAGCACCATGGGCAGCGTCGGCTGGGTGCTGATCGGCCTGGCGACCGTGGTGGCGGTGCTCACGCTCACCTCGGCGAAGGAGCCCATCGCGGCGGAGATCAAGAAGGAGCGGGCGAGCGTCGGGGACTACATTGCGGTCATCACGACGCCGTCGATGTACCGCCTGGTGCTGACCGCGCTGTTCCTGGTGCTCGGCCCCGCGGTGACCGGGCCGATCTATCTGTTCTTCTTCCACGACGCCAAGGGCTTCGCCTTCACCGTGGTGAACCTTTTGCTCATCGCCTACATCGCCGCCGGCCTGATCGGGGCGCCGGCCTGGGCCCATGTGGCGCAGAAGCTCGGCAAGCCGCGCACCGTGCAACTCGCCTGCGTCGCCTACGCGATCACCCAGTCAGTGCTGATGGCTATTCCCGCCAAGCTGTTCTGGGCAACGTTCGCCGGCATGTTCGCGGTCGGGTTCTGCGCCAGCGCCTTCATCTTCCTGATCCAGGCGATGATGGCCGACGTGGGCGACGAGATCCGGCTGAGCACCGGCAAGGAGCGGTCGGGCGTCCTTTACGCCTTCATCACCATGACCCAGAAGTTCGGGGCCTCGATCACCGTCTCGATCATCTTCCCGGTGCTCGCCGCGGTCGGCTACAGCGCCAAGGAGGGGGTCGTGAACACGCCGCAGGCCATCCGCGGCCTGGAGATGTGCTACCTTTTCGCGCCCATGCTGCTGGTGCTGGTCGGCGGCGCCTTGCTGTTCGGCTACAAGCTCACGCCGCAGCGCCACGGCGAGATTCGCTCGCAGCTCGACGCGCTGGAGGCCGCCTCCTTCGCCTCCGCCGAGGCAAGCCTGGTGGGCGTGGCCGAAGAGCCGCCGGTCGCCGCGGAATAACTCAGCGTAGGCGCCGCGCCATCTCGATGAACACCTGGGCCGCGGGGCTTTCGGGCGCGGTGGCCACCAGCGGTGTCCCCGCGTCGCAGGCCTGGCGCAGCGCCACGTCGATCGGGGCCTGACCCAGCAACGGCACGCCCAGCGCCTGGGCTTCCCGCGCCGCCCCGCCCTCGCCAAAGATCGGGATGCGCGCGCCCGTGGCGGGATCGGCGAACCAGGCCATGTTCTCGACGACCCCCAGGATCGCGGCTCCGGTCTTGCGGAACATGGTGGCTGCGCGCCGCGCGTCGATCAGCGCGATCTCCTGCGGCGTGGAGACGATCACCACCCCGTCGAGCTGCAGCCGCTGCACTAGGGTCAGCTGGATGTCGCCGGTGCCCGGCGGCAAGTCGACGACCAGCACGTCCAGCGGGTCGTCGGCGGTGCCCCAGACGCTGCCCATCAGTGTGCGCAGCGCCGAGGACGCCATCGGCCCGCGCCAGATGTTGGCCGTGCCGTCCTCGACGATGAAGCCGATCGACATCACCTTCACGCCCCAGGCCACCAGCGGGATCAGCCGCTTGTCCTCGTCGAACGTAGGCTCGTCCTTGATCCCCATCATATGCGGCGCCGAGGGGCCGTAGATGTCGGCGTCCAGCAGGCCCGCACGCAGCCCCAGATGGGCGAACGCCACCGCCAGGTTCACCGCCACGGTGGACTTACCCACCCCGCCCTTGCCGCTGGCGATGGCGATCACCTTGCCCACGAACGGCGGCCGCTCGGCCTCGGCCATTGGCGAAAGCTTCGCCTGCGGATCCTCCTGCACCCGCGCCGCCGTCCGGCGCGGCGCGACCTTGAGCTGCGGGCCGGCGCTCTCGGCGGTCAGCACCACCTGCGCGCTAGCCACCCGGGGCACGGCGGCCATGGCCCGTTCGGCGGCGTCGCGCACCGGGCCGTAGAGGGCGATATCGGCCGCGGGGATCTCGAGCATGAAAGCCGCGCGCGCGCCGCGGATCGTCAGGCCGCGCACCAGGCCGGCCGCTGTCAGGCCCTTGCCGGAGCGGGGATCGCCGACGCGGTCGAGCGCGGCCAGGATGTCGTCGCGATTGGGGGCGGGCTCTTCGCTCATGACGCCTTAAGCTTGCTTTGACCCGGCTGGGGTCTCATATCCGGTAGGAACTGCGCCGGTTTACACGCCTGCTGCGGCGGGATCGACCACAACAAAGCTCAAAGCAAAGACCGACCCGGCAAATGCCCTGGAACGACAACGCCAATCCCGGCCCCTGGGGCTCGCCCCCTTCGGGCGACGACGGCGGCGAGCGCAAGGATCCGGCCAAGCGCCCGCAGGGCGGCGGCCCGCGCCGGCCGGAGGGGCCTGACCTGAGCGCGGGCGTGGAGCGCCTGCGTCAGCGCCTCCGCGGCCTGTTCGGCGGGCCAGGCGGCGGCCGGGTGAGGCCCGGCGTCGTGGCGGCCATCGCCGGCATCGCCTTCGCACTCTGGGCTGTCTCCGGCTTCTACAAGGTCCAGCCCAACGAGGAGGCCATCGTCACCACCTTCGGCGCCTACTCCCGCGCCGAGACGCCAGGCCTGCACTACCATCTTCCGACGCCCATCGAGCGCGTGGAGAAGGTGGCCGTCACCAGCCTCAACCGCCTGGACATCGGCGGCACCGGCACGGCCGACGGGGACATCCCGCAGGAAAGCCTGATGCTGACCAGCGACGAGAACATCATCGACCTGACCTTCAGCGTCACCTGGCGGGTCTCCGACGCCTCGCGCTTCCTGTTCACCACCCGCGCGCCCGACGACGCGGTGAAGTCGGTGGCCGAAAGCGCCATGCGCCAGGTGATCGGCAAGACGCTGCTCGATTCCATCCTCACCAACGGTCGCGGGCAGGTGCAGCTGGAGACCGCCGACCTGATGCAGAAAACCCTGGACTCCTGGGGCGCCGGCATCCGGGTCGTCGAGGTGCAGATCCGCTCGGTCAACCCGCCGCAGGAGGTGGTCGCCGCGTTCCGCGACGTGCAGAGCGCCGAGCAGGACCGCGACTCCGCCGTCAACGTG
This sequence comes from Caulobacterales bacterium, assembly GCA_044445675.1. GTDB lineage: Bacteria > Pseudomonadota > Alphaproteobacteria > Caulobacterales > Caulobacteraceae > Phenylobacterium. The sequence goes on along the minus strand of JBIOED010000053.1, from coordinate 3,637 downwards.
GCCGACGCCTATCGCAACCGCATCGTCAACGAGGCCAAGGGCACCGCCGCCCAGATCGTCCAATCCGCCCAGGGCTATCGGCAGAAGTCCGTGCTCACCGCCACAGGCGACGCCGCCCGCTTCAACTCCATCTACAAGGAGTACAAGCGCGCGCCGCAGGCCACCCGCGAGCGCCTCTACCTGGAAACCATGGAGCAGGTGCTGAAGAACTCCAACAAGGTGGTGATCTCCGGCAAGGGGGTCACCGCCCCGGTCATCCTGCCGCCGGATATCTTCCGGCCGCGCAGCGGCCCGGCCGCCGCCGCGGCGCCGGCGCAACCCGCCTCGCCCCCCCCTGCCCAGCCGGCTGCGCCGCAATCGGCGGGGACCGAGCCATGAGCCGCTCGGCCAGCCTGATCGCCTGGGCCGTGATCGCCGTCGTCGTGCTGATCGTCCTCGCCAACACCCTGTTCGTGGTCGAACAGCGCGAGGAGGCCATCGTGGTGCGCTTCGGCGATCCCGTCCGCGTCATCCACGCGCCGGGCCACGGCGGCGCCGGCCTTAACGTCAAGATCCCCTTCATGGAGGACGTGGTCCCCTTCGACCGCCGCAACCAGGCGCTGGAGGCCGACCAGGAGGAGATCGTCGACGGCAACCAGGAGCGCCTGGTGGTCGACGCCTTCCTGCGCTACCGCATCTCCGACCCGCTGCAGTATTACCGCACCCTGCGTGACGAGCACACCGCCCAGGACCGGCTGGAGCGGCTGGTGAATTCCTCGCTGCGCCAGGTCCTGGGATCGAGCACCACGGCCGACATCATCTCCGGGCGGCGCGACCAGTTGATGCAGCAGTCCAAGCTCGACGTGGAACGCCGCGCCAAGGAGTCGCGCTTCGGCATCGACGTCATCGACCTGCGGATCAAGCGGGTCGACCTGCCCGCCGCCAACCAGGCCTCGGTGTTCCGCCGCATGCAGACCCAGCGCCAGCAGATCGCCGCCCAGACCCGCGCCCAGGGCGAACAGCAGAAGCGCGAGATCATGGCGGCCGCCGACAAGGAAGTGGCCATCACCCTCGCCACCGCCCAGAAGGAAGGCGAAACCACCCGCGGCGAAGGCGACGCCCAGCGCACGCGGATCTTCGCCGAGGCCTTCGGCAAGGACCCCAGCTTCGCGGCCTTCTACCGTTCCATGCAGGCCTATGAGGCCGGCCTCGGCCAGGGCGACACCACCCTGGTGCTGTCGCCGGACAGCGCCTTCTTCAAATACTTCGAGCAGGGCCCGAACCCCGGCGGCAAGCGCTGAGGCGCGCGTCGGCCGGCCGGCCGGCCGGCAAGGGGCGCCTACGGCGTTCCCCAATCCGTGTCATCCCGGTTTCGCGAAGCGAAGACCGGGACTCATAAACGTGATCGGCGCCGGAATAATCTGGGCCGCGAGGCGGTGCTTCAGCCTCATAAACCTGTGTCCATGGGTCCCGGACAAGCGCTGCGCGCTTTCCGGGATGACAGCTAGGATTGTTGCGCCGCCAGCAGCTCGCGGACCTCGTGCAGGTCGCGGGCGATGCGGACGCACAGGGTGCGCATCTCCTCGGTGGGATCGAGCATGTCGGGCACCATGATGGTCATCATGCCGGCGGCATGCGCGGCGCGGACCCCGTTGTGGCTGTCCTCCAGCGCCAGGCAGTCTTCCGGCCGGACCCCCAACGCCTCGGCCGCCATCAGAAAGGGCTCTGGATGCGGTTTGCCGCGCGTCTGGACGTCCTTGGTGATCAGCGCCTGGAAATGCTGGAGTAGACCGTGCGGCGTCAGGTTCCTCTGGACGGCGGCCAAGCTCGACGACGTGGCGATCGCGCAGGGCAGGCCAACCCGGCCGAGGTAGGCGACGATCTCGACCACGCCGGCCTTCAGGGCGACGCCGGCCTGCCGCTGTTCGTCGGCGTGGGCGCGGACCGCTTTCGACCAGGCGTCGAGGTCGAAACCTGGGCCGAAATGCTCGACCACGATCCGGTCGCTGGCCGCGTCCTGCAACCCGACCATCCGCTGGAAGGTCGCGAACGGCAATTCGCCGCCGAGGCCGCCGGCGGTGCGCTGCATGGCGCGGAAGATCACCGTCTCGGTGTCGACCAGCAGGCCGTCCATGTCGAACACGACGGCCTTGACGTGCCGGGGAAGTGTCATGGGCGGGAAAGAGTCATCAACCGGGAAGGCTCATGGGGCCGGCTAGCCGGAGTCGGCGCGGGCGCAAAATCAAGGCGGGCTTCAGTCTGTAACGAAGTCATCCTTCGAATAGCCCTGGAAGTAGAGCAGCGCGGTGAGGTCGGCATGCGTGACCTGCGCGTCGGCCTGCGCCGCGACGATCGGCTTGGCGCGATAGGCGACGCCCAGCCCCGCCGCCTGGATCATCGCCAGGTCGTTGGCCCCGTCGCCGACCGCCATCGTCGCCGACAGCGGCAGGCCCAGGGCCTCGGCCTCCTCCGTCAGGGCGGCGAGCTTGGCCTCGCGCCCCAGGATCGGCTCGCCGACCTCGCCGGTGAGCATCCCGTCGCGGTCGTGCAGGGTATTGCCCCGCTCGGCCTGAAAGCCCGCGGCGGCGGCGACCCGCTGGGTGAAGAAGCTGAACCCGCCGGAGACCAGCACGCAGCGCGCGCCGTTCGCGGCCATGGTGCGCACCAGGGTGCGCGCGCCGGGGTTCAGCCGCACCCGCTCGTCATAGGCCCGTTGCAGCGCCTCGACGGGGAGGCCCTTCAGCATCGCCACCCGCTCGCGCAATGCGCCGTCGAACGCCAATTCGCCCCGCATCGCCCGCTCGGTGAGCGCCGAGATCTCGGCCTTCAGGCCCGCGAAGTCGGCGATCTCGTCCAGGCACTCGACGTTGATGATCGTCGAATCCATGTCGGCGACCAGCAGCCGCTTGCGCCGGCCTTCGAGCGGCTGCAGGCACCAGTCGAGTTGCTGGTCGGCCATCGGCGCCTCCAGCGCCGTGCGGACCAGGGCGGCGTCCTGGGCCTCGAGGATCACGTCAGTGGCGGCGCCGTCGCCCGCGTCCAGCTGGCGAGATTCCTTGCCGCGCGCCCCGACGCTGGCGAACACTTCGCGTAGGTTGACCGAGAAGGCCCCTGCGTTGGGCGGGGCGACGAGGGTGAGCACGAGATCCATGGACCCCCGCATCTGGCTGATCGCCGGGCCTACCGCAAGCGGCAAGTCGGCCCTGGCGCTGCGCCTCGCCGCGGCGACCGGCGCGGAGATCGTCGGCGCCGACTCCATGCAGCTCTACGCCGACCTGCGCCTGATCACCGCCCGCCCCTCGCCGCAGGACGAGGCGCAAGCGCCGCACCACCTGTTCGGGACCGTCGACGCCGCCGACGGCTGGTCGGTGGGCCGCTGGCTGCGGGCGGCGACGGCCACGCTGGAGGAGATCGCCGCGCGCGGGCGCCCGGCCGTCCTGGTCGGCGGAACCGGCCTCTATTTCCGCGCCCTGACGCAGGGCCTGGCCGAGATTCCCCAAGTCCCCGTCGATGCCCGCCGGCAGGCCCAGGCCGACTACGACATGATGGGCGAGAGCGCCTTTCGCGGCCGCCTGGCGGCCTACGACCCCGCCGCGGCCCTGCGCATCGCGCCCGGCGACCGTCAGCGGCTGGTCCGCGCCTGGGAGGTGTTCGCCGC
>JBIOED010000052.1:0-21228 GCA_044445675.1 Caulobacterales bacterium | reverse complement strand
CTAGTGTGCTGGATCTGTAGTTCGCCTGCTCCACGGGCCGCGCGCGGAGCGAACTTCAGATACAAGAAGCACCATAGAAACATAGGCTTGCTAGTGTCCTCGTCGATTCCGGAGTTCGCCAAAGCCTGCCGCAAGTGCTTGGGTACGTAGGAATCGGGACACTAGCTCGTCTGCTGTCGCGCCTATTTCGGCGGCGGGACGGGCGCGGCCCCCGGCGCAGGCGCCGCGGCCGGGCCGGCCGGCCGCTGGGCCCCGGCCGGCGGGCTGAAGCTCGCCTGCAGGGACCGCATGGCGTTCTGGACCATCGGCCCGCAGCGCTGCGCCTCGGCCGGCAGGTCTTTCGGGGCCAGCTTCGCCTCCTCGGCCTTGACCGCGCTCGGCAGGTCGATGCCCGGCGCCCGCGCGCTGATCCGGCCGGTGAAGAAGGCGGCGCCCATCTGGGCGGCCGGCTGTTTGGTCTTGTCCTGCCCGATCACCGCCATGGTCAGCAGGCACCGCAGGTCGGACTCGACGCCGCCGGTCGTCGGGGCGGGCGCGTGCTTCGGGGCCACGGCAGCCGCCGCCGACGACGCGGCCGCAGCCAGCAGGAGCGCCGCGAGCAACGGCGTTGAGAAGGCTCGCATCATGACACCTCGAAAATGAGCAAACATTGTGGGGACGGTTGAACACACCGCCTATCCGCGCGCCACCCTATAGACGCGATAGACGCAGCCTATAGACGCGATAGACGCAGCGCCGATCCGCCGTAACTCGCGATGAGCCAGGGATGGTGCCGCCTGGGTGACTCGAACCCTCTTGCGGATCAACTCACTGAAGCCTAAGGATTTCAGCTAGTTCGATCAGTCATGGTTACACACAAATGCCGTCCGATGGTTACACAGGGCCCCGGTGGATTAAGAACGAAGGCGACCCGCCGGGCTTCGTGAAAGACGCCCGAACGGGGGTCTACTACGTCCGCCGGAACTTCTCTCCAGGGCCGGCCCAGAAGCCGAAGCAGATGGTCCGTTCGCTGGGGACCAAGAGTAAGGCCGAGGCTTTGAAGCGGTTCGATGTCGAGTCTGGTAAGGTGCGGGCCGGGATCGAGAAGAGCCGCCCCCGGACCCTAAAGGAAGACGTGGTGTACTGGCGGGGTCTCCGGGTGACCGACAGGGCCGAGTCCGGCACGACCGACGCTGGGGCCTCCTACGATGCCGAGATTGCTCGCCTCCTGGGGCCGGCCACCGGTCGAGAGGTCGATGACCAGGGGCGGGCCTTCCCCGTCTACGACCCCCAGCGGGAGGCCGAGGCGTTGGCGCTCACCGGGTTGGTAGATGGCAGGCGGACCCCAGTGGCGTTCCTCGTGGACGACTTCATCGGACGGGGTCCGGTCGGCCTGCGCTACGACTCCCGCATCCGGCTGGCCCTGAGGCAGCTTGCCGAGTTCTTGCAGGCCAGGCCTGGGGGCGACAACCTGCGGGTCGTGGACCGGCGCACGGCGTCGGACTTCATCGCCCACCTCATCAAGACCGAGCGATCCGTGGCCACCGCCAAGTCCAAGCAGTCGGCGCTGTCCAGCTACTGGGACTGGCTGGTGACCCGCCGGGACGCGACGGAGAACGTCTGGCTGGGCCACAAGATGCCCAAGCGCCCCGGCAAGACCGACGTGCGGGAGTTCACCAAGGATGAGATGGTGGCCCTCCTGAAGGGTACCGATGCCCAGCCGATGGCCGACTTCAGCCGCTTCGGCGCGCTGACCGGGATGCGAGAGAGCGAAATCGGACGCCTGCGGGTGCGGGACTGTGCGGGTGGGTGGTTCTCGATCCAGTGTGGCAAGACCGAAGCGGCCAAGCGCCGCCTGCCCATCCACACCCACCTGACCACCATCGTGGAGCGCCGCAGCGCCGGCAAGGACCCCGGCGACTTCCTCTTCCACGACCTTCCTAAATCGGACGGGAAGGGCCGGGGGCGTCACGAGAAAATGGGCGAGCGGTTCACGGCATACCGCCGCAGCGTCGGCGTTATCGACGTCCGCGAGGATGGCCGCAGCCGGGTGGATTACCACTCATTCCGACGCTGGTTTGTGACCGAGGCCATCCGCCACTCAGGGCACCCGGATTGGGTCGTCTCGCAGATCGTCGGGCACTCGACAGGCAAGCAGAGCGTGACCATCGGGACCTACTTTGGGGGCTCGCTGGATGAGCAGCTGGTGGCGGTCGTCGAGTCGGTCAAGCTTCCGAGCATCGCTTAGAGGGCTGGCAGGTTCTGGCTGTTTCGCGGGTCAGAAAAATCCATGCTGGGCTTGTATGGCGTCTTGCAGCGGGTCTCCATCGCGACAATGGCCTTTTGGGTGGGTTCGTCTTCGGCCCCCGTCACCGGCAGTTTGTTCCGCCGCTGGAAGGTGCGCCACTCGTCCTCTGAGCGCGGACGAACGCAATCAGCGAGGTCCGCCGCAGCATTCGCTCGCGATGAGATGAACGGGATCGCGGACCTGTCCTTGCCCGCCACCAAGCCAGCTATCCTGCCGTCAGCGTCCTGCAAGAGCCCCGCCTTCAAGAGGAACTGAAGGTTCCTAATGCGGTCGTCCTGAGATTGCGTATCGATGGCCTTGAGGATGAGTTGTGCGCGGAACTGCTCGCGCTGAAGTGCGAGTTGCCCTCTCGACTGCTCGGCCTGGGCTTCGACGGCTAGGTGACCGTTCCACCATGCGCCGACCAGCGGGGCCGAGATCGCAGCGCCCGCGGCGATTATCGCAATTAAGAGGGGACGTTCGGCCATCGCCGCATCAACATCTCCTGAGTCGGCGCTCCGTTCATCGCTTTTGGGGTCAGGTACGCGAAGCGCCTCACGTGGGACGGTGCGGCCCGTTCCCCCCATAGGCCCCACCAGCGCCGGGCGTCCGGCCGACCATCCGAGCGACCTCACCCCGGAGTTCCCATGCGTCCCACCCTCGTCGCCCTCACTGCCGCCCTGACGGCCGGCACCGCTGCCACCGCCGCTGACCAGTTCCAGCGCGTGGCATCCGTCTCGTCCGTCTTCACGAACTCCAAAGGCGACTGGGTGACCAGCGTCTGGAAGGACCCCGACACGGGGTGCGAGTACCTGCTCCGGGGGGACAACATCATCCCCAGGCTCGACCACGGTGGGCGGCCCCGCTGCCCCACCTGACGAACCGTCCGACTGGGGTACACCCTGCTAGGTCGTCAGCATCGGACACTTTTTCTGTCCGACATGGGTTGACCTGGTGTTTTTCGGACATTATGACCTGGGACTCTTAGACCCAAACAGGACAGTGACTCATGCGTACCACCACCACCGAAGCCACCACCGCTGACCGAGCCCGCACCTTCCGAGCCCGCTTGGCCGCCCATGTCGGGAACGCACCGGCCGCCGGCAGCACTGCTGAGCGAGCCCGCGCCTTTCGAGCCCGCCTCGCGGCCTTCGTGGCCGCTGCCGCAGACCGAGCCTAGGGGGACCTCATGCCGCTCATCGGGTACGCACGGGTTAGCTCGGTCGGTCAGAGCCTGGAGGTGCAGGAGGAGCAGCTGGGCGCTGCCGGCTGCACCAAGGTCTTCGCCGAGAAGCGCAGCGGCGCGACCAGGGAGGGTAGGGAGCAACTCGACCTAGCCCTGGGCTACGTCAGGGAGGGGGACGTGCTGGTGGTCACCCGGCTCGACCGGCTGGCTCGGTCGCTGGTGGACCTCCGCAAGATAACGGACGGCCTGACCGCCAAGGGCGTCGGCTTCCGCGTCCTTCACCAGGGCAGCATCGACACCACCAAGTCCGATGGCCGGCTGATGTTGAACATCCTCGCCTCTTTCGCAGAATGGGAACTCGACATCCGCAAGGAACGGCAGATGGACGGCATCGCGAAGGCCAAGGCCGCGAAGGTCTACAAGGGCCGCCCGGCCAGCCTGGACGCCGCTGAAGTCCGCCGGCTGAAGGCCGAAGGGATGCGGCCGGCGCACATCGCGAAGCACCTAGGGATCGCCCGGTCCAGCGTCTACCGGGTGCTTGAGGAAGAACCGTGAGAAGCGGGCTGGGCGGCCAGCGCCGCACCCTGGATCGGCAACATCTTGCGTCTCGGGACGCCTGCGGGCGCACCTTGGGGTCATTTAGACCCCTTCGGCAATTACTACTACCCCTCGGAGAGGAAGCGGCTCGCTAGTGCGATCTGAGGAAGGATTTTGCTCCCGCCGGCCCGACCAATCCCTTACCCTAGGAGCCCAGCGGCGGTTTTCGCCCACGGGCCCGCCCTGCCCTGTTTTTTGCCTCGTTATGCGGCCCGCCTCGCTGGGCCGGCCCTGCTCGTTTCCTCGTTATGCGGCCAACGCCGCTCCACCCAAAACATCACGCCCCCGTCGGTCACCCGGCGGGGGTTTTTCTTTGAGGACCACATGACCAACACCATCACCCGCAGCGGTCGCCCCACGCTCACTGGGGAACTCACCGAGGACCGCCAGGGCCGTCCATGTTTCCGCATCGCCCTATCCGGCAAGGACGGCGCAGGCCGACACGCCCTGGTCGATGCCGCCGGGCTGGAGGCACTCCAAAGGGCCGGTGCCCGGACGCTCTACGTTATCGGCGATGCGTCGGGCCGGCCCTACGTCTGCTTCCGGCCGCACCCCATCGGCAGCCCCATGACCGCAGCCAGGGCCATCATGGGCGACCCAGAGGGCAAGCGGATCGAGCACCTCGGCGGGGATCGCTTCGACCTTCGCTCTTCTAGCCTCTTCGCCCGCGCTTACGCTGGGGTCGGGGACGGTCGGCTGGCGGCCCGCCGGTCGGTCCAGTCGGCGTTCCTGAGGCCGGTGTCCCGGCAAGCTGCGGCCGCGTGATGCAGACTCTTCTAGCGCGTCAGTACGGCCCGAAAGGCCTGCCCGCTACATCGGCTTGTCCGGCCCGCGTTCCTGCCCTCCAGCCCCCGAAGAATACCCCGGCAAACCGCAAGCCCATGCCGACCCCCGTCCGCCGGGTGACTGAACGGGAGTTCGTCAGCGCCATTGACCGCTGGCTGGACGGCGAAGGCTGGTCCTGCGGCGATGCGGCCTTCAGGCCGTGCCACGGGATCAACGTCAGGCTCGTCCAAGACGGCCACGTGCTGGCCTGCGAAGGCGTCTCGGTGGTCTCGCGGCTACCGCCCGCCATCTGCGAGCTGCCGCCAGGGACCCGCACGTCCAACCGTGCGGAGGCCCGAGGCCTTGCCGCTGTCGCCGTTCGCGGTGACGCCGGCTGGTACGACGGCAAGCCCCGGAAGGTGCGGCTCGGCGTCGAGGTTGTCTGGAATGGCCTCACCTACGTCCACCCGTCCTGACCGGGGGCGACCGTGGACGCTCGCTATACCGGGGGAAAACGGCCGGGAGCGGTCGCTCGCTACCTCGACATGGTTCGACCTCGAAACTGCCGCACCAGGCCCGAAGAACGGACCCGCACGGAGTACTTCCGGCCCTATCGGGTATTATGACCGATCCCTAAAGGTGTCCCGAAGGGGATGACCTAGAACGGCATCGGCGGCGAAGCCGACGCCAATGTTTATTTTCGAGCGGCCCCTTGAAATCGAGACCGGCTACATCAAAAGAACTTAAAGGGACTAGGAGAGGGGAACTCTCTAAGTTTTCCTTGATGATGCTCCTCCTAGTGTATCCCTTGATGTTCTCCAGCGGTTCACGGCCGGCATCCCTTCAAGCTCCCTTCAAGTCCACCGCCAGTCACCTAGCGGTCAACTGAGGCCCATCACGCGGCCCAGGTGCGGCGCGTGCGCCCACCACTGACATCTCCCCACCAATCTCACCTCCGCCCTGGCGGACCATGCCCCTTATCAGGACCACCGAATGTCCCTCACCGATCCCTTCCGCATGCCCGCGGTCAACCTGTCGGACGCCTCCGCCGCGTTCGTGGCGACGGTCTCCTAGCCTTGTGCGACCCCGTAACCCTGGCGATTGTCGGCGTCGTCTCGACGGCAGCCACCATCGCCACTGAAGTTCAGACCGCCCAGGCCCAGAACAAGGCCATCGGCCAGCAGCTGAACCAACAGCAGACGCAGGTTCAGGAGCAGAAGGTCGCCGCTCTCAACGACCGCGCCCGCGAGGCCCGCAAAGAGCAGGGCCGCATGCAGGTCGCTGCCGGCGAGGCCGGTCTCCAGCTGGACTCCGGTTCCGTCGAGAGCATGCTCCTCGACAGCGCCATGCAACAGAAGCTCTCCGACGCTTCCACCGGCCTGAACGCCGAACACCAGTCCCAGGCCAACGTCTCCGAGGCCAACCACCTCTACTCGGACGTTCAGAAGCCGTCGATCATCGGGGCGGGCCTTCGGCTCGTCTCGTCGGGCGTCTCCGGGTACGCTCAGGGGGCCAGCAACGTCTACGCCAACCAGATGATCTCCCGGAAGGCAGTCTCATCTGCCGGCGGCAGCTAGGCCGATGAGCGGTCGCCTCCACCGAGCGGTTCAAGAGGCCGCTGCGACGTGGGACGGGCCAGCCAAGGCCGCAGACCCGCACGCCGACTATCACGCCTACATGCGCGGCTACATCGCGGACCTAAGGGCACATTCGGCGGCCCTCAAACTCCGCGAGGCGGCCGAGGCCAAGGCGCGTAGGCGCGAGCCCAGGACGCCGAAACCAGACGCACCGGACGGCCACCGGGCGGGCGTCCACGGTCGCGCCAAGATCGGCGAAGACGACGTGCGGTCGATCCGCCGTCGCCACGCTGCGGGCGAGAACCGCAACGACCTGGCCCAGGCCTTCGGCGTCACGCCTCGCGCCGTCAACCTCATCGTGGCGCGGCGTCGGTGGCCCCATGTCGCCGACTGAACCGCGTCACCCCTCCACCAACCACAACCCCTTTGGGAACAACAAATGACCGACGAGACCACCACCTTCGAGGACCAGGCCGAGCTTGCCCTAGCCATCGCCGACCCCCGGTACGCTCAGAGCTCCCGCTATCGCGATCAGATCGCAGCGAAGTTGCAGGCTTCTGTAGACGCGGGGACCATCCGCCGCCCGACTCAGTCTTTCGACTACGGGGGCACGCTCCACGAGCGAAATGCCTTCCGTGAGCCCGAAGCCATGTATGGGCCGGCGAATCCGATGCCGGGTGCCAACCCACTGATGGCCGAGGCTGCGAAGGTCCGCTCGGGCTGCTTTGCAGGGCCTGAGGCCATCGCCAACGCCATGGCGGCTCCACAATACGATCTCGACCCGACCTACCGCGAGGCGGTGAGGGCGAAGATCGACCGCAGCATCCGCGAGAAGTGGATCACTCCTGGCCTCCAAGCCCTCGATCCGTCCCAGCGGTTCACCCGCTGAGCCGCCTGGACCAGGCCGCGCTCTTCCCCAACCGACCCATAGGAACCCCCATGACCAACACTGACCACCCCATCCGCAAATACGCCGCCACCCTGGTGGTGGCCCCGGCCGACCCCGAAAATCCACGTCCTCCGACGACCCTCGAAGTCCGCGTGCCGGCTCAGCTCATCCGCGGTGAAGTCGCCGTCACCGTCGATGGGCGAGCCGCCGTAATCGAGGGGCCGGGCGGCAGCCAAACCGACGCCTTCACCATCATCGGCTCGTCCATCGTTCTGCACCCGCCGTTCGATGAAGGCGGCTACGTCGAAGTGACCTTCGGCGACCACGGCTAGGCCGCAGCGTTGATCGAACAGAGAACCGAGGTTGATTGCGCCATCTGCTGCATCGCCATGGCGACGGGCCGTCCTTACGAGCAGGTACACGCGGCGGGCGTCGAAACCGGAGCCTTTGACCCGGATCGTGGCTGCCGTAGCGAGGGGCCTATCCTGCGCGCCCTGGGACTGACCGGCCAAACCGAGGTTGGTGACCCCTCCGGCGACTTCATGACACGTCGATGCCCCTATGCGGTCCCCGCGGAGTTCTTCCGGGAGCTTGCCTGGGGTCGCCGGGCGCTCATCACAACGCGGTCGCTAAACGATGAAGCCGCCCTCCACGTCGTTTTCTGGGACGGCTCCCAACTGTTCGATCCCAGCCCGAAGCAACGCTATGAGCGCTTCGCTGACCTGAAAGTGCAGGAGCTGACCGTGTTCCGGGAAGCGGAGTGCTGAAGGTGTTCCCCAGCCCGGAGGACTTCATGGCTTGGCTGAACGCCATCGGGGATACGGGCTGGCTGACGACGGCGGAAGCGGCAGAGTTGCTCGGGGTGACCCCCGGTCGGCTCTGCTGGCTTCGCCGCCACGGGCGCACGCCCCCGAACGTGGCGGTCAAGCTTTCGCACCGCTACATCCTATGGGCTCCCCAGGAGTTGACCGAATGGGCAGCCCGCCGCTCCAACCTCAGCGCAGAGGCGCACCCGTGATGAACGAGAACGACGCCAGCGCCCCAACCTGGGGCCGGCTGGATAAGGTCGAGCGCGTCGGCGACCACGGTAGCCTATCGGCCCCCGCCGTGGTCGCTCCGTCGGCTCCAGAGGTCCCCCCAGAGCCAGCTTCGGTTCCGCCTGCGGCAACGTGGGACGGGATTGAGCGGGTGGTCGAGACGCTGCACAGCGGGGCCGTGAAGGAGACCTACGTCGCCACTCGCAACGGCCCGCCCCCGCAGCCCAGAGAGCCGACGCAGGCGTTCCGGCGGGTGACCCCAAGGGCGCTCATGTGCCGAGGCGGCTTGCTGCCGGACTGAGCAGGGGCGGCCGAGCCGCGATGGTCACACAGGTTTGCCCGTCCGTGGTCACACAGGCCGGTCTAAGCCATTCCGCATGTCTATGATTTTGCTAGATAATGTGTATCAGGGCCAGGGATGGTGCCGCCTGGGTGACTCGAACACCCGACCTACGCATTACGAATGCGCCGCTCTACCGGCTGAGCTAAGGCGGCCCATGGGCCAATCCGGTGCGTCCGGGGAGGGCCCGGGCGCGAAGGAGCGCCTATTTAGCGGCTCTCGACGCGCTCGCCAAGCGGCCACGGCGCGACCGGCGGCGGCGGGTCGCCAGGGCGGCGTCCGGGTCCGGCGCATCGTCCTCGCCGTAGGCCTCGTCCTCCGCCGAATAGAGCACCGGCTCCAGGCCGTCCTCGGTGATGAACGGTGCGGCGTCGGCATAGGCGATCGGCAGCTCGGGCAGGGCGTTGAGGGTGCGCTCGCGGCGTTCGTGCCGCGGGTGAATGAGCTGGCCGGTCTCGGCGTAGGCGAGCACCAGGCGGGCCCAGTCGGACGCCTGGTAGGCGAAGGCGTGGCCCTCCGGGTCGAGGTCGGACCAGTCGGGTTCCTGAGGCGCCTGGATGCCCTGCGCGAGCCACAGCCGCGCCTCGTCGGGCTGGCCGCCGGCAAAGGCGACGCGGGCGCGCAGGCCGGCGATCCGGGCGGTCAGGGGCTCGGAGTCCAGGCCCGCCATGGCCTGGGGGGCGGCCACGCCGTCGCCGGCGATCAGCGCGCGCTCGACCTCCAGGATGCGGCTCTCCCGGTGGGTGGGATTCTGGCGGGCGAGGTCACCCAGGCGCAGCGCACGCTCGCGCGGCGTCTCGTCGGTCTTGAGGTCGCGGAAGGCCAGCCAGAGGGCGGGATGCGGCGCGGCCTTCCAGGCGGTCTCCAGCATCGCGCCGGCCCGGTTGACCTTGCCGCCGGCCGCCAGCAGGCGGGCGGCCATCACAACGCCCGGCGCGAAGCCGGGCTGCAGCCTGGCGGCTTCGACGGCGCTGTCCAGCGCCTGGTCGCGGGCCTTGGGATCGGCGGCAGTCTCCAGGTTGGCGGCGAGCGCGGCCAAGAGGGCGGCCCGCGCGCGCTCGGCGGTCACGGGCGGGACGATCTTGCGGTCCAGGGCGGTCTTCACGAGGTCCAGGCCCGCGCTCCAGTCGGCGGCCTCGAGGCGGGCTTCCAGCAGGGCGCGCCAGGCCCAGCGGGCGCTGCGGGCCTCGCCGAACGCCGCCTCGGCGTGGCGCAGCGCGGTGTCGCGCTCCCCCTGCGCGAGCGCCAGCTGCATCAAGCCCTTGTGGCCGGCCAGCCGCATCTCCGCAAAGCCCAGCATGGCGGAATAGGCGGCCTGCGCGGCGGCCAGGTCGCCGGCGGCCTCGGCGGCCTGGGCCGCCAGCACGCGAACCAGGCCGGGGGTTTCGTCGGCGAGCGCGGCGGCCCTTTGCGCCAGGCGCCGCGCTTCCGAGCCGTCGCCGGCCGCGGCGGCCAGGAAGCCTCGGGTCAGGGCCTCGTCGGCCTGCCTCCGGCGGCTCTCGGCCCGGGCGCGCTCGGCCCGCTGCGGCGCGGCCAGGATCCACAGGAGGGTCCGCCAGACGAGCGTCGCCAGCAGGGCGCCGAACAGCACGATCACCACGCCGGCCGCGGCGGTCATGTCCGCGCGCCAGCCCAGCCAGACCACCTCGGCGTGGCCGGCGTCCCCGGTCAGCGCCAGGGCGCTCGCCGCCACCGCGCCGACGACCAGGATGACCAGGCTGGCGCGGATCATCCGCCGCCCCTCGCCTGGCTCGCCAGCGCCTGCAGCGCCCGGGTGCGGAGCGCCGTTGCGTCACGGTCGATCTCCGCGCGGCGTTCGGCGCGGCTGCGCCAGGCCGCCATGGCCTCGCGCGCGCCGGGCGGCAGCCGGTCGAGGGTGCGGAGCGCCCGGTCGAAGTCGCCGTCCTGCGCCTGCCGCTCGGCGCGGGCCAGCAGGGCGTCGACGCTGTCGCCAGGCTGGTCGCCGACCCGGCGCAGGCTGACCACGCGCGACAGCGCATAGGCGATGCGTTCACCCAGGCCGGCCTTCTCGCCCGGCGCTCGCGCGGCGCTGGCGGCGATGGCGGCATATTCCGGAAAGCTGGCGGCGAGCGCCGTGCGGCTGGGGGCGCCGGCGGGCGCGAGCCGGGCCAGGGCCTGCAGTTCCGGCGACGGCGGCGAGATGGCGCGCAGGCTGGCGAGTTCATCCGCGAACGGGCCGGTCCCCTGGGTGGCCTCGACCACCGCGGCGGCGGCCAGCGCCCCGGCGGCCGCCTGCGCGGCTTGCGCCTGTTGCGCCTCCAGGGCGGTGACCCGGGCGTCGAGGCGCGCGATGTCGGACGAGGGCGCCCCTTGCGCCACCGAAGGCGCCGGCGGGCTCGGCGCAGCGGGTGCGGGCGGGCTCTCGACGGCGGCGGCTGGCGCAGCGGGCGTGGCCGATCGCCTCGGGCCGAACAGCCTGGGTCCGAAGCTGGCGACGGCCACACCGGCCAGCACGCAAAGCAGCATCAAGGCGAGCATCGCCCAGAAGGTCATCCCCAGCAGCGGACGCGGCCGATAGGCGGCGGGGTCCTTCGGCGCCTCGATCTCGGAGGGGTCGGTCGGCCGGCTCATGGCGCGCGGTCGATCAGGTTGAGCAGCGCGCCTTCGAGCGGCATCGAGGGGAAAGCCCGTTCGGCCACCTTCGCCCGGAGCAGCGGCTTGACCACCGCCTTGGAGAGGCCCAGCGCGCGAAGCTTCGGCGCCGGATGGATCTTCAGAAGAGCGGCCAGCACCTGCGCCGCGCGCGGCGAATGCAGCAGCACCGCGTCGGCCTGAACCAGTTGGCCGGCCGCTTCGGGCGACAGCTTCACCGCCGCGGTCTCGTAGAGGATGAGCGAGCGGGCGGCGACGCCCTGCCGCTCCAGCGCGCCCGCCAGGTCGCCCGCCGGCTCGGCCGCGCCGGGGTGCAGGACCGCGCCGCGCAGCTCGCCCCGCCGCTGGCCGATGCCCTCCGCCAGGGCCTCCACGTCGCCGTCGGCCGACAGCACGAGCCGGAACCCCGCGCTGCGCGCCGCCTGCGCCGTCACGGCCCCCACGGCGAACACCCGGATCGCCCGCTCGGCGCAGATGTCGGCGAAGGCGCGCACCCCGTTGGCGCTGGTGAAGGCCAGCGCCGCCACGCCGGCCAGGTCGACCTGGGCGTCCTCGATGGCGCGCACCGCCAGCAGCGGGGCGATCAGCGCCTCGTGGCCCAGCGCCCGCACCCGCTCGGCCGTGGCGGCCGCGCCGGGCTGGGCGCGCGTGATCCAGATCTTCTGACGACGGCGAGCCATGCGATCCCTTAGCTCAGAGAGCCTTAACCTTCTGCAAACCCTATATGAGAGGCAGAGCCCGCCGCCAAACCAGGGGATTTCAGATGCCCGACGACCCCAAGCCCCCGGAAGAGACTCCGATCCAGCGGGCGCTGCGCCTCAAGAAGGCAGCCATCGACGCGCGCCCCAAGCCGCCCCGCGGCGGCAAGTTCCAGCGCGAACAGGCCGCCGCCGCCCATGCGTCGTCGAAATCGAAGCCCTGGATGTCGCGGTAGCCCGTCGACGCGTCGCGCTTACGAGCTAGGATTGGTGGCCCTAGATCGCGATGGCGTCGCCGGCTTCGGCGCGCACCGCGGTCCCCAGCGACAGGCCGAGCGCGCGCGCCGAGGCTTCCGGATCGCCGAGCTCGGTGAGGTCGGCCTCGCCGCCGTGGCGGAACCGGGCCTGGCCGTCGGTGGACAGCGCCTCCACGATCAGCTTCAAGCGCGCGCCTTCGAACCAGGCGTGCGCCCCGATGGCGGTCTTGCAGGAACCTTCCAGCGCGGTCAGCGCGCCGCGCTCGGCGGCGACGGCGACCGTGGTGGGATGGTGCCGGATCGCCTGCACCCAGACCGCGTCGCAGTCGCCGACGCGGGTCTCGATGGCCAACGCCCCCTGGCCAGGGGCCGGCGGGCACTCGACGGGGTCGATCAGGCTCCTGGGCAGGTTTTCGAGACCCAGGCGCTTGAGGCCCGCGAAGGCCAGCAGGATGGCGTCGGCGTCGCCGGCCGCCAGCTTGGCGAGGCGGGTGTCGACATTGCCGCGCAGCATCTGGACGTCGAGGTCGGGGCGGCGGTGCAGGGCCTGGGCCTGGCGCCGCAGGCTGGCGGTGCCGAGCACCGCGCCGCGGGCCAAGTCTTCCAGGCGATCGGCCTTCAGGCTGAGGAAGGCGTCGCGCGGGTCCTCCCGCTCGGGGATGGCGGCGATGCAGAGGCCGTCGGGCAGGAGCGCCGGCATGTCCTTCAGGGAATGCACGGCGCAGTCGATGCGGCCGTCCAGCAGCGCCTCTTCGATCTCCTTGGTGAACATGCCCTTACCGCCGATCTCCAGCAGCCGGCGGTCCTGCACCCGGTCGCCCGTGGTGGTGATGACGACCAGCGGCGCCGCGCGCGCCACCTCGACGGCGTCTTCCGGGTCGGCCCCGAGCGCCGCGGCGATGCGGCGCTGCATGTGGCCGGCCTGGGCGAGCGACAGCCTCGAGCCGCGGGCGCCGATCCGCACTTGCGTTTTCGGGGCGGGCGCCGAGATCTCGGACGGTTGCGTGGGCACGGGCGGAGGGTTACCTCGAAGCGGAACTCGATCAGCGCCTGCTACAGGAGCGGGCGACCCCCGGCAACCGGATGACCCCAAGCAGCCAAGCGGACACTCAAACCGTCCTCGGCCTGGAGACCAGCTGCGACGAGACCGCCGCGGCGGTGGTGCGCCGTGGGTCGGACGGTGCGGTCGAGGTGCTGTCCTCGGTGGTGGCCAGCCAGATCGCGGCGCATGCGCCGTTCGGCGGGGTGGTGCCGGAGATCGCCGCCCGGGCGCACGTCGAGTGCATCGACGCGATCGCCGGACGGGCGCTGAGCGACGCCGGCGTGGGCTTCGAGGCCTTGACCGGAGTCGCGGCGACGGCCGGCCCCGGCCTGGTCGGCGGGGTGATGGTGGGCCTGTCGTTCGGCAAGGCGGTGGCCTTGGCGCGGGATCTGCCGCTGGTGGCGGTGAACCACCTGGAGGGCCATGCGGTCTCCCCGCGGCTGGCGACGGACGTCGGCTATCCGTTCCTGCTGCTGCTGGTCTCCGGCGGCCACTGCCAGCTCCTGGCCGTGGACGGCGTCGGCGTGTGCCGGCGCCTCGGTTCGACCATCGACGACGCGGCCGGCGAGGCTTTCGACAAGATCGCCAAGACGCTGGGCCTGCCCTATCCCGGCGGCCCCGCGCTGGAGGCCTTGGCGCAGGGCGGCGATCCGGCGACGTTCGTGCTGCCGCGCATGCTCCTGGGCCGCAAGGATTGCGACTTCTCCTTTTCCGGCCTGAAGACCGCCGCCGCGCGGATCGCCGAGCGCCTCACCACCGACGCCGAGCGCGCCGACCTCGCGGCCGCCGTGCAGGCCGCCATCGCTAGCCAGCTGGCCGAGCGCAGCGACCGCGCCATGGCCGCCTACGCCATCGACCATGCCGGCCACGGCCTGCGCTTCGTCGTGGCGGGCGGCGTCGCGGCCAACCGGGCGGTGCGGGCGCGGCTGCAGGCGACCGCGGAGGCTCGGGGCTTCTCCTTCACCGCCCCGCCGCTCGCCTACTGCACCGACAACGCCGCGATGATTGCGCTGGCCGGCGCCGAACGCCTGGCGCTGGGGTTTTCCGATCCCCTCGATGCCCCCGCAAGGCCCCGTTGGCCGTTGGACGAGGCGGCGGCCAGCGCCAGCCCGACCCACGTCCCAGGCCGCAAGGGAGCGAAAGCATGACCAAACGAGCCGGCGTGATCGGCGGCGGCGCCTGGGGCACGGCCCTGGCGCAGGTCTGCGCGCGGGCCGGGCTGGAGACCACGCTGTGGGCGCGAGAAACCGACGTGGTCGCCGCGGTCAACGCCGCCCACGAGAACACCAGCTTCCTGCCGGGCGTCGACCTCGACCCCGGGATCCGGGCGACCGGCGATTTCGCGGACCTGGCGGACAGCGACCTGGTCCTGGCGGTCGCGCCGGCCCAGCATCTGCGCGCCGCCCTCACCGCCTTCGCGCCCCACGTTCGCGAGGGCCTGCAGATCCTGCTCTGCGCCAAGGGGATCGAACAGGGCACGTTGAAATTGATGACCGAGGTGCTGGCCGAGACGATCCCGCAGGCCACGCCGGCGGTGCTGTCGGGGCCGAGCTTCGCCGGCGAGGTGGCGCGCGGCCTGCCCACCGCGGTGACCCTGGCCTGCGCCGAAGCCGGCTGCGCCGAGCAGTTGGCGGAGCTGATCGCCACGCCGACCTTTCGCCCCTACTTCGCCACAGACATGATCGGCGCCGAGGCGGGCGGCGCAGTGAAGAACGTGCTGGCTATCGCCTGCGGCATCGTCGAGGGCCGCGGCCTGGGCCGCAGCGCGCATGCCGCCCTGATCACCCGCGGCTTTTCCGAGCTCACCCGCCTGGCGGTGGCGCTGGGCGGCGAGGCCGAGACGGTGGCGGGCCTCTGCGGCCTCGGTGATCTCGTGCTCACCTGCTCCAGCCCGCAGTCGCGCAACATGAGCGTCGGCCTGGCGCTAGGCCGCGGCCAGTCCCTGGACGAAGCCCTGGCCGGCAAGCAGTCGGTGGCCGAAGGCGTGGCCTCCGCGCCGGCCGTGCGCCAGCTGGCCAGGAAACTCGGCGTCGATGCGCCAATCTGCGAGGCCACCGCCGCCATCCTGGCCGGTGAGGCGGGCGTCGACGACGCCATCCGCGGCCTGCTCTCCCGACCGCTTCGCGAGGAATAACCCATGCTTTTCGCCCTGATGTGCTTCGACAGGCCCGGGTCGCACGACCTGCGGATGACCACCCGCGAGGCGCACCTCGCCTATGTCCGGGAGAACCTGGCCCTGGTGAAGGTGGCCGGGCCCCTGCTCGACGAGGCCGACGGCATGGCCGGCTCGCTGTTCGTGCTGGAGGCGCCGAACCGGGCCGCCGTCGAAGCCTTCAACGCCGCCGACCCCTATCAGAAGGCGGGTCTCTTCGGGCAGGTCGAGATCCGCGGGTTCAAGGCCTCCATTGGCCAGCTCTAGCGACAACCCCGCCCGGCCGGCGGCGGGCGTGAGGCTTTGCGCGCTGGCGGACCTCGCCGATCCGGGCTCCAGGGGCTTTCGTTTTCGCGCCGACACCCGGCTCTTCGCCGGCTTCGTGGTGCGCAAGGGCGAGCGCGTGCTGGGCTACCTCGACCAATGCCCGCACGCCGGCTGGCCGCTGGGCGCTTTCGACGACCGCTACCTGACGCGGGGCGGCGAGCACATCCTGTGCGCCGGCCACGGCGGCCTGTTCACCCTGGAGGGTCTCGGCGTCACCACGCCGTGCGTCGGCGAGCGCCTGACAGCGTGGCCCGTGGAGGTCCGCGGCAGCGAGGTGTTCACGGCGTGAAGATGCTCCCCTGAGGGAGAACCTGGCGTTCAGGCCGGCGCCACCTCGGCCGAGAACGCCGCCACGTCGTCGACCAGGCCGGCCACCGCGGCGGCGACCAGTTCGCCGCCCTTTTCGGGGGTCGCCTGGCCGGGGTCGGAGCCCATGCGGCCGTCGGGATAGCGGGCGCGGAAATCCAGCGCCTCGCGGATCGGGCCGGTGGGGGCGATCTGCGGCGCGTAGTTGGCGGACTTGATGGCGTCGGGATAGCCCCACTGGGTGACGGCGATTTCGGACGGCGTCGCGTGACTGCCGTGCCCGGTGGGGAACTGGCGGCTGGCCAGACCCATCACCCCCTTCAGCTCCCACCAGTTCTTCTGCTTGCAGGCGAAGCCGCGGTTGCGCTGGCTGTAGGTGGCTTCGGCGTAGAGTTCGGAGAAGGCCGCGTCGATGGTGGCGACGTTGCCGCCGTGGCCGTTCAGGAAGTAGAGCTTCTCGAAGCCGGCCAGCCCCAGGCTGCGGCACCAGTCGCCGATCGCCGCCATGAAGGTCGAGGGCCGCAGGGCGATGGTCCCGGGAAAGCCCAGGTGGTGCTGCGCCATGCCGATGTTGAAGGTGGGCGCGACCAGCAGGTCAGCGTTCTTCTGCGCCTGGTGGGCGATGATCTCCGGGCACAGCCAGTCGGTGCCCAGCAGGCCGGTGGGCCCGTGCTGCTCGTTGGAGCCGATGGGGATCACCACCGTCTTCGAGCGCTTCAGGTAGTCCTCGATCTCTTGCCAGGTCGAGAGGTGCAGCAGCATGGCAGGCCTCGTCTTCGGGTGTGGTGTCCGCTTAGGCCCTCGCGCCGAGAGAGGCCAGGGGCGGCCGTCTAACCTGTCGGCGCCGCCGCGTCGGCGGCGGGGCCTGGCGGGCCGTCCGCGGGCGGCGGGGTGAAGGCCATGCCGACCAGCCGCCAGGCTCCGTCCTCCTGGGCGAACGACAGCAGGCACCGGCGGGTCGCAGCCTCCTCCAGGCAGATGTGGGTCCCGTCCAGGACTTTCATGTGCGGCACGATCTGGGCGGCGGTCGGGGCAGCGGGCCAGCCCGGTTCCACGCGCGCGGCAGTCAAGCGTGCGGCCTGGGGCGTGATCATCCGGTCGAGGGCGAATTCCGAGGCGCCGCCCACGTCGACCGAATGGCGGCGCCCGACGTCGGCGATCTGCTGGCGCAAGTCGGAACGCAGCGCCGGTCGGTCGATGGCCGCCTCGAAGGCCTTGGGGTCGCCCCGCTTCGCCATGTCGAGAAAACCGGCGATCGCCGCAGAGCCCTTGCCGCGCACCCCGCCGCCACAGGCGCCCAATAGAAACGCGAGCGCGGAAAGCGCGACGGCCGGACCTTTGTATCGCATGGCGCCGACCATGGCGGCCCGCGCCGAATCGGGCAAGCGCGGCCGCTGCGGTTGTTGCGCCGGCACGGTCAGTCCGCATACTCCATGAGGACGGTTTTTTCGGGAGTGCGCGCAGGTGTCCGACAGCGAGGTCTTTCCGGTTCCCGAGGCTTGGGCGAAGACCGCCCTGATGACCGCAGCCGGCTATGAAGCCGCCCTGAGCCGCGTGGAACGCGATCCCAACGGCTACTGGGCCGAGGTCGGCCGGCGGCTCGACTGGATCAAGCCGTTCACCCAGGTGAAGGACGTCTCCTTCGACGCCAGCGACTTCCGGGTGCGCTGGTACGCCGACGGGATACTGAACGTCTCCGTCAACTGCATCGATCGCCATCTGCCGGAACGCGCCGACCAGACCGCAATCATCTGGGAAAGCGACGACGGGCAGGTCGGCGACACCATCACCTACGGCCAGCTGCATTCCGAAGTCTGCCGCATGGCCAATGTGCTGAAGGCCAAGGGGGTCCAGAAGGGCGACCGGGTCACCATCTACCTGCCGATGATCCCGCAGGCGGCCTACGCGATGCTGGCCTGCGCGCGGATCGGGGCGATCCACTCGGTGATCTTCGGCGGCTTCTCGCCCGACTCGATCGCCGGGCGCATCCAGGACTGCGACTCGAAGATCGTCATCACCGCCGACGAGGGCCTGCGCGGCAGCAAGCCGGTGCCGCTGAAGAGCAACGTCGACGAGGCGTTGGCCTCATGCCCGGGCGTCACCGATGTGATCGTGGTCCGCCGCACCAAGGCCGACGTGCCGATGACCCAGGGCCGCGACGTCTTCTATTCGGACATCAAGGCCACCGTCTCCGACCAGTGCGATCCCGAGCCGATGAACGCTGAGGACCCGCTGTTCATCCTCTACACCTCCGGCTCGACCGGAAAGCCGAAGGGCGTGCTGCACACCACCGGCGGCTACCTGGCCTGGGCGGCGCACACTCACGAGCTGGTGTTCGACTACCGGCCGGGCGAAGTCTTCTGGTGCACCGCGGACGTCGGCTGGGTCACCGGCCACAGCTATGTGGTCTACGGCCCGCTGGCGAATGCCGCCACCACGGTGATGTTCGAGGGCGTGCCCAACTATCCGACCTCCTCGCGCTTCTGGGAGGTCTGCGACAAACACCAGGTGCAGATCTTCTACACCGCGCCCACCGCCATCCGCGCCCTGATGCGCGAGGGCGACGAACCGGTGACCCGCACCTCGCGCAGCAGCATTCGCCTGCTGGGCACGGTGGGCGAGCCGATCAATCCGGAGGCCTGGCTCTGGTACCATCGGGTGGTGGGCGAGGGCCGCTGCCCGATCGTCGACACCTGGTGGCAGACCGAGACCGGCGCAACGCTGATGAGCCCCCTGCCCGGGGCGACGCCGCTGAAGCCCGGTTCCTGCGCCAGGCCCCTGCCGGGCGTGAAACCGCAGCTGGTGGACGCCGACGGCAAGGCCCTGGAGGGCGCTGTGAGCGGCAATCTCTGCCTCACCGACGGCTGGCCCGGGATGATGCGCACGGTCTATGGCGACCACGCCCGGTTCATCGCCACCTATTTCACCACCTATCCCGGCAAGTACTTCACCGGCGACGGCGCCCGGCGCGACGCGGACGGCTACTACTGGATCACCGGCCGGGTCGACGACGTGATCAACGTCTCCGGCCACCGGCTGGGCACCGCCGAGATCGAGAGCGCCCTGGTCGGCAATCCGGCGGTCGCCGAGGCGGCGGTCGTGGGCTATCCGCACGAGATCAAGGGTCAGGGCATCTACTGCTTCGTGACCCTGAAGGCCGACGCGCAGCCCTCGGCCTCGCTGGAGCCGGAGCTGCGCAACTGGGTGCGCCGCGAGATCGGCCCTTTCGCTTCGCCGGACGTGATCCAGTTCGCGCCGGGCCTGCCCAAGACCCGATCCGGCAAGATCATGCGCCGCATCCTGCGCAAGGTGGCCGAGGGCGACATCGCCAATCTGGGCGACACCTCGACGCTCGCCGACCCCGGCGTGGTCGACGACCTGGTGCGCAACCGCGCCGAGGACGGGGCGCCGGATATCATCGCTGTGGACGGGGCGAAGATCGACGCCGACGAGATCGAGCGCGTGCTGGAGAGCCATGACGGGGTGGCCGAAGCCGCCTGCGTCGGGGCGGCAGACGGCGTCCACGCCTTCGTGGTGGTGGCGCCCGACACCCGGGCGACCGATGTGCTGCAAGCCGACCTGAAGGGGCTGGTCCGCCGCGAGATCGGGGTCGCCGCCGCGCCCAGGACCGTGCGTTTCCTTTCGGCCCTGCCGCGCGCCAAATCGGGGTCGGTCGCCCGGCGGATCCTGCGCAAGGTGGCGGCGGGCGACCTCGGCGCCCTCGGCGATCCGGCGGCGCTGGCCGACCCGGCCGTGCTCGACGAGCTGCTGAAGACGCCGGCGAGCGCCTAGGGGCGTCTCGGTGAGGCGGGCCGGATGCGCACCTTTCTCCTGACGGCCGCCCTGCTCAGCGCCTCGCCCGCCTGGGCCTTCGACCTGCCGGAGCGGGCGCAGGCGCTGCTGGACCGTGGACGGCCCTATGTCGAGGTGACGCGCGACGCCGACGGATCATCGGGCGTCATCCGCGCGGCGATCGACATCGCCGCCCCGCAGGCTGTGGTCTGGAGCGTCATGACCGACTGCAACCTGGCGCCGAAGATGGTCGCCAA
The DNA here is from genome assembly GCA_044445675.1 of Caulobacterales bacterium. Classification (GTDB taxonomy): domain Bacteria; phylum Pseudomonadota; class Alphaproteobacteria; order Caulobacterales; family Caulobacteraceae; genus Phenylobacterium. Next base: position 1,127 of record JBIOED010000052.1, on the reverse strand, counting down.
GCTTGAGAGCTGCCGCATCCTCGATCGCGACCCGCAGGGCCGCTGGGACGTGCGCGAGGAGGTCACCCGGGCGACCTTCACGGCCCCGGTCCGCACCGTCTACCGCGAGGATTTCGAACCACCGCGCGCGATGAGCTTCCACCGCACCGCCGGCGACCTGAGGGTTCTGGAGGGCGAGTGGCGCCTCGAGCAGCGCGGCGACCGGGTGCGGGTGACCTATGAGGCGCGGGTCGCCGCAGCCTTCTCGGTGCCGGGCTGGGTGGGCCGGCTGGCGCTGCGCCACGACGTGCCGATGGCGTTGCTGGCGCTGCGCCGCGAGGCCATGGCGCGCGCGACCCAGGCCCCATGAGCCCCGACCTGCCGGCGGCCCTGCGCGCCGCCCTCGACCGCGCCCTGGACGGCGTGCCCCGCCGGGGCCTGGCCGAGCGCGCGGCGCGGACATCGCAAGCCTATCGCGCGGGCCGGCCGTCGGCAGGCGTGATCCGCGAGGCCGACGACGCGCTGGCCTACGCGCTCACCCGCCTGCCCGCCACCTACGCCGCCTGCGCCACTGTGCTCGCCGAGGCCGCGCGGATGGCGCCCGACTTTGCGCCGCAAGTCCTGCTCGACGCCGGGGCCGGGACTGCCGCAGCGAGCTGGGCGGCGTCGGAAGTGTGGCCGGGCCTGCGCGCGGTCACCTGGCTGGACGCCAGTCCGACGTTCCTGGCGCTGGCCGCGCAGCTCGTCGCGGCGGGGCCGCAGGTCCTGCGAACCGCGGAGGCCCGGCGGGCCGATATCACCGCGCCCGAACCGTGGCCGAAAGCCGACCTGGTGATCGCCAGCTACGCCCTGGCGGAGATCGTCCCGGACCGACAAATTTCGACGGTGACTGAACTCTGGGCGGCCTGCGATGGCGTCCTGGCGTTGATCGAGCCGGGCACGCCGGCCGGCTACGCGCGCATTCTCGCCGCCCGCGCCGCCTTGGTCGAGGCCGGCGCGTATCTGCTGGCGCCCTGCCCCCACGCCGCCGCCTGCCCCTTGGTCGGCGAGGACTGGTGCCATTTCAGTGTCCGCCTGCCGCGCAGCCGAGATCATCGCCGGGCCAAGGACGGCGAGGTTCCCTTCGAGGACGAGCGCTTCATCTACCT
>JBIOED010000051.1:0-21521 GCA_044445675.1 Caulobacterales bacterium | reverse complement strand
TTGCCTGTCAATTGTTTTTATTAACGAACGTCATGGCCCGGCCAAGCCGGGGCCTTGCGGTGGTTAATAAAATCAATTGACAGGCAACGCGTGCGCCCATGTCCGACGGGGTACACGTAGCCGCCGCCGGGGCCGTGATCCCGGTCCATGCGCTGTTGGAAAGCGAGACCGCCGCGGCCCTGGACGCCGCGCCCGCCGGGGCCAAGGCCTATGCCGCGATCACCGAGTTCAAGGGCAAGGCCGGCCAGGTGCTGCTCGTCCCCGGGCGCGACGGCGCCCTGGCCACCGTCCTGTTCGGCCTGGGCGAGGGCGGGGACCCGATGGCCTTTCGCGCGCTGGCCGCCAAGCTGCCGGCCGGCGCCTATAGTGTCGAGCGGGCGCCGCCCGCGATGGCCGCCGACCAAGTGGCGCTGGCCTTCGCGCTGGGGAGCTACCGGTTCGACCGCTACAAGAGCCACGGCGGCGAGCGGGCGAGGCTGGTAGCGGGGGACGGCGTCGACGTGGCCGAGGTCCGCCAGGTCGCCCACGCCTGCGCCCTGGCCCGTGACATGATCAACACGCCCGCCAACGACATGGGCCCGCTGCAGATCGAGACCATCGCCCGCGAGATCGCCGAGCAACACGGCGCCCAGGTTACGGTCATCGCGGGCGAGGGCCTGCTGGAAGCCAACTACCCGGCCGTCCACGCCGTCGGCCGCGCCGCCGACACTACGCGCGGGCCCCGGATGATCGAACTGACCTGGGGCGAGGCGGGCCGGCCGCTGGTCTGCCTGGTCGGCAAGGGCGTGGTGTTCGACACCGGCGGCCTCGACATCAAACCCTCGGCCGGCATGCGGCAGATGAAGAAGGACATGGGCGGGGCGGCCCACGCCCTGGCGCTCGGCCGGATGATCATGGCCGCGGGGCTGCCGGTGCGGCTGGCGATCCTGACGCCGGTGGTGGAGAACGCCATTTCCGGCGACGCCATGCGGCCGGGCGACGTGCTGGCCTCGCGCAAGGGCCTCTCCATCGAGGTCGGCAACACGGACGCGGAAGGCCGGCTGATCCTGGCCGACGCCCTGACCCGGGCGGGCGAGCTGGAGCCGGCGCTGACGCTCGACCTGGCGACGCTGACCGGCGCGGCCCGCGTGGCGCTGGGGCCGCAGCTGCCGCCGTTCTACACCGACGACGAGGGCCTGGCGGCCGACATCGAACGCGCCGCCAGGGCGGTGTTCGACCCGCTGTGGCGGATGCCGCTGTGGAAGGGCTACGTCGAGGCGCTCGACAGCGACGTGGCGCAGATCAAGAACGACCCCGACGCCTGGGCGCAGGCGGGTTCGGTGACCGCCGCGCTGTTCCTGCAGCGGTTCGCGCCGGCGGGTCCCGCCTGCGGACCCTGGGCGCACTTCGACATCTTCGCCTGGAACCCCCGCAACCGGCCGGGCCACCCGGCCGGGGCCGAGGCCCAGGCGATCCGCGGCCTCTACCGCATGATCCGGGACCGCTTCGCGTGACGTCGGAACCGCGCGTGATCGGGGACCCGCGCCTCACGCCGATGCGCGACGGTATCGCCAGCCGGGCGCTGGAGGGGATCGCGCGCGCGGAGGTCTACCTGGACCCGAAGACCCTGCGCTGCGCGGCGCCCGCCGCGGGCCTTCACCGGGCGCCGGACGCCGGCTCCGAGCAGATGGACCAGCTGCTGTTCGGCGAGGCCTTCGAGGTCGTCGAGGAGGAGGGCGGCTTCTTCTGGGGCCAGGCGAAGCGGGACGGCTATGTGGGCTTCGTGGCGGCCTCCGCCCTGGCGCCGCCGGGGCCGGAGCCCACGCACCGGGTCGCGGCGCTGCGCACCTACGCCTTTGCCGGGCCCAGCATCAAGACGCGGGCCGCCGGCCCCTATTCGATGAACGCCCTGGTGGCCGTGGAGGCCGAGGAGGGGCGGCTGGCGAAGGTAGCCGGCGCGGGCTGGATGGCCGGCGAGCACCTGGCGCCCATCGGGGCCTTCGAGGCCGATCCGGCGGCGGTCGCCGAGCGTTTCCTGGGCGCGCCCTACCTGTGGGGCGGGCGCGAGAGCCTGGGCCTCGACTGCTCGGGCCTGGTTCAGCAGGCGCTGTTCGCCTGTGGCCTGGCCTGCCCGCGGGACACCGACCAGCAGGCCGCGCTCGGCCGTGAGATCGCGCCCGCCGATTTCGGCCGCAGCGACCTGGTGTTCTGGGACGGCCACGTGGCCATCGGCCTCGACGCCCAGCGCATCGTCCACGCCAACGGCTTCCACATGATGGTGGCGGTCGAGCCGCTGGCCGACGCCATCGCCCGGATCGGAGCCGGCGGCGTGGGGGCCCCGACGGGTTTCCGGCGGATCTAGCGCCCTTCCCGCCAGGCTACGGCATGCACACCTCTTCGAGGCGGCCGGGGAATCTATCCTTCTCCCCCTTGTGGGAGCTACCGCATTCACACTCGCCGAGACGGCCGAACATTTCCTTCTCCCACAAGGGGAGAAGGAAGGGTGGGAGGTCAGCCCGGCGGCGGGGCGGTCGTGGCGGGTTGCTGTTGCGGGGCGCCGGGGCCGTTGCCGGCAGGGCCGCCGGCGCCGGTGGCGGGCGTCGCGGTGGAGCCGGTGGCGACGGGCTTGCCGGCCGGGGTGGAGCCGGGCGGGACGCCCTGGCCCGCGCCCGGCGCGGCCGACGGCCCGGTGGGGGCCGGAGCCTTGGCGGCAGGCGGGGCGGCCGGGTTCGGCGCCGGGATCGGCAGGGTCCCGCCCTGGGTGCGCAGGAAGGCGATGACGTTGATGCGGTCCTGCGGCTGCTTCAGGCCGACGAAGGTCATCTTCGTGCCGTTGATATAGGCCTGCGGGCCTTTGATGAATTCGTAGATGTGCTGGTAGTCCCAGATCGGCTGCTTGGCGCCGAACGCCTTCATGGCGTCGGAATAGGCGAAGCCGGGCTCCGTTCCGGGCTTGCGGCCCACCACGCCGTGCAGGTCGGGGCCCGTCCCGTTGGCGGTCAGGCTGTGGCAGGACTGGCATTTGGTGAAGACCGTCTGCCCGGCGGCGACGTCGGCCTTGGGCAGCACCGTGCCCCAGTCGGGCGGCACGTCGGCCACCGCCGCGCCGCCGGCGGCTTCCTCGGCCACGACGACCTTGAAGCCCGGCTTGGCGACCTTTTCCTCGCTGAACACGCCTGAGGAAATCTGCACGAGCAGCGCGATCGCAAACCCCGTGGCGAGCACGGCGCCGGCGTATTTGTTAAAGGTCAGACTGTCGCTCATAATCCCGAAACCGGCCCTCTGCACAGCCGGCGCGCGCGGCCGGTGAAAGCGCGGGAATCCCGCCCCTTGTTGCGTCCGGCTCTCTTACACGCTACCGGCGCTCGCGCAACCGCCCAAGCACGCTGCAAGCCTCACCATGACCCCCATCGTCCTGATCCCCGCGCGCATGGCCGCGACCCGCCTGCCCGGGAAGCCGCTGGCGGACATCGGTGGCGTACCGATGATCGTCCGCGTGCTGAGGCAGGCGCAGGCCGCCGGCGTGGGGCCGGTGGCGGTGGCGGCGGGCGATTCGGCGATCGTCGAGGCGGTCGAAGCCGCCGGCGGCAACGCGGTGCTGACCGACCCCGACCTGCCGTCCGGGTCGGACCGGATCGTCGCCGCGCTGGCCGAGATCGATCCGCAGGGCCGCCACGACGTGGTGGTCAATCTGCAGGGCGACATCCCGTTCGTGCGCCCCGAGGCGATCGCCGCGGTCGTTGGCCTGCTGGCGGCCCAGCCCGCCTGCGACCTCGCCACCGTCATGGTGGCCGAGGCCGATCCGGCCGAGCGCGCCAATCCCGACGTCCCCAAGGTGGTGGCCGCGATGCAGCCCGACGGGCGGACGGCGCGCGCGCTCTACTTCACCCGCTCGGTGCTCTATGGCGAGGCCCCGGTCTGGCTGCACCACGGGATCTACGGCTTCCGCCGCGCGGCCCTGGCGCGGTTCTGCGCCGCCCCGCCGTCGCCGCTGGAAAAGCGCGAACGGCTGGAACAGCTGCGCGCCCTGGAGCTCGGCCTGTCGATCTGGGCGGCGGTGATCGACGAGGCGCCGATCTCGGTGGATAACCCCGCGGACCTGGAACGCGCCCGGGCGTACGCCCGGCAGCTTAGGTAAGAGGGGACTGTCATGAGCCGGGGACGTATCGCCTTCCAGGGCGAGCTGGGCGCCAACAGCCACGAGGCCTGCATGGCCGCCTTTCCGGAGCTGGAGCCGGTCCCGCACGCCACCTTCGAGGACGCCTTCGAGGCGGTGAAGGCCGGCGACTGCCAGCTGGGCATGATCCCGGTGGAGAACTCCGTGGCCGGCCGGGTGGCCGACGTGCACCACCTGCTGCCGTCGTCGGGGCTGAAGATCGTCGGCGAGCGGTTCAAGCCGATCCACTTCCAGCTGATGGCCAATCCCGGCGCGACGCTGGAGGGGATCGAGACCGCGGTCAGCATGTCGATCGCCCTGGCGCAGTGCCGCAAGACCATCCGGCGGATGAAGCTGAAGGTCGAGCCGGTGGGCGACACGGCCGGCGCCGCGCGCATGCTGAGCCAGAGCCCGGACCTGACGCGGGCGGCGATTTCGCCGGCGCTGGCGGCCGAGATCTACGGCCTGGAGATCCTGGCCCGCGATATCGAGGACGAGCACCACAACACCACCCGCTTCCTGATCATGACCGCCGACAAGGCCCCGCCGCCGCCGCCGTTCACCGAGCCGTGCATCACCAGCTTCGTGTTCCGGGTCCGCAACCTGCCGGCCGCGCTCTACAAGGCCATGGGCGGCTTCGCCACCAACGGCGTCAACATCTCCAAGCTCGAGAGCTACATGGAGAACGGCGCCTGGACGGCCACCTTCTTCTACGCCGAGGCCGACGGCCGTCCGGAGGACCGCGGCCTGGCGCTGGCCTTCGACGAGCTGAAGTTCTTCTCCGACGAGTTCAAGATCCTGGGCGTCTACCCGGCCGACCCATTCCGAACGCGGGGTTAGGTTCCCTCCCCTTAGTGGGGAGGGATTCACAGATCTCCATAATTGCTATCTTATCATATACTTATGAAATGGGCGGCTTGGTCATCCTTCTCCCCTTGTGGGAGAAGGTGGCCCCGAAGGGGCCGGATGAGGGGTCGACGGGACCTGTCCGGATATATCTTTGCCTTTAATCGGCAATCTCGGCGCGACCCCTCATCCGACCTGCTTCGCAGGCCACCTTCTCCCGCAAGAGGGAGAAGGGTAGATCAGTGGCCGTCTCGACGACGTGTGAAACCGGTAACCCCATTAAGGGAGGGAGTTTTCCACCCAGGCTTTGATGAGCTGGTGGGCGATGGCGAGCTTGCCCGGGGCGGCTATGCCGTCGAGCTTGCCGGCGAGCAGGTCGCGGGCCTCGTCGCGGGTGAACCAGCGGACTTCGGAGAGTTCGGTCTGGTCGGGGGCGCCTTCCTCATCCTCCACCTCGGCGATCAGGCCGATCATCAGGGAGGACGGGTAGGGCCAGGGCTGGGTGGAGTGGTAGCGCACCTTCACGGCGTGCAGGCCGGCCTCCTCGTTGAGTTCGCGCGCGCAGGCCTCCTCGATGCTCTCGCCGGGCTCCAGGAAGCCGGCCAGCGCCGAGAACATGCCCTTGGGCCAGGCCTCCTGGCGGCCCAGCATGCAGCGCTCGCCGTGGTAGGGCAGCATGATCACCACCGGATCGGTGCGCGGGAAGTGCTCGGTCTCGCAGGCCGGGCAGCGGCGCTTCCAGCCGCCGTCCATGGCCTCGCTGGGCTGGCCGCAGACCGCGCAATGCCGGTGCCGGCGGCGCCATTCGAACATCTGCTTGGCGGTGGCCAGGATGGCGGCGTCCGGGGCCGGCACCTTGAGCGCGATGGCCCGCAGGTCCTCGAACCTGCCGAACCCGCGGAGCGGACCCTCGGCCGGATCGACCGCGTCCTCCAGGTCGACGGCGAACACCGCGACGCCCTTCCACAGGCCCATGAACAGCAGGCGCTCCGGCCCCCCGGCCAGCTCGCCCACCAGCTTGGCGGGCAGGTAGGCGATCTGCAGGCCGCCATCCTTTGAAGGCTCCACGAACGGGCGGCCGTTCCACATGGCCAGGCCCAGGGAGTCCGGAGCGGCGAGCTGTTCGGCGATCCATTCGGGCTTGGCGCGCCGGTCGCTGGCGCGATCCAGCGGATTGCCGGCGAAGGTGTTGAGGAAGACGTCCAGGGCCATGGACCGGGGTTCTAGCGTGCGGCGGCGCGCGCGTCATGTGGGGGGGCGCCGTTCCCGCGACGCCTGGGGACTCGACCTCGGGCCGCCTTGACCCCTAAAGCTTGCGCGGATCGGTTTCAGTGCGCCGCAAGGGAGAAAGCCGCATGTTTTCGCATATCATGATCGGGACCAACAACCTGGACCGGGCCAAGTCGTTCTATGACGCGCTGCTCGGCACGTTGGGCGTGCCGCCGGCCAGGGTCGACGGCCACCGCATCTTCTACATCACCCCCACCGGCGTATTTTCGGTGTCGCAGCCGATCAATGGCGAGCCGGCGACCGCGCCGAACGGGGGCACGATCGGCTTCGCGGCCAACTCGCCCGCCCAGGCCGACGCCTGGCACGCGGCGGGCGTCGCCAACGGCGGGACGTCCATCGAAGATCCGCCGGGCGTGCGCGAGGGCGGCATGGGCAAGCTCTACCTCGCCTATCTGCGCGATCCCGACGGCAACAAGCTCTGCGCCCTGCACCGCATGGGGTGACGGGGCCTCAGGTCGTCCGGCTGAGCAGACCGGCCACCTTGAGCTGCAGCTGCGCGCGCCGGTAGGGCTTCGGCAGGAAGTCGTCGCCCGCGCTGGCGCCGCCGCCCCGCTGCAGGCTGGCCTGATCGTGGCCGGAGGTGAGAAGCACGCGGGTCCGCGGCGACAGCGTCCGCACCCGCTCCGCCAGCTCTCGGCCATTCAGGCCTTTCGGCATCACGACGTCGGTCACCAGCAGGTCGAAGGATCTCGACTCGGAGATCAGCCGCAGGGCGGCGACCCCGTCCGGGGCCGAGGTGACCGTGTGGCCCAGGGCCCGCAGCTGACGTTCGACCTGCGAGCGCACGAGGTCGTCGTCCTCGACCAGCAGGATATGGCCGGTGATCGGGGAGGCGGCGGCCGCCTCGGCCGGGAGCCTGGCGACGACCTCGTTCTGCGTCTGCGGCAGGAACAGGCTCACCCGTGCGCCGCGGTCGAGTTCCGAATCGATGTGCAGCCGGCCGCCGGACTGGTTGACGAAGCCGTAGACCATGCTCAACCCCAGGCCGGCGCCCTGGCCCACCATCTTGGTCGTAAAGAAGGGCTCGGTGGCGCGCTCCTTGATCTTGTCCGACATCCCGCGGCCGGTGTCTTCGACCGTGAACACCGCATGCCAGGCGCCTGACTCCGCGCCGTCGCGGCGGCCGTGCTCCGCCAACTGCCGGCGCGCCGCCCGCAGCGTCAGCCTGCCGCCGTAGGGCATGGCGTCGCGCGCGTTCATGCAGAGGTTCAGCAGGGCGGTGATCAACTGCGTCCGATCGGCCAGGCAGCGCAGGTCGCCGGGCGCCTTTTCCAGCTCCATCTCGATGTCTTCGGCGAAGGTGCGCCGCACGATCTCGCGCATCTCGTCGAGGATCGCGTTACAGTCCACCGGCTGCGGCGCGAGGGGCTGGTTGCGCGAGAAGGCCAGCAGGCCGGCCACCAGCTCAGCGCCCTTGTCGGCGGAATCCAGCGCCAGCCGGCCCAGGGCCTGCAGGTCGGGGCGGTCGGCAAGGCCGTCCGTCAACGCCTCCACGCTGCCGGTGATGACGGTCAGGAGATTGTTGAAATCGTGGGCCACCCCGCCGGTCAGTCGGCCCACCGCCTCGAGTTTCTGCGCCTGGCGCAGGCGGTCCTCCGCCAGGATATGCTCGCTCATGTCGCGCGCCACGGCGAAGATCATCCGGTGGGTCCGCGACCACCTGGCCGACCACATCATCGGCACCGGCTCGCCATCCTTGCGCAGGCAGCGGTTCATGTGGCCGCCGACGGGCGTTCCGGCGATGATCTGGGCGGCGAGCTCCAGCGAGGCCTTGCGGTCGTCGGGATGGATCATGCAGGCATACGCCTGCCCCACCATTTCGTCGGGGGTGTAGCCCCAGACCTGCTCCACGCGGCTGTTGACCTTGATGAACCGGCCGTCCTCGCCGAGCGTGCAGATGATGTCGTAGGAGTTGTCGAGGATGGCCTCGGTCGCGGAGAGCGCCGTCTGCAGGGCCATCTGACTTTTTTTCAGGGCCTCGTGCCGTTCGGTGATGTCCTGACAGGTGCCGACGGCGCGCACGATCCGCCCCGCCTCGTCCGCGAAGGACTGCCACCGTTCCTCGACGTCGCGCACACGCCCGTTCGGCAGCAGGATCCTATGCTGGATCCTGGCCGCGGCGGTGCTGCTCAGCGACTTGGCGAAGGCTTCCGACACCGCGTCCCGGTCGTCGGGGTGGACCAGCGCCAGGAAACCCTCGTGGCTTGGACGAAAGGCCTCGGGCGTCTGGCCGAAAATCCGGTAGGCCTCTTCGGACCACTGCACCTCGAACGTGGAGAGGTCGGTCTCCCAGCCGCCGATCTTCGCGACGGCCTGCACGGCGGCGAGCCGCGCCTTCTCGCGCTCAAGGGCCTGGGTGAGGGCGCGCTGCTCGGTCTCCGCCGCAATGCGATCGGTCACGTCGCGCGCCACGCCATAGACCACGTCGTCGACGTTTCGGGCGCGCCATTCCAGGTGCCGGTAGCTGCCGTCCCGGCGCCGGTATCGGTTCACGAAGGCGTTGACGACGCCGTCGTCGCCGTCGTGAATTCCTTCCATCCGACGCCGGGTCGCCACGACGTCGTCGGGATGGACCAGGGTGAGGAGCATCACGCCTTCGAGCTCCTCGGGCCGATAGCCCAGGCTGGCCTCCCACGCCTTGTTGACCTTTACGAAACGGCCGTCGCGATCGCGGATGCAGAGCATGTCGAGCGAGACGTCAAAGAAGCGTTCCAACTGCACGACGATCGCCTGCAACGAAGGTTAGGTGTCCCGCTCGGACTCAGTCGACTGAACTTGAGGCGATGGACCTCGCCAAGGCCTTTGACCATGTGCCATGGCGTCGCACGTCCCGCGTGTATCGCCTCACCACAGACCGTATGGGTTGAAGGAGGTCGGGCGACGGCCTAGGCGGCGGTCGCAGCCTCGACGGAGAAGAGGCCCGCGGCGTCCAGGCGCAACACACTTTCCGGGGCGCCGCCTACCGAAGCGGAGAGCACCGGGCCGCCGACGTGCGTGAAGCCCGCGGCCCACGCGGCGAGCATGAGGCTTCGGGAAGGCAGGCCGTAGGCGACGCAGGCCATGGTCGCCCCGGCGGCGTGGCCGGCGAAACTGGCCAATCGGCTCTGTGCGGCCCGGTCCCCGCGGTCCAGATGTCCGCAGTCTAGGGTCACGCCGCTCAGCCCACAGCCCCGCCAGGCGCGAACGTCCATGGTCTCGCCCGGCGCGCGCGCCAACACGGCGCGGCAATGGGGGGCGAGGACGCTGACCAACTCCGTGACCCGGCTCTGCGGGAGGCCTTCCTCAAGGTCGGTCAGCTCCAGGATCAGGAATTTCCGCACGGCTGGACTGACGTCCCGCAAGGTGTGAAGCAGGCGATAGCGCGACGAGCTGTAGGTGATCGCGTTCAGCGACAGCGGGACGTGCAGCGCCACCCGGACTCCGCGGTGGCCGATCAGCTCGACCGCGTACTCGATCAGGGAACAGGCCGCCTCGCCGGCCATGTTCGGCGAGAGTTCGCCGGCGCGGACCATCCGCGGCGCGGTCGGCCCCTCGGCCACCGACGTCGACGGCCGGAGCAGGAACGAGGCGACGACGCGGGCGCCGACGTTCCAGGTGGGCTCGGTGGTGATCGCCAGGTTGAGGGCGATGTCGGGCGGGGAGTTGAGCCGCACCCGGCGCGTCACCTCCCAGAAGATGTCCTCGCAGGTCGGCGCGAAGGACTTGGCGTCCGGTCGGCTGCTCGCGTCGCCATCGGAGGCGGGATCGGGCGCCGGGATCTCGAAATCGCCGTCGAAGGCTGCCCCGCTGTCGAGAGGCTGAACGCCCAAGGCCCCGCCGACAAATGACGTCACCTGGAACAGCCGCAGGTCCTCGCGCGCCGCGGCGCCCAGGAAGAAGGCCAGGGTTTCCTTCAGGATCGTGGCGCTGACACTGAGGGCCGTGGTCCGCGACACGCTGGGCTGGACAGTCACGAACTCGGCGTCGTTGAGGCAGACCATGAGGTCGCCGGGCTGCGAAATCCGGTTGAAGGTGCGCTCGACGAAGGCTTCCACCTGTTCGCGCTTGCGCGGCCATTTGTCGCCGGAGCGATCGCGGATCGCCTCGACGCTGAGGATGTTCACCGAGCCGGCCGCGATGGCGGGCTGCACCCTTTCAAGAACGTCGGTGAGTGATCTGGAGGCCAGCCGATCCATGGGGACTCAGTCCCCGTACGAGCCGAGGCGCATCTCGGAAACGATGCAGCCGCCTTCTTCCGCCAGCGCCATGATGGTCTGCAGTTCTCGGCAGACCTGCGCCCCGCAAGGTTGGTCCAGGGCCAGTTCCGCTGCGCCAAGGATCTTGCCGAAGAGATTGTTCAGCGTGTGGTGAGCCAGAGCCGTGGCCTGCGCCGGATCGTTCATGCCACCTTCGCCCACGCCGGAGCCAGGACGCTCTGGGCCAGGGTCAGGAGCGCGGCCAGGCGGAAGGGTTTCGCAAGCACGCCGTGGGCGCCCGCGTGGCGCGCCAAGTCCAGGAAATCCTTGGGGCCGACCCGATAGCCGCCGGACACGGCGATGATCTTCGGGGCGGGGGTGGCCTTCTTGAGGGCCATGATCGTCTCGATGCCTTCGCGGTTCGGCATGATGATGTCGGTGACGACCAGGTCGGTGGGGTTCGCCAGATAGCGCGCCAGGCCCGTCTGGCCGTCCACGGCGACCTGAACGTCATAGCCGGCCGCGGTGAAGCTCGACGCCATCTGACGAAGAAGCTCGATGTCGTCGTCTATGAGCAAAACTCTGCTACGCGTCATCGGGTACTCGTAAGGCCAGTGGGGTCCGCAACCGCCGGGTGCATCCCGCGCATCTCAGCGAAGCACGATAGGGCATAACAAGGCGTGAAAAAATCGGAGCCCCGGCTACAAATGTTGCGGCTTGGAAATCAGGGGGCGGCGGCGTCGGTGCGCCTGTGCGCGGCCCATTTCGGCCCTGGCCAAACCCGCGCGTGCGCCCCACATGGCATGGGCCGGCGCGCCGCGCCCCACATCCCACCGCAACGGAAAGCCGATCCATGTCCGAAGCCGCCGCCTACGTCCCGCCCGCCGTCTGGACCTGGAACAAGGAGAACGGCGGCCGGTTCGCGAACATCAACCGTCCGGTCGCCGGCCCCACGCACGACAAGGCGCTGCCGGTCGGCCGCCATCCCCTGCAGCTCTACTCCCTGGCGACGCCCAATGGCGTGAAGGTGACGGTGATGCTGGAGGAGTTGCTGGCGTTGGGCCACGCCGGCGCGGAGTATGACGCGTGGCTGATCAACATCGGGCAGGGCGACCAGTTCGGCTCGGGCTTCGTGGACGTGAACCCCAACTCGAAGATCCCGGCCCTGATGGACCGCAGCGGGCCCAAGCCCATCCGGGTGTTCGAGAGCGGCGCGATCCTGATCCACCTGGCGGAGAAGTTCGGCGCGTTCCTGCCCACGGAACCGGCGGCGCGGGCGGAATGCCTGTCTTGGCTGATGTGGCAGATGGGCGCGGCGCCCTACCTGGGCGGCGGGTTCGGCCACTTCTACGCCTATGCGCCCAGCAAGATCGAATACGCCATCGACCGGTTCGCCATGGAGGTGAAGCGCCAGCTCGACGTGCTGGACCGCCGTCTGGGGGAAGCTGAGTACCTGGGCGGCCCCGACTACACCATCGCCGACATGGCCGTCTGGCCCTGGTACGGCGCCATGGCCAAGGGCCTGGTCTATGAGGCCGGCGAGTTCCTGCAGGTGGCCGAGTACAAGCACGTGCAGCGCTGGACCGACCAGATCGCGGCGCGCCCGGCGGTGAAGCGCGGCCGAATGGTCAACCGGGTGCAGGGCGATCCCGCCAGCCAGCTGCGCGAACGCCACGAGGCCAGCGACTTCGAGACGAAGACGCAGGACAAGGTCGAGGCCGCGGAGGCGGCGAAGACCTCAGCCTAGAGCGGGCTGTAGCCGGTCGAGACCAGGGCGATCGCGGCCAGGGCGAATCCGCTGCTGAGCACGAACAGGCCGACCGCCCAGGGCGACGGCGCGGGCTTTCGCGGGACCGGGGTGTGGGTCATGGCCGTCGCCTCCTGGGGCGGGTTGGATCTGCCGCGAGATTTGAACCGCCGCCTTGAACCGCCGATGAACGATGTTGTCAGGGTGTTTGGCGGCGGCTTAACCAGGTCCGATCCCCTCGGGAAGATCCGCGCCACCCGCGGCCGAGAATGCCGCGCCTGCCATCCTTGTCCCCCTTGCCTCCGCGCCGCCGCTCCGCCATATCCCCGCGCGGAGATCGGCGGCGGGCGGACGCTTCGCCAACCTGGTCAGGGCCGGAAGGCAGCAGCCACAACGAATTCCGTTCCGGGTCGCCGTTCGGTCTCCACCTTTCCCGAAGCCTCAAATCCCGCTGACCGTCATGGCCCGGCTTGTGAGCCTGCCCCGGGGCTTTCCCTGCTTTCCCCAGATTCAACAGCGCGGCGGGCTTTCCACTTTCGCGTGAGCGAGCCTAGATGAGGCCTATGGGCGACGACGACCACACGCACGACGAATCCGACACTCCGCCGGAGCGTGACCCGAACGCGCCCGACATGTTCGGTGGGGTGGCGCCGACGCTGAGCGACGACGCCTCGGCTGCCTACACGGTCATTGCGCGCAAGTACCGGCCGAAGACCTTCGACGACCTCTATGGCCAGGAGGCCATGGTGCGGACGCTGAAGAACGCCTTCGCCAGTGGCCGCATCGCGCACGCCTTCATGCTGACCGGGGTGCGTGGCGTGGGCAAGACCACCACCGCGCGCCTCCTGGCCAGGGCGTTGAACTACGAGAGCGACACGGTCCACGAGCCGACCCTCGACCTGTCGGCGGAGGGCGTCCACTGCAAGTCGATCATCGAGGGCCGGCACATGGACGTGCTGGAGCTCGACGCGGCGTCGCGCACCAAGGTCGACGAGATGCGCGAGCTGCTGGACGGGGTGCGCTATGCGCCCACCTCGGCGCGCTACAAGGTCTACATCATCGACGAAGTGCACATGCTGTCCACGCAGTCGTTCAACGCGCTGTTGAAGACCCTGGAAGAGCCGCCGCCGCACGCCAAGTTCATCTTCGCCACCACCGAGATCCGCAAGGTGCCGGTGACCATCCTGTCGCGCACGCAGCGCTTCGACCTGCGGCGCGTGGAGCCGGAGGTCATCGTTCGGAACCTGGAGATGATCTCCGAGGCGGAGGGTGCGCGGGTGGAGGCCGACGGGCTGATGCTGATCGCCCGCGCCGCCGAGGGCAGCGTGCGCGACGCCCAGTCGATGCTCGACCAGGCCATCGTCCAGGCCGAGCCCGGCCAGACGGTCACCGCGGCGACGATCCGCGACATGCTGGGGCTCGCCGATCGAGCCCAGACCATTTCGCTGTTCGAGCAGCTGATGCGCGGCGAGGCGGGGCCGGCCATCGAGACCTTCCGCACGCTCTACGGCTATGGCGCGAACCCCGACCAGGTGATGCTCGACCTGCTGGACCACTGCCACGGCGCCTCGGTCGCCAAGGCGATCGGGCCGCAGGCGCTGATCATGCCCAAGGACCAGGCCGCCAGGCTGGCCGCGGTGGGCGCGGCGGTGTCGGCCGGGACGCTCTCGCGCCTGTGGCAGCTGACCCTGAAGGCCTATGAGGAGGTGCGCCGCGCGCCGGACGCCGCGGCGGCCACCGACATGGCGCTGATCCGGCTGGCCTACGCCGCCGACCTGCCGGGACCGGAGGAGGCGCTGAAGCGGCTGCAGGCCGGCGACGCGCCCTCGACCGCGCCGGGCCCGTCCGGCGGCGTCCCTGCGCCATCCGGCGGCGGCGGCGGGGTGAGCGCGGTCGCCCGCAGCATGGCCGCGCCTCAGCCGCAGGCCTCCGTCGAGCCGGTCGCGGTGCTGAACACCTTCGAGGACATGCTGGCGCTGATCGACCGCAGGCGCGACATCTCGCTGAAGCTGGACGTGGAGCGGTTCGTGCGCCCGATCAGCTTCCGGCCGGGCGCCATCGAATACGAAGCCGCGCCGGGGGCGCCCAACAACCTGGCCCAGCGGCTGGTCGGCCGGCTGAAGGAATGGACCGGCGAGCGCTGGCTGATCGCCGCCCAGGGCGGCGGCGGGGCCGAGAGCCTCTGGGAGCGCCAGAAGCGCGAGGAGCGCGAGGTCCGCGCCCAGATCGAGCAGGATCCCTTCGTTCTGGCGGTCATGGCGACCTTCCCCGGTGCGGAAATAGTCGGCGTCCGTTCCATCGCCCAGCCGGAGCCGGCGGCGGAGGGGACCGAAGGGGACGACGATGAGGACTAGCCGATGAAAGGACCCGCCCAATGAAGGACCTCTCCTCGCTGATGAAGCAGGCCCAGGCCATGCAGGAAAAGCTGGGCGCCGCCCAGGCGGAACTCGAGCAGTTGGTGCTGCTGGGCCAGGCCGGCGACGGACTGGTGAAGGTGACGCTGCAGGGGACCGGCCAGATCCTCCGCGTGGATATCGACGACAGCCTGATGGCGCCCGGCGAGGGCGAGATGGTCGGCGACCTGGTCGCGGCCGCCCACGCCGACGCCAAGCGCCAGCTCGACACCCGCTCGGCCGAGCTGATGCAGAAGGCCGCCGGGCCGCTGGCCGGCATGCCCGGCATGCCGAAATTCTGATGCGGATCGCCAGCGCTCTCGGAGCCGCCATCATGCTGACCGCCTCCGCCGCCTGGGCCGCCGCCCTGCCGCCCGATCTGGCCAGAGCGGCCAAAGCCTATGACCTCGCCCAGATGCACAGCGACAGGGCGGAGCTGGAACGTCTGCTCGCCCCCGACTACCGGCTCTTCAACAGCGCAGGCCAGGTGCAGGACAAGGCGAGCTTCATCGCCGATTCCACCGCGCCGGGCTTCCGCATGGAGCCGTTCACGGTCGATGAGCCGCTGGAGACGGTGATGGGCGACACCGCGCTGCTCGGCGGCGTCGCGACGCTGAAGGGAACCGACGGCGGCAAGCCGTTCGCGGCCCGGCTGCGCTTCATGGACGTCTGGGCCAAACGCGGCGGCGCGTGGCAGGTGATCTTCACCCAGGCGACGCGGGTTGCCGCCCCCTGACATGGCCGCCTCCGCTGGACCCGAGATCGAGCGGCTGATCAGCCTGCTCGCCAAGCTCCCGGGCCTGGGGCCTCGGTCGGCCAGGCGCGCGGCCCTGGCCCTCTTGAAGCGCCGCGACCAGCTGCTGAGGCCCTTGGCGGACGCCCTTGCCGAGGCCGCGGCGCGGGTGAAGGTCTGCGGGACCTGCGGCTCGCTGGACACCCAGGATCCTTGCGCGATCTGCAGCGACCGCCAGCGCGACGGCGCCCTGATCTGCGTGGTCGAGGAGGTGGGCGCGCTGTGGGCGATGGAACGGGCCAGCGCCTTCCGCGGCCGCTATCACGTGCTGGGCGGCCTGCTCTCCGCGCTCGACGGCGTGGGGCCCGAAGCGCTGCGGGTGAACGGCCTGGTCGCCCGCGCCTCGGAGGGCGAGGTCCGCGAGGTGGTGCTGGCCTTGCCGGCCACCGTCGACGGCCAGACCACCGCCCACTACCTGGCCGACCGCCTGGCTGGCGCGAACGTCTCGGTGACCATGCTGGCGCGCGGCGTGCCGGTCGGCGGCGAACTCGACTGGCTGGACGACGGCACCATCGCCCAGGCGATGCGCGCGCGGCGGCCGGCTTAGGGATCCGCCGTCTGGCCATGGCCCCGACGATGACGGGGGAGGCGGATCGCCCAGCCTAGGCCAGCGCCGCCCGCGTCCGCGCCCTCGCGCGGCGCAGGACGCCACCCAATCCCCCGACGCCGAGAAGCATCAGCGCCCAGGTCGCGGGCTCCGGGATCGCCGCGCCGGTGAGCGAGAATGACATGTTGAATGGCCCGGTATGGGTGATGTCCGTGCCGATCCGCAGCCAGTCGGGCGCAAGGTTCTCGTTGCGTATCCACGCCTGCAGATCGGGCGTGAAGGGCGTGGCGCCCACCCCGGAGATCGGCTTGGCCGCCGAAAGCCACAGGAAATCGCCGCCCGCCACCTGGACTTGCGGGACGAAGAAATAGTGGCCGGCCGCCAGCACCAACGGTGTGGTGAAGTCGACCGAGAACTCGGTCTCGCTTCCGGTAACGGAACCCTCACCGCCGGTGAATATGCCGGGCTCCGGGTGGATACCGTCGGCCACGCTGTTCGCGGCGGTGAAGGAGCTGGAGAGCACCGTGCTCGTGAAAGTGAGGTTGCTGCCGGAGTCGCGGCTGTCGAACGCCACGTCCGAGGGGGAGTTCACGCGGGTCGGCGCCTGCGGCGTGCCGAAGGTCGGAGGGCCGCTGGTGCGGCCGACGTCGGAGTCGAGCGGGAAGACGCGGTAGATCTCGACGTTCACTTGGCCCACGTCGCCTGGCGCGGCCGCGCGGGGGAGCAGGCCTGTGAACGTGGCTCCGGTGATCGCGGTGGGCGTCGCGAGGAGGAAGTCGTCCGCGGCCTCGGTCTCGACAAGGGCCGGGGCGCCCGGCCGGCTCAAGGCGGCGAGCAATCCGTCCGGAGCGCCGGTCGATAAAATTGTGCTGGCGGCGGCTGGCGCGCCCGCCAGCACGAGGCCAACAGCGGCAAGACATCCAACGCGGTACATCGGACACCACCTTCCTCTGAAATCGTGCAAAGGTCAGGTACGCGACCGCCAGTATACTCGGCGTGGCCCTCAATCAGGCCGCCACGATCGGCCCACCGTCAAGCCGACTCGCCATTATAGGTAGTTTTTTCAAGAGACCGCGGGTCAAGAGTGTCGTTCGGTCAGGAGGTCGCCATGGCCCTCCCCCTCTGGACAGAATTTAGAGTGCTGGCCGCGACTCACCGTCCAGGCTAAGAACGCAACATGAACGGGTACCTGATGCTTGCGTTGGCCCTGGCTGTCGCCGCCGCGGCGGCTATCGTCTGGGCGCTGAAGGAACGCATGCGGGCGGCGGCCGCCGAACTGCGGGTGGAGATGCTGCGCGAGCAGGCGGGCCTGGTGACCGCCCAGCTGACCCAGTCGGCGACCGGCGTCGCCGAGGCGATCCTGCGGAAGAACGAGGAAGCGATCCACAATCGCGAGCAACTGGCCCAGGCGCGGCTGGAGGCGCAACTCAAGCCCGTGGCTGAGAGCCTGCAGAAATTCCAGGAGCATGTGGCGCAGGTCGAAAAGGTCCGCGTCGAGGAGACCGGCGGCTTGAAAGAGCAGATCGCGGCCCTGCTCAACGCCTCGGCCGCCACCCAGGACGAGGCGCGCAAGTTGTCGGCGGCGCTGCGGCGCGGCGCCGGCGTGCAGGGCCGCTGGGGCGAGCAGACCCTGCGCAACGTGCTGGAGGCGGCCGGGCTTTCGCACCGCTACGATTTCGACGAGCAGACCACCACCGACACCGAGGAGGGCCGCCGACGGCCCGACGTCACCGTGCGGCTGCCGGGCGGGGGCGTTTTCGTCATCGACGCCAAGTGCTCGCTGAACGCTTTCCTTGAGCTGCAGGACGCCACCGACGAGGCGGCCCGTGAGGCCTGCGGCCTGCGCCACGTGCAGAGCGTGCGCGGCCATGTCCAGGGGCTGTCGGCCAAGGCCTATTGGGACCAGTTCGACAACTCGCCGGATTTCGTGGCGATGTTCGTGCCGCTGGACAGCGCCATGGCCGCCGCGCTCGACCGTGCGCCGGACCTGATGACCGAGGCCATGGACCGCCGCGTGGTGATCGTCACGCCGACGACGCTGTTCGCGCTCTGCAAGGCGGTGGTCTACGGCTGGCGGGTGGAGGAGCAGGCGGCCAACGCCCAGAAGATCGCGGAGCTGGGCCGCGAACTCTACAAGCGCATCGCGGTGATGGGCGGGCACGCCGGCTCGGTCGGCAAGGCGCTGGAGGCCGCGGTCGCCCGCTACAACCAGTTCGTGGGCAGCCTCGAGACCCAGGTGCTGACCCAGGCTCGGCGGTTCGAGGAGCTGAAGGTCGACCACGAGGGGCGTTCGGTCACCCAGCTCGAGCCGCTGGACACCGCGGTGCGGCCGCTGACCAAGCTCTCGCCGGAAACCCCGCCGCAGGTGCGGCTGGTGGCGGGCGACGACGCCTGACCCGGCTGGAAACTCTTCGCTCCTGCCTTGACGGTCAACATTGGCGCCCCTACGTCCGCGGCATGGCCCTGAGAGACATCCTTGTCGTCCCCGACCCGATCCTGAAGAAGGTCTCGGAACGCGTCGACGCGGTCGATGACGACCTGCGCGCGCTGATGGACGACATGCTGGAGACCATGTACGCCGCGCCCGGCATCGGCCTGGCCGCCATCCAGGTGGGGGTGCCCAAGCGGGTGATCGTCATGGACATCGCCCGCCCCGAGGAGGAGCCGGCGCCGCGCTTCTTCATCAATCCGGAGATCCTGTGGGCCTCGGAGGAGACCGCGCCCTATGAGGAAGGCTGCCTCTCGGTGCCGGAGATCTACGACGAGGTCGAACGCCCGGCGCAGGTCAAGATCCGCTACGTGAATTACCGGGGCGAGACGGTCGAGGAGGACGCCGAGGGCCTGTTCGCCGTCTGCATCCAGCACGAGATGGACCACCTGGACGGCGTGCTGTTCATCGACCACCTGTCCCGCCTGAAGCGGGAGCAGGCCGTCAAGAAGGTCAAGAAACAGGCGAAGGCGGCTTAGCGCGGGAGCCTTGAAAGCTCCAAAGCCGTTAATTTCCGTCATCCTCGGGCTTGTCCCGAGGACCCAGGCACACCGCCGCTGCCGACAAATGCCCAGGCGGCGCGGCTTCGGCGCCTTGCTGATCCTCGGAGATCATAGGTCCTCGGGACGAGCCCGAGGATGACGAGGTGGGGGATGTCCCGGCCGGAATCCGCTGGCGAATCACGCCTCAGCGAAAACGAGGCTTAGCTTTCGTTCGGATCCCGGCCTTCGCCGGGATGACTCGCTACGCGGTCATTTCTGGGCCTTGGCGTTGGCCTTGTTGAGCGCGGCGTCGGTCTTGGCCCCGGCGTCCTTGGCGTCGGATTTCAGCTCGTCGCCGGTCTTTTCCGCGCCGGCCTTCAGCTTGGCGCCGGCCTGGTCGGCGGCGACCTTGGTCTTGGCGGCGGCCTCCTGCGTCCCCTGCTTGATGTCCGAGCCCAGGCTCTTGACGGCCGGTGTGGCGGCGACGTCCTTGGCCGCCGCGCCGACCTCGGAGCCCACGGCCTTCAGATCCTGGGCGGTCTTGTCCTGCGTGGGCTTGGAGCAGCCGGCTACCGCCAGCCAGAGGCCCAGGACGACAGCGAGGTGGGAGTTGCGCATGGGGGGCTCCTTCGAAGGCCGTTAACGAACGGTTAAGCTTTAGCGCAGGTTCCCAGGCTTTGCGCGCCTTCTCGCCCGCAGGTAGAACCGCCGCCATGCGTATCGCCTTCCTGGGAACCCCCGACTTCGCCCTGGCCGCCCTGCGGCGGCTGATCGCCGCCGGCCAGGAGATCGCCTGCGTCTATTCGCAGCCGCCGGCCCCGCGCGGGCGCGGGCACGCGTTGCAGCCGTCGCCGGTCCACGCCTTCGCCCTGGAGCAGGGGCTGGCGGTCCGCACGCCCGCCTCCATGCGCGACCCAGCGGAGATCGCGGCGTTCCAGGCGCTGAAGCTGGATGCGGCGGTGGTGGTGGCGTTCGGCCAGATCCTGCCCGCCGCCGTGCTCGAGGCGCCCCGGCTGGGCGCCTTCAACCTGCACGGCTCGCTCCTGCCGCGCTGGCGCGGCGCGGCGCCGATCCAGCGGGCGGTGATGGCCGGCGATCCCGTGACCGGCGTGGAGGTCATGCGCCTGACCGAGGGGCTCGACGAAGGTCCGGTGCTGGCCTCGGAATCCCTGCGCATCGGCCCGCTGGACACGGCCGGCGCGGTGCACGACCGGATGGCGGTGATCGGCGCCGAACTGCTAGCCCGCACCCTGCCGCTGATCGAACAGGGCCGCGCCGTCGAGCGGCCGCAGATCCACGAGGGCGTCACCTACGCCAAAAAGATCCGGCCGAAGGAGGCGCGGATCGACTGGGCCAGGCCGGGCGTCGAGATCGACCGCAAGATCCGCGGCCTGTCGCCGTTTCCCGGCGCCTGGTTCCAGCTTCCGACCGACAAGGGCCCGCTGCGCGTCAAGGCGCTGCTGTCGGCTTTGGAGGACGCCGGCGGGCCGCCAGGCGAGGTGCTGGACGACCGGCTGCTGGTGGCGAGCGGCGCCGGCGCCGTACGGCTGCTGCGCGTGCAGCGCGAGGGCAAGGGGCCGCAGGACGCCGAGGCCTTCCTGCGCGGCGTGGCCGTGGCGGCCGGAACGAAGCTCGGCTGACTATCTAAACCCGTATTCCTTTCCCAAGAGCGTCCAAAGTTCCTCCGCGGCCTTGCGATCGAGTTGAATGCTCTGACTCACCTTTTCCGGAAACTCCCTATTGGGCGAACCGTATGTATTGATCTGAACTATAGGTCCGGTGGGGCCGTCGCCGAAAACGAAGACGCGCGCGGCGACCTCCGTCTTGTGTCGGCCAAGGCTCGTTCCCTTGTTGTGCTCAAAGCTGGTAATCAGCGCCACTTCGAATCCCTTCTACGGTTCCCACAACGATGCCTCGATACCGTCTCACGGTCGAGTATGACGGCGGCCCCTATTGCGGCTTCCAGGCCCAGGCGGCGCTGCCCACCGTGCAGGGCTCACTGGAGCGGGCCGTGCAGGCGTTCTGCGGCCAGACCCTGCGGGTGGCCGCGGCCGGCCGGACCGACACCGGCGTCCACGCGACGGGTCAGGTGGCGCATATCGACCTCGACCGGGACTGGCCGGCCGAGACGGTGCGCAATGCGCTGAACGCCCACCTGCGTCCGGAGCCGATCGTCGTGCTGGCTGCCGAGGTCGCGCCGGAGGGCTGGCATGCGCGGTTTTCCGCGACCGAGCGGCGCTATCGCTATCGCATCCTCAACCGGGCGAGCCCGCCGGCGCTGGAGCAGGGCCACGTCTGGCACGTGAAGGCCCCGCTGGACGCCGAGATCATGCACGCCGCTGCGCAGGCCCTGCTGGGCCTGCACGATTTCACCACCTTCCGCGACGTGGCCTGCCAGGCGAAGTCGCCGGTGAAGACCCTGGACGTCGCCGCCGTGCGCCGCGAGGGCGACGAGGTGGTGCTGGTCTTCGAAGCCCGCTCCTTCCTGCACCGCCAGGTCCGCTCGCTGACCGGCTCGATCGCCGAGGTCGGGCTGGGACGCTGGACCGCCGCCGATTTGAAGGCCGCCCTCGACGCCAGGGACCGCCAGGCCTGCGGGACGGTGGCGCCGGCCGACGGGCTGTA
>JBIOED010000050.1:0-21572 GCA_044445675.1 Caulobacterales bacterium | reverse complement strand
CGTGGTGGCGCTCCACGACTCGTCCAAGTTCCGCTCCGCGTTGCCGGTGGCCGGATTGATCGACGCGACGCCTGTGCCCGGGAAGCTCTTCCCGAGGCTGGCGGCGGTGGCGCCTCCCGTCACGTCGAGCGCCGGTGTCGCAGCCCCGAAGGACGAGGGCTGGAAGCCCGGGATGACTCCGAACTCCTCGAAGCGCCAGAACTGGATGCCGCGCTTGCGGTCGCTCGTGTAGCGAAGCCCCAGGTGCGCCTTCCAGGTGTCGCTGAACTTGTAATCGACGTGACCGAAGATTGCCCAGGACGTGTAGGTGAGCTGGGTGTCGGAGGTCGATATGGCGCTGGCGGTGTTCACCGGCGCCGGGGTCAGGCTGCCGGCCGCTCCGATCAGGAAGGGGTGGGCGAGCTGGGTCTGGTTCGGCATGACGCCCGCCCAGACCGGCTGATCATAGTGCTCGTGGTAGTAGTAGCCGCCGGCGATCCACTGCAGCGGGCTGTCGTTCGTGGAGGTGAAGTCCAGTTCGTGGCTGTAGAACGCGTCCTTCTCCTGGAAGAAGGTGGTGTCGGGCGCTGCGAAGACTGTCAACGGCTGGGCGCAGGCCGCGGGATTGTAGCCGGCCTTGGCCGCGTCCGCGGCGCAAAGGCCGGGCGTGGCGGAGGGATTGCCCGCAAGCTGGAACGAGGTGATGCCGCTGTCGGCGTAGTTGGTGAAGTTCAGGACGTAGTTGAACTTCTGGTAGCCGCCCAGGTAGGTCACGTCGACGCCCGGCGCGTGGTAGGTCAAGTTGGTGGCGAGCGCCAGGTCGCCATGCTGCTTGTTGGTGGAGGTGGCCTCCTGGATGAAGGTCCGCGGATCCGCCGTGGAAGGGTTGTTGCCGGGGAAGGCGTTGGCGAAGACCGGCCCGCCGGTCACGGAGCCGGGCACAACGGTCTGGCCGGCCGCGCCTGAACCGGTACACCCGTTGGCGCCGCCAGGGCTTCCCGCCACGCCGGGAAGACCGCACAGGCCGAAGAAGTTGCTGGGGCTGAAGCCGCCATTCAGCTGGTAGTTGTTCGGGATGGCCCCGCGCGTGGCGTTCTGGTGGTAGTCGCCGGAGAAGGTGCCGCTGGAGATCATGCCCCAGGCGTCCAGATGTTCGCCGAGGTTGGCGTCGAGCTGGCCTTCCAGATACTGGCTGTTGCCTGCGCTCAGCTGCGGCAGGCTACCGCCCTGGCGCTTGCCGTCCAGGTTCTTGAAGAAGCCGCCGTTCTCCGTGGTGGCGTTGCCGCCGAGCCGGAAGCGCAGCCAGTCGGTGATCGGCCCCGACACCACCGCCTCGCCCCAGTAGCGTTGGTTGTTGGCGACGCCTGCCCGACCCTCGGCGTAGAATTCCTTGGTCGGCTTCTTGGAGACGTAGTTGATCGAGCCGCCATCGGCGTTCGCGCCATGCAGCGTGTTCTGCGGCCCACGATCCACCTCGATAGTGTCGATGAACAGGTCGGAGTGCTGCAGCAGGATGGTGGCGTTCGCGCCATCGTAGACGCCGTTGTAGTAGACCGCCACGGCCGAGGCGACGGCCAGGTTGTCGGTGTTGCGCCCGACGCCGCGCATGTAGGGCCGGTCAGTGTTGGCGTTGTAGGAAAAGCCTGGCGTGAAGTTGGTCAGGTCTTGGACCGACTCGATCCCGACCAGGGTCCGTTGCTCGGCGCTGAACGCCGAAACCGCGACCGGCACTGTCTGCAACCGCTCCTCGCGGCGCTCGGCGGTGACGATGAGATCCGAAAGTGTGGTGACGCTCTCACCCGCCGCGGCCTTCGCCGGCGCGGCCTGAGCGTGGGCTTGTATCGCGCCCAGGCTGATGGCGACGGCCAGAATCGAGCCGCCGCAGAAATAACTGCGCTTTAGCATGGTCCCCTAATCCTCCCTGTGCGTTCCGGCTCAGCTCTGAGGCCAAGTCCTGATGGAACAGTAGGCAATGGCGCCTAGGGACGGGAGCGTACGCTGAAGCTGGCGCTTGGCAAGGACGGTGTTTCTCAGCCGAAATTTTCTTCCCCGGGATCGGCTGTGCGTTGCAGATCGGTCACTTGATTCCGGCGTTATTCATTCCGGCGCGGCGGCCGGCGAATTGGGGCGGCGACGCAGTCCAGGCCTGGCGCGCCCGCCACTTCCCGCGCCCGAATCACTTTGCGGACCCCACGGCTACGCCGCCGCCCGCACCTTACCCAGGGTTTCGTCGAACAGGTCGAGCATGGCCATCCAGGAACGGCGGTCGGTCTGCTCATGGTAGTCGAAGCCGGGCCGGCCCAGTGCGCCAACCCCGGGATTGGTGAAGCTGTGACCGGCCTCGCCATAAACGTTGATCTGCCAGTCCACGATGGCGTCGCTCATCTCCCGCTCGAAGGCCTGGCGCTGCTCGGCCGGGACAATCGGGTCGCGCGCGCCGATGCAGGCCAGGACCCTGGCGCGGATGCCCTTCGGTTCGGCCGGCCGCGTCGTGCCGAGGCCGGCGTGGAATCCCACCACCGCCTTCAGGTCCGCGCCGCTGCGGGCGAGTTCCAGCACCGTCGTGCCGCCGAAACAGTAGCCGATGGCCGCGAGCCGGCCGGCGTCGCATTCCGGCCGGGCCGCCAGCACCGCCAGCGCCGCCGTAGCGCGCGAGCGGATGGTGCTGGGCTCGGCCATGAAGGCGGTGATCCGCGGCATCACCTGGTTCATGTCGTCGAGCGGTTTGCCGTCGCCGTAGTAATCCATGGCGAAAGCGGCGTACCCAGCCTGCGCCAGTCGCCGGGCAATCGATTTGGTCAGGTCGACCAGGCCTCCCCCTTCCGGCGCCACCAGCACACCTGGACGTTTGCCTGATCGGCTGTCGTCCACCGCCAGGTAGCCGACCAGGCGCGCGCCGTCGGCGTGGTATTCGATGTCTTGCGTCTTCATCTTGCAGTCGCCCTAAGCCACAGGTTCGGGCTGCTTGGTCAGCACGAAATCGTCGGGGTTAGGCGCGAGGGTGGCGCGCCAGTAGTCGATGAGGCCGAAGGGCCAGTTCTGGCTGACCCGGCCGAACTCGTTCTTGTACCAGCTGGAAACCCCCTCCGAGCCCCAGGCCCAGCCCTTGTTGGCTTCGTCCACGCGGATGTTGAAAGCGTCGTGAACGCCGCGCTTGACCTCTATCGCCCTGGCGCCGGCCTCAGCCATCAGCCGCACGCAGCCGACGATGTAGCGGACCGCGCACTCCGAGAAGAAGATGATAGAGCCGTTGACCACGATGTTGGTGTTGGGCCCGTAGATCATGAAGAAATTCGGGAAATCCGGCGCCGTCATGCCCAGATAGGCGCGCGCGTCGCCCGCCCAGGCCTCGTGCAGGTCCCTGCCGCGACGCCCGGTGACCTTCAGTCCGGACAGGAACTTGCTGGCGGTAAAGCCGGTGCCATAGATCAGCACGTCGACCTCATGCTCCACGCCGTCAGCGGTGACGACGCCCTTGGGCGTGATCCGGGTGATCGCCTCGGTGATCAGCGCGACGTTCGGCCGTTTCAGGGCGCCCAGCCACACGCCGTTGTCGAGCACCGCACGCTTGCCGCCCACCGGATAGGTCGGGACGACGTTGGGCAGCAGGTCAGGGCGGTCGACGACCTGGGCCGCCAGCGCCGCGGCGGCCATCTCACGCAGGCCGAGGTTGGCCTCGCCCACCGCCGTCGAGGGTCCGCTCCAGCCCACATCGGCCTTGACCATCGGCAGAAATCCTTCGGTGGTCATCCAGAACAGCCAGAAGCGGTACCATTTGTCGTAATAGGGGATGTGTTCCAGCAGCCACTTCATCCCCTCGGGGACGTCCTCGTGGTAGTGCGGCACCGGCAGGCCCCAGGGCGGGGTGCGCTGGAAAACCTTCAGCTTCGCCACCTTGGGTGCGATCTCCGGGACGAACTGGTAGGCCGAGGCGCCGGTGCCGATCACCGCCACCCGCTTGCCGGCCAGATCGACATCATGGCGCCACTCCGCGGAGTGGAAGGCCGGCCCCTCGAAGGTCCCGACGCCCTCGATCTGCGGGATGCGCGGCCTGTTGAGCTGGCCCACGGCGGTGATGACCGCGTTCGCTTCGACCGTTTCCACCTGGCCGTCCTTGGCCTGCAATCGGGCGCGCCAGGTCGAACGGCCCTCGTCCCAGGCCAGGCTCTCGACCCGGGTCTCGAAACGGATGTGCTTCTTGAGGTCGTACTTGGCGGCGACGCCGCGGAAGTACTTCAGCAGCTCCGGCTGCGGCGAGAAGTGCTGCGGCCAGGCGTGGTTCGGCTCGAACGAGTAGCTGTACATGTGGTTGGAGTTGTCCACGCGGCAACCTGGGTAGGTATTCACCAACCAGGTTCCACCGACGTCGGGGTTGGACTCCACGATCTCGAACGGTACGCCGGCCTGGCTGAGGCGGACGCCGGCCAGCAGGCCGGACATGCCGGCTCCGATCACAAGCACTTTCAACTGGCGCGCCGCGGCCTGCAGCTTTGGCTGTTCGAACTGCGGGTCCTTGCTCGACTTGCCGGAGATCGCCAGTTCGTCGATCAGGAAGTCGGCGTAGGTCTCAGGGATCGGCGCGCCGGCGACGAAGTCCATCATCCGGCGCAGGGTGGGCGTGTCGGGGCTCGGCGTCTTGACGGATCCGCCGGCCAGATAGGGCGCGATCGCCGCTTTCGCCTCGGCGCGGATTTCCGCCTGAACCTCGTCGGCGAGCCCGGTATCGCCGCGCGACAGCGGCGTGTAGATCGGCGTCCACTCGGGCCTCAGCCAGCCGGCATCGCCGGTCATGTGCACCATGGCCGCGATCAGCGCCGGCAGGTGCGCGGCTTTCAGGGCTTCATCGAGTTGGGCGTCGTCGGCCATAGTCGTTCCCGCCAAGTTATCGTTGATCAGCACCATGACTCCGCCCAGCGTCGGCTGTCACCCGGAAAGCCGCCCCAGTTGCCGGGCGCGGATCGCCGCCATCGCCGGGGCCGGCAGCGTCATCCCTGAGGCGGCGACGTTCTCCGCCAGATGCCGTAGGCGGGTCGTGCCGGTCACCGCGCAGGCGACGCCGGGATTGGCGAGGACGTAGGCCAGCGCGGCTTGCGGGCCGGTCATTCCCGGCACCTGGTTGAGCAATCCGAAGCGGGCGCCGTCCTCCACGTCGCGACGATGCCGCAGCAAGCCGCGGGCGGCGTACCAGAGGTCGCGCGGCGCCCTGAGCCGGGCGACCTGGCCGCCGGTGTGGCCCATGGCCAGCGCCATGCCGGCCAGCACGCCCTTTCCGGCCGACGCGGCGCGGGCGATCAGCGGCTCACGCTCCGGGCGTAGGACGTTGTAGTCGACCATCACCACGTCGAAGTCCGGCAGCCCGACGACATGCTCGATCACCGCCGGATCGAAGCTGTTGACTCCGAGCGCGCGCACCAGTCCCCTCGCCTTCAGGCCCTGCAGCGCGGCGCGAAGCTCGTCGGTCAATTCGGCGACGGCCGGCCCGTGCAGTTGCAGCAGCGGCAGGGCGTCGAGGCCGAGATTGCGCAGGCTCCGCTCGGCGCTGGCGACGATGGCTTCCACCGAGAAGTCCCGGCCGACCCGCCCGCCGGCTGCGAAGCCGCCAGCCTTGGTGGCGAAGGTGCCGGCCTTGGTGGCGATCACGAGGTCTGAAACGTCGCGTCCGTTCAGCGCCCGGCCAAGGCGCGGCTCGGCGTGGCCCCCAGAGTAGCTGGATCCGGTGTCGAGGAAGGTGACGCCGCCGTCCAGCGCGGCGTGGACGAGCCGGACCGCGGCGGCTTCCGAGAACTGCGGCTTGCCCCACCAGCTCGCGGCGCCGAAGCCGATCTCGGAGACGCTCAGCCCGGTGCGGCCCAGCGGGCGGTAGAGCATGCGGCCTACGGCGTTTCGCCGGCGTCGGCGGCCACCACGGTGGTCACGTCCAGCGCGGAGTCCTCACTCGCCAGCAGCAGGCGGCCGAACAGGACCTTGATGACCACGAACACCACGCCAGCCCCGCCGACCATCGCCACGTGGATCATCCAGAACTGCACCGGGGTCATCTTCTCATAAAGCGTGCCCAGGTAGCCCACGAGGATATTCCCCGCCCAGAGGTGCAGATAGTAGACGCCGATCACCAGGCCCGCGATCGCCTTGGGCGCCGCGCGCGAGAACAGCGCAAGTCCCACCGGCAGGACGTTGGCGAACCCGATGTCGTTCAGCAGATGGAAGCCCAGCAGCCAGTTGAAACTGACCTTTTGCCCGGCCGGCGTCAGCGCCGCGCCTGCCGCCAGGCAGGCTACGCCCGCCGCACCGAAGAAGCAGCCGATGGCGATCTTGCCGAGTTCGTCCGGTTCGGGGAACCGGGTCTTCCAGGCGCGCCAGAACATCACCATGCCGATCAGGCAGATGACGGAAACGATGGAGTCCACCGACAGCATCTGGCTAGTCAGGATCTTGACGCCGAGGAAGTGCAGGTCGGCATTGGCTTGGGCCCACACCAGATAGGTGTTGAAGATCTGATTGTTACCGACGATCGACAGCGCCAAGACAGGCAGGATGAGCACCAGCAGCACCAGCACCGCGACCTCGTGGCGGGTCATGGGCGCCTGCGGACCCTGCTGCGCCTTTGCCTCGGACCTGGCCTTGGCGCCCCGTGGCGGATCGGGCGGCAGGTATTTGAGCCCGGAGAGATAGAGCAGCAAGGCGATCAACATGGCCACGCCCGCGGCGCCGAAGCCGTAATGCCAGGCGATGCCCTGACCCAGGTAGCCGGTGATCATCGGCCCGAATATCACCCCACCATTGATGCCCAGGTAGAAGATCTGGAAACCGTCGGCGCGGCGGGTGTCCCCGGCGCTGTAGAGCGCGCCTACCTGGGTGGCGATGTTGCCCTTCAGGCACCCGGCGCCGATCATCAGGCAGACCAAGGCCAGCAGGAACGAGGCGTCGAAAGCCATCAGGAAGTGGCCGAGCGCCATCACGCTCGCCCCCACGATGATCGTGCCGGTGCGGCCGACGCGGTCGGCGATTAGCCCGCCGAGCAGGGGGGTCAGATAGACCGTGCTCGAATAGACCAGGTAGATCGCCGATGAGAGCTGCTGGTTCGAATAGTGCGCGCCGCCGGCGAACACAGCCTCGAGGATCGGACGCAGGATGCTAAGGCCAACCACATGCTCGGCGTGCCCCGGCTTGAGCAACTGGCCGTTCATGTAGAGCACCAGAAGCGCGATCATCCCGTAGTAGGAGAAGCGCTCGAACCCCTCGGTGATGGAGAGGAAGGCCAGGCCCTTCGGGTGACCCAGGAACGCCCGGTCCGCGTGGATCGCAGACTCCCGCGTAGATATCGCTGTCATCGAATCCTCCCAGCGGCCCGGCACTTAGGCACGAAAGCTCAGCCCGAGGGAAGCCGTGAGGTGATTAGTGCGGCAAAGCCCGCATTTCGCGATCGACTATGCCCACGATCACCCTCCAAGCCGCGGTCGTCGGGATCACCAGGTCGAAGTGGCCGGCGTCCGGAATGGTCACCACCTCAGCCTTATCGCCGGCCTTGCGCACCTTCTGGACGTAGTCGCGGCCGGTGTAGGGCGGCATGACGGAATCGAAGACGCCATGGACCATCACCACCTTGATCCCCGTGGGCAGCAATTCGGCTGGGGAGGTGTCGGCGAAGGGCTCCTTGCGCCCGGCGGCGTCGACCAGGCGGTCGATGGTGTCGTCGCCGCATGCGATCGCCCAGACCTTGCCCTGCCCTTTCAGGTCGCCGATCCCCGCCAGGCTGATCACCGCGCCGATCTTCAAGGGATCGGCGGTGCGCAGCGGGCTTGTGGCCGGCAGCCTGCGGCGGCTCGCGGCCCACAGCGCCAGGTGACCGCCCGCCGAGTGGCCGACAGCCACTACGCGGGTGAGGTCGAGGTCGTGCTTCGCCGCCTCGGCCCGCAGAAGATCGATGGCGCTCGCCACGTCCTGGAAGGTCCCTGGATAGCCTGCGCCCGCTTCGCCCAACTTGCGGTATTCGACGTTCCATACCGCGTAGCCGCGGCCCGCCAGGTCGGCGGCAAGCGCGCTGGTCTGCGGGAAACCCTCGTAGGCCTTGAGGAAGCAGCCGCCATGCAGCAGCACGACCACCGGGTGCGGGCCTTTGGCCTTGGGCAGGAACAGCTCGGCCACCTGCGACGGAGCGGGGCCATAGTGGACGGTCTCGTCGGCCTTGTGGCGCGGC
The DNA here is from genome assembly GCA_044445675.1 of Caulobacterales bacterium. Classification (GTDB taxonomy): domain Bacteria; phylum Pseudomonadota; class Alphaproteobacteria; order Caulobacterales; family Caulobacteraceae; genus Phenylobacterium. Next base: position 13,396 of record JBIOED010000050.1, on the reverse strand, counting down.
TGCTTCATGTAGTCGTCGATCGAGGCCGGGTCCGCGCTCGCCGCGCCGGCCGCCAGAATCATGCCCAAGACCATCACCCACCGGAACATCCGCCCGCCCGTCACCGCCAGCTATCGACTGTCTGTGGTTAGCATCAGTGAGCCGGCGAAGGTAAGCCGCCTGAGGGTGACGAACCGGCGGCCTGTCCGTTTTCGAACGCCGACAGCCCGGAGCGAGGCTTCGCTAGGTCAAGGGCGCCGTTACGATGAAGCGCGCGCCGTGATCGTTCATGGCGCGAAGCGTGCCGCCCAGTTGCTGGACGATCGATCTCACGACGATCATGCCGAGACCCTTGCCCGAGGCCGGGTCGAAGTCCTCATCAAGGCCCTTGCCGCCATCGGCCACCACCAGGCGAATGGAGTGCCGATATCGGCGGCTCTCGATCTTCAGCTTCCCGCCCGGCCGTCCGCCGTAGGCGTGCTTGCTGGCGTTCATGGCGAACTCGTTGATCACGATCGCCAGGTTCTGGGCCATGTCCCCTGAGACCGCGATGGACTCGGCTTGGATGTCGCATTCGAGCCCGGTGCTATCGGCGATCTCCGGGCAAACCTCCTCCAGGAATTCCTTGAAGTCGACCTGCGAGGCCTCGCTGTGCGCGTAGAGGTGGCGATGCAGCTTGCCCACGGCCGAAAGGCGCTGGGCGGCCATGCCGAGCGCCGCCTGCAGGTCCGGGTCGGCGGAGTTCTTGCGTTGGAAGGTCAGGAAGCCCGACGCCAGTTGCAGGCTATTGGCTATGCGATGATGCAGTTCGCGAAGCTCGCGCTCACGCTGACACAGCAGCATCCGCACGTTGGAGAGTTCGATGTCCCGGTCGCTTGAGATATTCATGCCCATCACGCCCACGAGCACCTCCACAACAGGAATGGACGACTCTCGGAGACAAGGACGGGCGTACCGGAGAGGGCCCAACCTTTCCCCCCACGGTTGAAATCTTGCGACCTTAATGTTCATGAACACAAGATAAATAAACGCACGAGGTCCCGCCAAGGCTTGCCGACGGAGCGGCCGTCTTCCGCTTCGACCGATGGCAGCGCAGGTCCCGAGAAACTCCGGAGGGCGCTAAGCAGGATGGTGGGCGGCACAGGGTTCGAACCTGTGACCCCCTGGGTGTAAACCAGGTGCTCTGACCAGCTGAGCTAGCCGCCCTTTTTCGTCATCCTAGGCCTTCCGCGAGGATCCATATATCCGCGTCCCAGATGCCGGTAGGGACGCGACGCCCTCGCCTAGCCCGCGGCGCAGCGCGATGTCGACGGGATCCTGGGCGCAAGGCCTAGAGATGACAACATTGGAGAGGTCAGAAGCCTTCAGCCGTTGAGCGCGTTCTTCAAGGTGTCGCCGATGCGGAAGCGGCAGGTCTGCGAGGCCTTGCGCTTGACGGTCTCGCCCGTGCGCGGATTGCGCGCTGTGCCGGCCGGGCGCTTGATCGGGACGAAACTGCCGAAACCCACCACGCGAACTTCCTTGCCGGCCTTCAGCGAGGTCGACACCGAGGAGATGAAGGCGTCCAACGCGTTCTTGGCCTGCGCCCGGTTGAGGCCCGCCTTGTCGGCCATCGCCTCGACGAGTTCCGCCTTCGTCATCTGTGTTTCTCCCGGCCCGTTCTTGTTGCAGGCTGAAGCGCCCCCAGCGCCTTCGCCCGTTTCGAATTAAGGCCTGTCGAAGCGTGGCCGTCAAACCAGAGCGGCGCGGGAAATGCCCCGCGCCGCCTGTTGTGACAAGTTGTGATCGGTTCTCAGTGTGTCAGGACGGTTTCCAGGTCACCATCGTCCGCGACGGTCACCGGCGGCGCGTCGGCCTCCGACCACTCGATCGCCACCGGCGCCCGCGTCAGCGCCTGGGCCAGCACCTCGTCCATCGTTGAAACCGGGATGATCTTCATTCCCTGCTTCACCGTATCGGGGATGTCGGCCAGGTCCTTCTCGTTCTCGGACGGGATCAGCACGGTCTTGACGCCGGAACGCAGGGCCGCGAGCAGCTTCTCCTTCAAGCCGCCGATCGCGGTGACCCGGCCGCGCAAGGTGACTTCGCCGGTCATGGCGATCTCCTTGCGGATCGGGATGCCGGTCAGCACAGAGACGATGGCGGTGGCCATGGCCGCGCCGGCGGAAGGGCCGTCCTTGGGCGTGGCCCCGTCGGGCACGTGGATGTGGACGTCGGTCTTCTCGAAGCTCGGCGGTTCGAGGCCGAACTTCGTGGCCCGGCTACGAACGTAGCTGTTCGCCGCCGAGATCGACTCCTTCATCACGTCCTTCAGGTTGCCGGTCACCGTCATGCGGCCCTTGCCGGGCATCTTCACCGCCTCGATGGTCAGGATGTCGCCGCCGAAGTCGGTGTAGGCGAGGCCGGTGATGATCCCGACCTGATCCTCCGCGTCCATCTCACCGTACTTGTACTTGCGGATGCCCGCGTACTTGGCCAGCCGCTCGTCGTCGATGGTGATGCTCAGCACGTTCTCGCGGGAAAGGTCGCGCACCGTCTTGCGGGCCAGGTTGCCCAGTTCCCGCTCCAGCGACCGCACGCCGCTCTCGCGGGTGTAGTAGCGGATCAGGTCGCGGATCGCCTGGTCGGGGACGATGAACTCCTCCGGCTTCAGCCCATGGTCTTTGGTCAGCTTGGCCAGGATGTGCCGCTTGGCGATCTCCAGCTTCTCGTCCTCGGTGTAGCCGGGGATGCGGATGATCTCCATGCGGTCCAGCAGCGGCTGGGGCATGTTCAGGCTATTGGCCGTGGTGACGAACATCACCGGCGACAGGTCGTAGTCGACCTCCAGATAGTGGTCGGCGAAGGTCGAGTTCTGCGCCGGATCCAGCACCTCAAGCAGGGCCGAGGACGGGTCGCCCCGCCAGTCGGAGCCCATCTTGTCGATCTCGTCCAACAGGAAGAAAGCGTTGGTCGACTTGGCCTTCTTCATCGACTGGATGATCTTGCCGGGCATGGAGCCGATGTAGGTCCGGCGGTGGCCGCGAATCTCGGCCTCGTCGCGCACGCCGCCCAGCGACACGCGGACGAACTCGCGTCCCGTCGCCTTGGCGATCGAGCGGCCGAGGGAGGTCTTGCCGACCCCTGGGGGGCCAACCAGGCAGAGGATTGGGCCCTTCAGCGACCCCACGCGGCTTTGCACCGCCAGGTACTCCAGAATCCGTTCCTTGACCTTCTCCAGGCCGTAGTGGTCGCCTTCGAGGATGTCCTCGGCCTTCTGAAGGTCGATGGGCTTGATCTTCGCCTTGCCCCACGGGATCGACAGCAGCCAGTCGAGGTAGTTGCGCACGACGGTGCTCTCCGCCGACATCGGGCTCATGTTGCGCAGCTTCTTCAGCTCGCTCTCGGCCTTCGCGCGAGCCTCTTTGGAGAGTTTGACCTTCTTGATGCGCTTTTCCAGTTCGAGGAGTTCGTCGCGCTGGTCGTCCTGCTCGCCCAGCTCGCGCTGGATCGCCTTCATCTGTTCGTTGAGATAGTATTCCCGCTGGGTCTTCTCCATCTGGCGCTTCACGCGGTTGCGGATCTTCTTTTCCGTCTGCATGACGCTGATCTCGCCCTCCATCAGGGCGTAGACCTTCTCCAGCCGCTTCACGACGTTGAAGACTTCCAGCAGCTGCTGCTTCTCGGCGATCTTCACCGACAGGTGCGACGCGATCCGGTCGGCGAGTTCCCCGGGGTTCTCGATCTGGGGAATCGCCGCCAACGCCTCGGGCGGCACCTTCTTGTTCAGCTTCACGTAGTTTTCGAACTGCTCGACCACGGCGCGCGACAGCGCCTCGGCTTCCGCGGACCCCGCGCCGTCCTCCGCCACATAGGCGATCTCGGCCTCGTAAAATTCCGCTTGATCGGTGAAGCGGGAGACGCCGGCGCGGGCGCGGCCCTCCACCAGCACCTTGACGGTGCCGTCGGGCAGCTTGAGCAGTTGCAGCACGGTGGCGACCACGCCGACGTCGTATATGCCGTCGGGCGACGGATCGTCGTCGTCCTTGTCCTTCTGGGTGGCGAGCAGGATCTGCTTGCCCTCGTTCTTCATCGCTTCTTCCAGCGCGCGCACGGACTTCTCGCGGCCCACGAAGAGCGGAACCGGCTGGTGCGGGAAGACCACGATGTCCCGCAGCGGCAGGATCGGGAGGATTTTAATCTCAGACATGATGCCTCAACTCCTGACCGGCCGCCTTGGTGTCGCAGCCCGGCCTCCCGGATCGCAGTTACTCAAGACGATGCGTCTGAGTCGGACGATCCGTCCGTCCCCGAAGGCGACGGCTTTCGGTGATTTATGTGGACCGTTCGGCCCATGGTTCAAGCGGAGCAACACCCTTGCGCGACACTGCGTCCCATCGCGTTCCACATCTCGGATTGAGGGTGAAGGCGAGGTCGTGCGCGCAAGTCTATGCCCCGACCCTTGCCAACTTATGTGGGCGCCCGAAGTTCGTTCAACAAGTTGTCCGGTTGGCCGCTCAGGCGGCAAGCGCCTCCTCCACGAAATCCATGCGGTCCTGGCCGAAGAACATCGCCTCGCCCACGAAGAAAGTGGGCGCGCCGAACACACCGCGGGCGACCGCAGCCTCGGTCGTCGCTTTCAGCTGGTCCTTGACGTCGTCGCGCTCGACGAGCGCCCGGAAATCGTCGGGCTCAAGGCCCGCGCGCCGCATCACCGGCGCGAGTTCAGCAGGATCGCCAAGGTTTTTCGGCTCGCGCCACATGGCGTCGAAAACCAGGTCGCAATAGGCCATGAAACGGGTGTCCTCGATCAGGCCGGTGGCGCCGCGCATGAGATGCAGCGTGTTGATCGGGAAGTACGGGTTGCGGTTGAACTCGGTCCCGTAGCGCCCCGCCCAGCGCGCCAGGTCGGAATTCATCCAGCGCCCCTTGGCGGGAATTGTGGCCGGCGAGGCGTTGCCGGTCGCCTTGAAGACGCCCCCCAGCAGCATGGGGACATAGTCGGCCTCCGCGCCGGTGCGCGCCAGGAGATCCGGCAGGCGTTTGTAGGCAAGGTAGCTGGCCGGGCTGCCGAAATCGAACAGGAACTCCACCGCCTTGGGCATCGTCACCAGGCCTCCATCCAGGGTCGCAGATCGAGCTCATGGGTCCAGGCGTCGCGCGGCTGGACATGCAGCGCCCAATAGGCGTCGGCGATATGCTGGGGATTGAGGATGCCGTCCTCGGCTTTCAGCGCGTGGCGGGCGGGGAAATTCTCGGCGATCCAGGCGGTGTCGATGGCCCCGTCGATGATCGTGTGGGCCACGTGCACGCCCCTCGGGCCCAGTTCGCGGGCCATGCTCTGCGCCACGGCGCGCAGGCCGTGTTTGGCCGAGGCGAAGGCCGCGAACCCCTCGCGCCCGCGCACGCTGGCGGTGGCGCCGGTGAAGACGATGGTGCCCTGCCCGCGCGGCGCCATGACCTTGGCGGCCTCGCGCCCGGCCAGGAAGCCGGCGAAGCAGGCCATCTCCCAGACCTTTAGGAACACGCGGGCCGTGGTCTCCGTGATCGGGAAGCGGACGTTCGCGCCGATGTTGAAGACGCAGACCTCCACCGGGGCGATCTCGGCCTCCACCTTCTCGAACAGGGCGACCATCTGGTCCTCCTGCCGTGCGTCGACGCCGAAGGGATGCGCCTCGCCCCCGGCCTCCCGGATCGCCGCGGCGAGCGGTTCAAGCTGGTCGGCGTGACGGCGAAGGATCACTGCGGCATAACCTTCGTGGGCGAAGCGCCGCGCGATGGCGCCGCCCAGGGCGTCGCCTGCGCCCACGACGATGATCGCCTTGTCCGCCATGACGGCATTAGAGGACCCCCGTCACTCGTCCGCAAGCCTCAGCGTGGACGCGGATTTTTCGCGGACGGGCGGACGGTCAGGGCCGCGATCAGCGCCGCGGCCGACGACGCCGCCGCCGCCACGATCATCGCCACGCGATAGCCTGCGGCGATGGCCTCCGGGTTCGATCCGCCGATCACGAAGCCCACCAGCGCCACGGCGATGAGGCCCGCGACCCGCGCCACGGCGTTGTTGACTCCGGCCGCGGCGCCTTCGTACGCGTCGTCGACCGCGCCCAGCACCGCGTCGGTCAAGGGCGCGACGGCGATCCCGGCGCCCAGCGCCAGCACCGCCAGGCCCGGGAAGACCGAGATCCAGTAGCCGCCGGCCTGCGAAAACGCCGCCATCAGGCCGAACCCGGCCGCCACCAGCAGCGGTCCCGCGATCAGCATCGGCCGCGCGCCGATCCGCGCGGCGACGCGCCCGGCCAGCGGCGACAGGACCGCGAGGCCCACCGACATCGGCAGCAGCGCTGCACCCGCCGCCGACGGCGAATAGCCATGAGCGCGGATCAACTGGAACGGTAGAAGGAACAACGCGCCTCCGAACGCCGCGTAGAGTACGAAGGTGAGCCCGTTGACGCCGCAAAAGGTCAGCGACCTGAAAAGGATAAGCGGGGTCATGGGGTTGGCCGCTCGCCTTTCGATGGCGATGAAAACGATCAGCGCCGCCACGCCAAGGCCGCCGGAGCCCAGCACCGCAAGGTCGGCGCCCTTTTTCGACGCCATCGTCAGCGCCCAGGTGATCGCCGCCAGGCCTACGGTCACCGCCGCCGCGCCCGGCCAGTCCAACGGCCCAGACTGCGCGGACTTGCTCTCCCTGGCGTTGGCCAGCACCAGCCAGACCGCGACGGCGGCCACCGGCAGGTTGATGAAGAACACCGCCCGCCAGGAGATCGCCTGAGCCAGCCAGCCGCCCAGCACCGGGCCGACGACGCTGGCCAGGCCGCTGGCTCCGGCCCAGATGCCGACCGCCTGGCCCCGGCCCTTGGCGTCATAGGCCGCGCCGAGCAAGGCCAGGCTGGCCGGGGTCAGCAACGCCGCGCCGACCCCTTGCACCGCGCGCGCGCCCACCAGGATCGCTAGGTCGGGCGCCAGGCCGCACAGCGCCGAGGCCAGGGTGAACAGCAGGACGCCGGCGGCGAACACCCGCTTGCGCCCATAGCGGTCGGCCGCGGCGCCGCCGGCCAGCACCAGGGCGCCCAGCATCAGGGCGTAGGCGTTCATGATCCACTGCGCCGCGGCGAATCCGCCGCCCAGGCTCTGCTGGATCACCGGCAAGGTCAGGTTCACGGCCGAGGAATCGATGAACGCCAAGCCCGATCCCAGCACCGTGCCGGCCAGCACCCAGCCCCGCGCGCGCGGCGGATGCGCCAGACCCCCCACCTTGCGCGCGATGGCGCGGTCGCAGGGTGGATTCAGATGGTTCATCGACGCCCGGGTTCGCGGCGGTTCAACTCGATGGTCACGCCGTTCAAGTCGGTGACGAACAACTGCCGGATGCCGCCGTCGGGCGAGACCGACGCCTCATAGGCCATGCCCGCCGCGTCGAGCCGGCGTCGCGCGTCCTCATAGTCGTCGATGGCGAAAGCGAAGTGGTCGAGCGACGAGCCGCGCGTGGCGGCCCCGGCCGAACGGACCTCGACCAGATGAACGACATCCTCGTCGCCCACGTAGAGCCAAGTCCCGCCGAACGGGAAATCCGGCCGCCAACCAACGGTCAGGCCGAGGACCTCGGTGAAGAAGGCCTGCGTCCTGGCGAGCTCCGTCGTACGGATGTTCACATGGTCCAGACCGGTGATCGCCAAGGCGCGTCTCCCCGTTGCGACCTGCAGTATCGCGCACGAAAAAGCCCCGCCGTCACCAGCGGGGCTTGAACGTCTCTATTGCAAGGCGGCTAAGCCGCCCCGCCCTTGTCGCGGCGTTCGGCGTAGATGATCAGCGGCTGGGCGCGGCCTTCGACCACCTCGGCGTTGACCACCACCTCCTCGACGCCGTCATAGGTCGGCAGTTCGTACATGGTGTCGAGCAGGATCGCCTCGAGGATCGAGCGCAGGCCTCGCGCGCCGGTCTTCCGCGTGATCGCCTTGCGCGCCACCGCGTTGAGCGCGTCGTCGGTGAAGGTGAGACCGACGTTCTCCATGTCGAAGAGCCGCACGTACTGCTTGACGAAGGCGTTCTTCGGCTCGGTGAGGATCTTCACCAGGGCCTTTTCGTCGAGGTCGTCCAGGGTGGCGATGACCGGCAGGCGGCCGACGAATTCCGGGATCAGGCCAAAGCGCAGTAGGTCGTCCGGCTCCACCTGGCGGAAGATTTCGCCGGTGCGGCGGTCGTCCGGATCGGAGACCTTGGCGCCGAAGCCGATCGAGGCGCCCTGCCCGCGCGCGGAGATGATCTTCTCCAGGCCGGCGAAAGCCCCACCGCAGATGAACAGGATGTTGGTGGTGTCGACCTGCAGGAATTCCTGCTGCGGATGTTTGCGCCCGCCCTGCGGCGGCACGGAGGCGACGGTGCCTTCCATGATCTTGAGCAGCGCCTGTTGCACGCCCTCGCCCGACACGTCGCGAGTGATCGAAGGGTTGTCCGATTTGCGGCTGATCTTGTCGACCTCGTCGATGTAGACGATGCCGCGCTGCGCGCGCTCGACGTTGTAGTCGGCGGCCTGCAGCAATTTCAGGATGATATTCTCGACGTCCTCGCCGACGTAGCCGGCCTCGGTGAGCGTCGTGGCGTCAGCGACGGTGAAGGGAACGTCGATGATTCGGGCGAGCGTCTGGGCCAGCAGGGTCTTGCCGGTGCCGGTCGGGCCGATCAGCAGGATGTTGGCCTTGCCCAATTCGACGTCGTTGTTCTTGGTCGCATGGTTCAGGCGCTTGTAATGATTGTGCACCGCGACGGAGAGCACTTTCTTGGCGTGATCTTGCCCGATCACGTAGTCGTCGAGGACCTCCCGAATTTCCTTCGGAGTCGGAACGCCGTCCTTTGATTTTACGAAGGAAATCTTGTGTTCTTCGCGGATGATATCCATGCACAGCTCGACGCATTCATCGCAGATGAACACGGTGGGACCCGCGATAAGCTTGCGGACCTCATGCTGGCTCTTGCCGCAGAAAGAGCAATAAAGTGTGCTCTTGGAGTCCCCGCTTGCGGCCTTGGTCATGGTCGGTTCTCACTCTCTAGGCGATCCATACCCTGAATCGCCCCACGGACGTCGCCGCCCTATCAATGCAGAATACGCGCCGCGGGTTGTCTAAGTCTTGACATTCTTCGATCCCGCCCGGGATCACAACCCTTGGCGCGAGGCCGCGACAATCGATGGCGCGGCGCCCGCTCGAGGGCGATACGCATTCTTAGATGGGATTTAGGCCGAAATGGCACAAGATCGACCGCCCGTCGAGAACGTCGCAGACTTATCGGCCAATCTGCCGATCGTGGCTTTCGATTTCGACGGCACACTTACGGTTCGGGACAGCTTCACGGCCTTCCTGAAATGGCGCGCCGGATCTTGGCGTTATCTCGCCGGGTTCATCCGCCTGATCCCCGCGGCGCTCGCCTATCTGGTCCACCGCGACCGCGGGCGTATCAAGGCCGCGGCTGTGCGAGAATATCTGAAGGGGGTTCCGCGCGAACGGCTCGAAGCTGACGCCCGCCAATTCGCCGAGCAGTTTTCCCGCGGCCTGCTGCGCCCGGACGCCGTTTCGACCTGGAACGGCTGGCGGGGCAAGCCTGTGCGGCTGGTCATCGTCACCGCCTCACCGGACCTGGTCGTCGCGCCCTTCGCCTGTCACCTGGGCGCAGATGCGCTCCTGGGCACCCAACTGTCGTTCGACGCCCAGGATCGCGTGACGGGGGCCTTTGAAGGCATCAATTGCCGCGGACCTGAGAAGGTCGTGCGGCTGAAAGCCGCTTTCGGTCCCGACGTCGCGCTCAAGGCCGCCTATGGCGATACCGGCGGCGACAAAGAGATGTTGGCGATGGCGGAGATCGCTGGCTACCGCGTATTCACGGGGGAGCCGTGACGTTGCGCTTCAAGGTGGACAAGCTGATCCGCGACAAGCTGCCGGCGATGATGCGGGCGCAGGGCCTCCGCGTCTTCGCGCGCCGCCTTGACGACGCAGAGTTCGTCGCGCGGCTGAGGACAAGTTATTGGAAGAGGCCGCCGAGGCGAAGGCGGCGACGTCTCGCGTCGAACTGATCGATGAACTGGCCGACCTGCGCGAGGTGATGCTGACCCTGGCCGCGACGAGCGGGATCGCCGAGACGGAGATCGAGGCCCGCCGCATGGCCAAGCACGCGGAACGCGGCGGGTTCGAGGATCGAATTCACAACGCCGCTGTCGAAGGGGATGAGACGAGCGCTGGCGTCGCCTATTACCTGGCGCGTCCCGCCCAGTACCCGCAAGAGAAGCCATGAGGCACGCCCGCGAAGCAGACCTCGACCGGCTGGAGCCCCTGTTGGCGCAGGTCCGAACGCTTCCCGGCCTGACGGAGAAAAAGCGCGGCGTTTTCTACCGTAAGTCCCGCGCTTTCCTGCACTTCCACGAAGACCCGAAAGGCCTGTTCGCCGATCTCAGCGACCCCGACGAACGGATCGACGTCACCGACACGGCTGGCCAAGCGGCGCTGCTGGCGGCGGCCCGGCAGCGCCTGGGCTAGCTATTCGTCGACTTCGCGCTTTTCCCAGACGTGGTCGACAATGCCCCAATCCTTGGCTTCCTCCGCGGTCATGTAGCTGTCGCGGTCGAGGACGCTTTCCACCGTCTCCACCGACTGTCCGGTGTGCTTGGCGTAGAGTTCGTTCAGGCGGTGCTTGGTCTTGATGATGTCCTCGGCGTGGCGCTCGATATCCGAGGCCTTGCCGGAGAATCCGCCCGAAGGCTGGTGGACCATGATCCGCGAGTTGGGCAGCGCGATCCGCTGGCCCTTCTCGCCCGCCATCAGCAGGAACGAGCCCATCGAAGCCGCCATCCCCAGGCAAAGGGTGATCACCGGGCTTTTGATGTATTGCATGGTGTCATAGATCGCGAGGCCGGAGGTCACGACGCCGCCCGGCGAGTTGATGTACATCTGGATTTCCTTCTTGGGGTTCTCCGCCTCGAGATGCAGCAGCTGGGCGCAGATCAGCGCGGCCATGCCGTCCTCGACGGGACCCGCCAGGAAGATTATCCGGTCCTTCAGGAGCCGGGAGAAGATGTCGTAGGCGCGCTCGCCTCGGCTCGTCTGCTCGACGACCATCGGCACGAGGCCCAGCGCGGTGGTGACGGGGTCACGCATAGGGAGGAAGTCCTTCTTGGGAATCTTAGGCCGAGCCTGCCGACGGCCCGCCTGGGGAGGATATCGCGTGCCGGCGGGCGAAGCGCAAGGCGGCCGAGGTCGCAGGCGCCGCTACCGGCCCGTATGCCGCCGCGCTTCGGCCAGGGCGACCTGCAGCGCCGACCACTGGGGCGCGTAGGCCGAGGCCTGCGCATATTTCTTCGCCGCGTCCGACCAATGGCCCTGGGCGGCCAGGGCATCGCCCCAGGCCTTCAGCGGATCGGCCCAGTGCGGACCGCGGGCGTTGGCGGCGGCATACTTGGCCGCTGCGCCAATCGGATTGCCGTGCCGCGCGAGCGCCAAGCCCCAGCTATAGTAGGCGGCGGGCAGGTCCGGCGCCAGCGCCACCGCCTCGCCATAGGCCTTTTGGGCGCCCGCCCAGTCGCCGCGATGATCCAGGATGTCGGCCCTGAACCGATAGCAGTCGACGAATCGGCCGCCCGCCGTGATCGCGGCGTCCGCCCTTTCCGGACGTCCGGCCATTTCCTCGGCCGGCGCGCGCCAGCAGTCGTAGCCGGGAACGGTGGACCGGCTCACCAGGTCGGCGGCGTAGATGGCGTCGAAAGCGCCCATCTCGTCTGCCGCGCGGACCCAATCGGCGCGGTCGAGCGCTTCCCAGCCGTGTACGAAGTGGGTCATGCCCGTGACCCAGGATGACGACCCGACGTCCGCCGAGGTTTCCAGGTAGAGCTCCGCCGCGTGCGGATCGTGCATGCGCGCCAGGGCGTCGGCGACCAGCAGCCGCGTTTGCGTGACGCCCGAACCGACCCCGCCGTGTTTTTCCAGGTCCGCGATCAGCTCGGTGCGCAGGGCCGGCAGGTTCCAGGTCAGGGTATCGAGGGGCTGGAAATAGAGGTCGAGCGTCCTCTGGCCGATCTGTCCGCGACCGGCGGCCCGCGCCATCGCCGTTCCGGTGCGCCAGGCGTCTTCCTCGCGCCCGAGGTCCCATTGCGCGGCCATCGCGTTGCTGTCGGCGATCCAATAGTCGGGCTTGATGCGTAGGGCTTCCGCATACTTCTCGACCCCATCCGGCACGCGGCCGAGGTTGACCAGCGCATTGCCCCAGGCGTTGAGCAGGAACGGGCGGTCGGCGGGCCTGGCGGACGCATACTTGGCCTGCACCAGCTGCACGGCGTCTGCGTCGCGCCCATGGGTCGAGAGATAGGTGGCGGCCAGGTAGGGTTCGGCCTCGCCGTAGATATATTCGGCGGCGCTGGCCACGAGCTGCGGCAGATCCCTTCGCGCGCCTTCGAAACTCTTGGCCTCGAAGCCCTCGCCGCGGACCGTCAGGACGACCCGGTCACCCATGATTTCCAGGTCGCCGCCGACGTGGAGTTCATGACCGAGCCAATCGTGCAGGTAGCGCTCGAGTTCGCCGATGGAGACGCCGGTCTGCGGCAGCTCCACCTTGATGTCGCTGCTCCACGCGTCCTTGATGCCCCGGTAGGCGGCGGCGGCCTGGGTATTGGCCTGCAGGGCTCGCAGGCGGTCCAAGAGCTTCGAGGCGACCACGGTCCCGTTCAGGCCCTCGGCCGCCAGCGCGGGCGGCGTCTGGAAGGCGCCAACGACCACGGAATCGGCCCGGGCCGCATCGACGATCATCACGCCCAAGGCTACAGCGACCAGCAGCCCCACCGCGGCGGTGAGCAGCTTCAGCGCGACGGTCAGCAGCCGATCGAAATGGCTCAACTTGAGATGGTGCATCTCCAGCTCAAGCTTACGGCCTTCGGCGGCGAGGAAGAGGTCTTCGGGCGGTGGAGCCCCGGGCCGGCGCCGGCGCTTGCGCGACGCCTTGTTCAGCGCCAAGCCAAGTGCGATGTCCTCGCCGCGGGAAGCCGGGCCCTCGTCGGCCACCTCAGCCATGGGAGGCGCCCAGGCGGACCCGGTCGATATGGAAAATCGGCTTTCCCAAGTGTGCGCCCTCCGATCACGCAAAAGCTTAGCCCGGGAGCCGACGCCCGCCCAGGGGCCGCCGAGTGGCGCCTTGCGGCGGAGGCCGGCATGCGGTTTGAAGGGGCCGCCCGCGGCTTCGCCAGCGCGGCTCAAAAAAGGGGGAACTAGGCCATGCGGAGCGGATCGATCTTGGGGCTTGGCGTCGCCGCCCTCTTTTTCGCCTCGGGCGTCCAGGCGTCGCCCAGGCCCGCGGCCAGGGACGCCAAGGTCTGGGCCGCGGCCGAAGCGGCCAGGCCCGCGCAGCTCAAGCTCCTCCAGCAGGTGGTCGATGTCGATTCGGGCACCGGCGACGTGGCGGGCGG
>JBIOED010000049.1:0-21794 GCA_044445675.1 Caulobacterales bacterium | reverse complement strand
CCGCGTGCAACCACACCCCCGCCGCCCGGGTCCCCGGCGCGCCGAGCGCCAGCCGGCCGCGGGCTGCGGCCGCCCCGCCGCCGCAGGCCGTCGCCCCCTATGCCGACGCCCTGCCGCCGGCCCCGCCGCTGCCGCGGGTCGCCCGCCCGCCGCGGCCGGTCTACGCCTACGTGGACGAAGCCTATCAACTGGGCAACGCCTTCGCCGACAGCCCGCCCGACTACACCGTCGACTATGAGGGCGAGCACCCCTACGTCTGGCGTTCCGGCCGCGGCGAGTACCGCGTGGTCGAAGAGACCCCCGCCGGCGAACGCGAGTATTTCTATCGCGGCGGCAGCGACTACCCGTTCCTGGTGCGCGACAACAACGACGCCTACGCCTACGACAACGGCGAACTGGTCGACGTCTACGACAGCTACGGCCGGCCCTATCCCAACTACGCCCCCGCCGAGGCTGTGATCGCCGCGCAGTACCTGTTCCGCGCCCGGCGCCTCTATGACGCCGCGGTGCACCAACAGCGGCAGGCGGCCTACGCCGGCGACTGGCGCGCCCGCCGCGACGCCGTCCTGGCGCCGCAGCAGCAGTGGGCCGCCGAGCGCCAACGCAACCCCGACTGGAGCCGCGTGCATGACGAACGCGTCCAGCGCGAGCCGCAGCAGCAGCAGGCGGTCTGGCAGCAGGAGCGCGCGCTACGTCAGGCCTACGCCACCCAGACCGCCCCGGTGATCGCCGCCGCGCCAGCCCCGCGCCGCGACTTTGCCGGCGGCCGCAACCCGGCCGAGGCCCAGCGGCGCCAACAACAGGACCAGGCCGACGCTCAGCGCCAGCAGGCGCAAGCCTTTGGCCGCGATCAGCAGCAGCAACAACGCCAGCAACAGGCCCAGGCGGTCGCGCAACAACAACAGCTCCAGGCCCAGGCCGCCCAGGGCCGCGACCAGCAGCGCGCCCGGGCCGAGGCTCAGCGCCAGCAGGCGCAAGGGCGCGACCAGCAGCGGCAGCAACAGGCGCAGGCCCAGGCCGCCGCGCAACAACAACAGCGCCAGGCCCAGGCCGCCCAGGGCCGCGACCAGCAGCGCGCCCAGGCCGAGGCGCAGCGCCAGCAGGCGCAAGGGCGCGACCAGCAGCGGCAGCGCCAGCAACAGGCGCAGGCTCAGGCCGCCGCGCAACAACAACAGCGTCAGGCCCAGGCCGCCCAAGGCCGCGACCAGCAGCGCGCCCAGGCCGAGGCGCAGCGCCAGCAGGCGCAAGGGCGCGACCAGCAGCGGCAGCGCCAGCAACAGGCGCAGGCCGCCGCGCAACAGCAGCAGCACCAGGCCCAGGCCCAGGCCGCCGCCGCTCAGGCGCGGGATCAGCAGCGCGCCCAGGCCGACGCGGCCAACCGCGCCCGCCAGGACGCCCAGCGCCAGCAGCAGGCCCAGGCCCGTGACCAGCAACGCAGCCAGGCCGACGCCGCCAATCGCGCCCGCGAAGCGGCCGGACGTCAGGCCCAGGCCGCCGCGCAGCAGCAGGCCCAGCAGGCTCAGGCGGCTGCGCGAGACCGTCAGCAGCAGGCCCAGGCCGCGGCCCAGCAGCAGCGTCAGGCCCAGCAGGCCGCCGCGCAACAGCAACGTCAGAGCCAGCAGGCCGCGGCCCAGCAGCAGCATCAGGCGCAACAGGCCGCCGCTCAGCAGCATCAGCAACAGGCTCAGGCCGCCGCGCAGCAACACCAGGCTGCGGCGCAGGCGGCCGCGGCGCAACACGCGGCAGCGGCGGCCGCGCGGCAAGGCGACAAGAAGAAGGATCAGCCGCAGTAGCTCGCCGCGGAGCGCGCCGAGGGTTAGCGCGGCGTTAACCACGATCGTTCAGGAGTCCTCGCATGGCGATCGAGGGCATCCGGGGAGTCGTTGAGGCCGCGATTCAGCGCGCCTCGCAGGCGACCGGGGTCGATTTCTCGTTCCTGATGCGGACGGCGGGGCGCGAGAGCGGGATGAACCCCGCCGCCAGGGCGGGCAGTTCCACGGCGGCCGGCCTCTTCCAGTTCGTCGAGCAGACCTGGCTGTCGACGCTCAAACAGCACGGCGCCAAACACGGCTACGCCCGCTACGCAGAGCTGATCAGCAAGGGCGCGGACGGCCGCTATCACGTGTCGGGCGAGGAGGCGCGCCGCGCGGTGATGGATCTGCGGCTCGACCCGCATGCGGCGTCGCTGATGGCCGGCGAGCTGACCTCGGACTCCGCCGCCTATCTCAAGGGGCGCACCGGCCGCAACCCCACCGCCGGCGAGCTCTACGCCGCCCACTTCCTGGGGCCGCAGGGCTCGGCCCGGCTGATCGAGGCCGCCCAGACGCGGCCGGGCGCGACGGCCGCGCAGCTGTTTCCCGAGGCCGCGCATGCCAACAAGGCGATCTTCTACCGCGATGGCCGGGCGGCCACCGTCGGCGAGGTCTACGCCAACCTGACCCGGGCGGCGGGCTCGGCTGCGCCGGTCGCAGCGCCCGCGGCCGCGCCCTCGGAAGACGGCGGCTTCATCCAGTACGCCTCGGCCCGCACCGCCGACCACCGGCTGCAGCAGGAAGAGCTGATCGCGCTGATCCTCAAGGGCACGCAGCCCAGCGACCAGATGGGCGTCGGTAGCCGGCTCACCGGCTCGCTGTTCACCAGCGAGATGCTGAAGATGCTGTCGGACAGCCGCAAGGGCTAGGCCGGGGCCAGACGGCGGCGGCGCCGCAGCACCGCGCCCAAGGTTCCGAACCCCAGCAGCATCGTCGCCCAGGCGGCCGGCTCCGGCACGCTGGCCGCAAAGCTCGAGGCGTCCGGCGCGAAGTCGGCGATCTGGCCGTTGTCGGCGGTGTTCAGCCCATCCCGCGGCCACAGGTTGTAGAGGTACTGAGCGGTCGTGAAGCCGTTGGTCGGAAGTTGCGAGAAGGGGATCACCGCCTTGAGGGTGGCTCCAGAAAACGTCACGTCCGAGAGCGCCGTCGGCGCCATGGCGGTGGGCAGCAGGACGTCCACGAAACTACCGCCGCCCGGCAGCAGAACGGCTACCGCGTCGAAGTTGACCCCGGCGCCGACTGGCGGCGTCCCGAAGGTCAGCAACGGCAGCCCGCCGCCGCGATTGATGCCGAGGACATAGGCCTCGCCGGCGATCGAACCGACAGGTCCGTTCAAGATCGCCGTCAGGGTGACGTCGGTGGCGTCGCGAACGGCGCTGACCGAGAGCACGTCCATGTCCCCATTGTGCGGGCCGGTGTAGGTGGCGAGGAAGTCGTTGGCGGGATCGACGACGGTGGCCGCCCGCGCCGGGAGGGCGACGGCGGCGGCGGCCAGGACGCCCGCAACGGCGAGAGGGCGCCAGGACGACGGTGAAACCTTGGGATTGCAGACCATGATGCGGGGCTCCTTCCGGGGGCGAAAAGGACGCGGGCGCGCCGGATATCTACGATCCGACTCGCCGCCCGGCCGCGCCGCCAGCCTTGTCGCGCCGCCCCCCTGCCGGCCCGGCGCGAAGCCATCTGAACGGTGGTCGCGGCCCAGGCTCGACCACAACTCACGACTGCGGTTTTACGCTATTCAAGGCCGGGCTCGGCATCACATGGCGGTGAAAATCCCTTTACATCGTAAGGGTTTAGATCGCCGCCTCGGCCGCGAAGATCGCCTCGATTTCCTCGGCCGAATAGCCGATCTCGGCCAGCACCTCGCGGGTGTGTTCGCCGAGCGTCGGCGAGCGCGGTCGCACCGTGGCGTCGGCGCCCGGGAAGCGGGCGGGGGCGGCCGGCGAGGAGAAGGTCCCGCCCTGGCCGTCCTCGACCTGGACGATCGCGCCCGAGGCCATCACCTGCGGGTCGGCGGCGACCTGGGCCGGGGTCTGCACCGGCGACCAGACGAGGTCGGCCTCGTCCAGGCGCCGGGCGATCTCGTCGTAGGGCAGTTCGGCGAAAGCCTTGTCGAGTTCGGCGACCAACAGGGGCGAGTTCTCCCGCCGCGCCCGGCTGGTGGCGAAGCGTTCGTCCTCCACGAGGTCCGGGCGCCCCGCGATAGCGGCGAAGATCGGCCAATCCTTGTTGCCGCCCCTGGGATTGTGCACGAACCAGCGCCCGTCGGCGCTCTTGAAGAAGGTGGCGATGGGATTGATCGGCTGCTCGCGGGTGCGGATCGACGCCAGCCGGCCAAACTTCAGCTGCACCGCCAGGTCCGAGCCCATGGCGTAGACGCCGGTGGCCAGCAACGAGGTCTGCACCAGCCGGCCCCGGCCGGTCTGTTCACGCTCGTAGAGCGCCGCCAGGATCGCCGAGACGGTGGCGAGGGTGGTGATGTGGTCGCCGAAGCCCGAGCGCAGCATGAACGGGTCCATGCCCTTGGGCGCGGTCATGTGGGCGACGCCGGCGCGGGCCCAGAAGGCGGTGACGTCGAAGCCCGGCTTGTGGGCGTCGGGCCCCTCCAGGCCGTAGCCGGTCACCTGACAGTAGACCAGCCGCGGGTTGGCCGCGCGGATCGTCGCCTCGTCCAGGCCGGCCCGCTTCAGGGCGGCGGGCCGGACGTTGGTGATGAACACATCGGCCGTGGCCGCCAGGCGGGCCAGCGCCTCGCGGCCCTGCGGCTTGCCGACGTCGAACACCACGGCGCGCTTGCCGCGGTTGTCGAGGTCGAAGGTGGGGTTGCCGGCCAGTTCGGTCTTCAGGTCGGCGAAGACGTGGCGCATGGTGTCGCCGCCGGGCCGTTCGACCTTGATCACGTCCGCCCCCCAGTCGCCCAGGATGCAGGCGGCGCCAGGGGCGGCGATGTACGAAGCGAATTCGACGACCTTCAGGCCCTTGAGCAGCACGCGGGGCATCCCTCCAGCAAAGCCCGCAGTCTAGTGTCGGCGACCTGAGCCGGGAAATTCTTAATCCACAGATTCGAGTCCTAACCAGACGTTAAGCATGACCGTAGATGATCAGACTCGTGGGAATCCGAATCCAGGGGTGGGTCCGGCGCCTACGTCAGGGGATGCCAAGCGAACCATGGCGACGACGCGATCAGCGCTGACGGAAGAGGACATCCGCACGCTGGTGAAGGGCGTGACCGCCGGCGAGCGCGCCGCCGCCGCCGACAAGCTCTGCCGCATCATCGACATCGCGCCACTCTCCGACGAGGACCGCGACACCGCCGCCGATATCCTGCGGATCATGGCCGGCGACGCCGCCGAGTTGGTGCGCAAGGCGCTGGCGGTGACCCTGAAGGGCTCGCCCCTGGTGCCGCGCGACGTGGCGCTGAAGCTGGCGCGCGACGTGGAGAGCATCGCCTTGCCGATGCTCAACTGTTCGCCGGTGTTCCTCGACGAGGACCTGGCGGAGATCGTGCGGCTGGGCGGCCCGGTCCGGCAACTGGCTATCGCGCGGCGGCCCAGGCTGTCGCAGACCGTCACCGACGCCATCGCCGAGCACGGCGGCGAGCGCTCGGTGGCCGCGGCCTGCGCCAATGACAACGCCGACTTCGCCGAGGACGCGCTACAGCAGGTGATGGCGCGCTTCGAGCGGCACGAGAAGGTGCTGGCCGCCGTCGCCTACCGCGCCGTCCTGCCGCTGGCGGTGACCGAAAAGCTCGTCAGGCTGGTGGGCGACCAGGTTCGCGACCACCTGATCGCCCGTCACGCGCTGGCCCCGGAAACCGCGCTGGAGATCGCCATCGGCGCGGCCGAACGGGCGACGGTGGATCTCGTCGACCAGGCGGGACGCGCGGCCGACGTGCGTGTCTTCGTGGCCCATCTGGCGGGTTCCCGGCGGCTGACCTCCTCCTTGCTGCTGCGCGCGCTGGCGCAAGGCCACATGACCTTCTTCGAGTGGGGCGTGGCCGAGCTGGCCGGCGTGCCGCACCATCGGACCTGGCTGATGATCCACGACGCCGGGCCGCTGGGTTTCCGGGCGATCTATGAGCGGGCCGGGCTGCCGGCGCGGCTGTTCCCGGCCTTCCGGGCGGCGGTCGACACCTATCACGCGATGGAGTTCGACGGCGGCGCGCGCGACCTCCAGCGGTTCCAGGAGCGCATGCTGCAGCGCTTCCTCACCCAGCCGCAATCCGCCGCCCGCGAGGACGTCGACTACCTGCTCGACAAGATGGATCAGGTCTCCCGCGAGGCGCGCGCCCACATCGACGCGGCCGAAAGCGCTTAGGCCTAGGGCCGGGGGGCGCGGCTCGCCACCTGCGCGCGAGGGCGCGGCTCTTGTTGATCCACGTATTCCAGGCTATATGTCAGGCTATAGTGCGAGAGAGTGTGGCCGTGAGCGGAACATCCCAGAAGCGGGCTCTCAAGGCGTACCGTGACCGGCTCCGCCAACGGGGCGTGAGCCGGTTCGAGGTGCTTGGGCTTGACGCCGACCGTGAGTTGATCCGATCCCTGGCCAAGCGGCTTGCGGTGAACGATCCCGACGCATCGCGGATCCGAGCGACGGTGAGCGGAAGCATCCGCGGCGAAGCCCCCGGCAAAGGGCGCGTGCTTGCCGCGCTTCGCCGCTCGCCGCTGGTCGGCGCCGATCTCGACCTCGCCCGGACGATCACACGCGGCCGCAAGCTCGATCTGTGACCCGCTACGTCCTCGACACCAACATCATCAGCAACATCACCAAACCGGCGCCCGCCGAAAGCCTCATGGGCTGGATGTCCGACCAGGCGGACGAAGACCTGTTCATCTCATCGCTGACCATCGCCGAGGTTCGCCGCGGCCTGCTGGAGAAGCCCGCCGGACGGAAACGCCGCGAGCTGGAGGCCTGGTTTGCGGGGCCCGAAGGCCCGCAGGCGCTGTTCGCCGGCCGCGTCCTCGCTTTCGATGAACGGGCCGCGCTGATCTGGGCCCGGCTGATGGCCGAAGGGACGGCGGCGGGAAGGCCGCGAAGCGCGCTGGACATGATCATCGCCGCCGTGGCCGAGGCGAACGACTGCGTCGTGGTCACGGATAACGAGAAGGACTTCAGCGGGCTCGACGTCATCAATCCCCTGCGCACGGCAGGCTAGACGGGTTCGCGAGAGAACGGCTTGATTGCGGCGTTCCGGCGTCTCAAGCTCGCACCCATGAATGATATCCCCGCGACCGCCGACATCAAGCCCGCCGCCACCATCCTGCTGCTGCGTGACGACCCGGCGTTCGAGGTGCTGATGGTCAAGCGGCATCACCAGATCGACTTTGCCTCGGGCGCGCTGGTGTTCCCGGGCGGCAAGAGCCATGCGGGCGACCACGATCCGGCCTGGGCGCAGCATGTGCTGGGGTGGGAGGCCTACGACGCCGATCAGCGGGGCCTGCGTATCGCCGCCATTCGCGAGGTGTTCGAGGAAGCCGGCATCCTGCTCGCCAAGCGCCGCGACGGCGGGCCGATGAGCGGCGAGGCCTGCCCGATGGACGTCCGCCAGGCGGTGGACGCCGGGACCACCCGGTTCCTCGACGTAGTGGCCGGCCTGGAGGCCCGGCTGGACCTCTCGGCCCTGACCGTGTTCGCCCGCTGGATCACGCCGCCTCTGACGCCCAAGCGCTTCGACACCTGGTTCTATGCGGTGAACGCGCCCCTCGAACAGCTGGCGGCCTGCGACGGGCGCGAGACGGTGGACGCCGAGTGGATCGCGCCGACCGAGGCGCTGCGGCTGGCCGCCGCGGGGGAGCGCAAGGTGATCTTCCCGACGCGGATGAACCTGCAGCTCCTGGCCGAGGCGACGGACGCGCAGGATGCGGTGGCGCGCGCGGCGGCCCGGACGCTGGTCACCGTGCAGCCGCAGGTCCAGCAGCGCGAGAGCGGGCGCGTGCTGGTGCTGCCGCCGGACGCCGGCTATGGCGTGGTGGCTGAGCCGCTGGAAAACGTGATGTAGATCGTGGCGCGTGGCCCGCGGAGCAGGCGAACTTCAGGCCCCGTACACTACGCGGCCATCGCCTTGACGCGGCGTTCGAGCTCTTCGACCAGCACGCGTCCGGTGGGGTGCTCGTCGGACTTGATGTCGTCGCGGACCGCGGCCTTGATGGCGTCGATGTGGGCGTCGACCAGCTCCATCGGCGTGGCGGCCCGCTTTTCCTTGTCGTCGATCATCCGGCAGAGCGAGCCGGCGATGCGGGTGATCAGCTGGTAGCCATAGGTGGTGCCGAGCCCCTTCAGGTCGTGCGCGCGGAGGTAGAGGTTCTCCATGCTCTCGGCGGTGACGCCCTGGACGCGCACCTGCTGGCGGGCGGCGTCGAGCTTGGTGATCTCGTCGGCCAGCCACTGGGTGAAGTTGCTGGCCAGGCTCTTCAGCGCGGCTTCCGCCTTGGCGATGGCGGCCGGGTCGATGACGCCCAGCCGGCCGCCGCCCACCTTGAGGCGCAGCGCGTTGGTGGGCTGGATCATTTGACCGGAATTCTGCTGGCTCACGAGAGCGCCTCCAGGTGTGTGCCGCCGCAAGCTAGGCCTAACCTGTTAATAAGCCGTGAGAGGCAACCCACGGTATTGGCTCGGCTTCTGCGAGAACGTCCACACGCCGTCAGGCGGAGAACTGCTCGGCCAGCATCCGTTCTTCGAGGCTGCGCCCCTCGTCGAACAGCATGTTGAGCGCGATGTCGCGGTCCTCGGCGATGTGGACCGCCAGGACGTCGCGCACCTCGATGTTGTCGGCCACCGCGCTCACCGGCCGCTTAGGCGCCTCCAGAATCTCGAAGGTCACCTTGGCGGTGTGGGCCAGCAGCGCGCCGCGCCAGCGCCGCGGCCGGAAGGCGCTGATCGGGGTCAGGGCGAGGACACGGGCGTCCAGGGGGATGATCGGCCCATGCGCCGACAGGTTGTAGGCGGTCGATCCGGCCGGCGTGGAGACCAGGGCGCCGTCGCAGGAGAGCTCCCCCAGCCGCAACTTGCCGTCGATGGAGATCCGCAGCTTGGCCGCCTGGCGGGTCTGGCGCAGCAGGCTCACCTCGTTGATCGCCAGCGCCACGTGGCTGCGGCCATGCGCGTCGGTCGCGGTCATCCGCAACGGGTGGATCACCGCGCGCTCGGCCGCGGCGATGCGCTCCAGCAGGCCCGCCTCGCTGTAGTCGTTCATCAGGAAGCCGACCGAGCCGCGGTTCATGCCGTAGATCGGCAGGCCGGTGGCCATGTGGTCGTGGAAGGTTTCCAGCATGAAGCCGTCGCCGCCCAGCGCCACGATCACCTCGGCCTCCGAAACGGGAACCTCGCCATAGCGGGCGGCCAGGCGCGTGCGGGCTTCCTGCGCCTCGGGGCGTTCGCTGGCGGTGAAGGCAATGCGCGTCACGGCGGGTCCGGGCTTCAGGTCTCCGCGCCGCAGAAGCGGTCAAGCGCGGGGGCTTGTCAAACCGACATCGCCGCCTGCCGGAAGGCGGTGGCCGCCACGTGCGCGGTGACCGGGCCGAAGGCGCCGACGGCGCGCCGCGCAGCCTCGGGTCCGCCGCCGGGGCGCCCGCCGTTCAGCCCGCGGATCATCTCCAGGATGCTCGGAAAGACGCTGCGGTCGATGCCGACGGCGGCGCAGGCCAGCCCGAGCAGCTCCGGCCGTTCGGAATCGATCACCCGCTGCACGTGGTCGGTCTCGAAGCGGCCGAGGGTGGCCAGCGCCACGGTGAACAGCGACAGCCGCCCCTCCTGCAGGGCGCGCACCAGATAACCGGGCCGCAGCTGTCCGGCGGCGTGCAGCTTCTCGATCAGCCGCTGCTCCATGGTCTCGCGCTCGCCGTCGCGGGCCAGGACGACGGGGGCCTGGTCGCCGGGCGCGGAGAGATGCGCCTCCTGCACCGACCTGGCCAGCGCGGCCTCGATGAGCTTGGGGTCGAGCCGGAAGCGTTCGGCGAGCGCTTGGCGCAGCGCCTGGCCGACCCAGATGTAGAGCTGCATCGCCAGGTCGCCGGTGAGGCGGGGGTGGCCGGAGAGCGGCGCGCGCAGGGCGGCGAGCTGGCGGGCGGCCTCCACCAGGCGTTCCATGTCGGCGGGCGCCAGCTCGGCGGAGCGGTTGCCGGCCAGGGCGGTCATCACCGCGGGTTCGGCGGCCTGCAGGATGGCGGCCACCACCGCGGCGCCGATGTTCGGCCGGCGCGCCACCTCTATCTGGTGTTCGATCGTCGCCTCGACCAGCAGGCGCACGAGATCGGGGTCCTTCAGCAAGGGGCTGCCGGCGATGACCGGCTGGGCGATCTCGATCTCGTCGAGCGCCAGCACGTTGATCAACGCGCTCGGGGCCCACTCGACGGTGGCCAGCTTGTCCGCCAGCCGCTTGCGGATATCGCGCTCCGCGCCGGCCACCAGGCCCAGGAAGATGGAATTCAGCAGCGCCTGGATCTGCGGCGAGCCCATGGCGGCCGCCCCGTCGCCCGCGTCGCACAGGTCCACAATGCCCAGCAGCAGGCGTTCGCGGTCCGCCGGCGCGCGGCTCTTGGCGAGTTCCAGCAGGCTCTCGCTGCTCATGGCGACGCTCAAGCCTGTCCCTCCGTTCTGTCGGTGAGGCTTCGGATTTCAATCTGCTCAGCGCGAGGTGAAAACATGTTTAAGGATGGCAAAACCAAATCGGGGAGGGACGAGACATGGCCGATCCGCTGATCCTTGCGCTGGACCAGGGGACCACCAGCACGCGCGCCATCCTGTTCGACGCCAAGGGCCGCGCCCTGGCCGAGGCCGGCCGGCCGCTGGACCAGGTCTATCCGGCCGATGGCTGGGTGGAACACGACGCCGACGCCATTTTCCAGGCCTCGGCGGAGGTGCTGCGCGAGGTGGTGCGCAAGGCCGCGCGTTCGATGGCCGAGGTGGCGGCTATCGGCGTCACCAACCAGCGCGAGACGGTGGTGGTCTGGGACAAGACCTCGGGCCGACCGATCCACCGGGCCATCGTCTGGCAGGATCGCCGCACGGCGCCGCTCTGCGACAGGTTGCGCCGCGAGGGGCGGGAAGCCGAGGTTACCGACATCACCGGCCTGCTGCTCGACCCCTATTTTTCCGGGACCAAGATCGCCTGGCTGCTGGACAATGTCGACGGCGCCCGGGCCCGCGCCGAGGCCGGCGAACTGTTGGCCGGCACCATGGACGCCTGGGTGATCTGGAAGCTGACCGGCGGAGCGGTGCACGCCACCGACGCCACCAACGCCTCGCGCACCCTGCTGTTCGACATCCGCAAGCAGGCCTGGTCGGCCGAGATGGCCGAGATGCTGAACGTGCCGCTCGGCCTGATGCCGCAGGTGCGCGACTGCACCGGCGACTTCGGCGAGACGGAGCCCGGCCTGCTGGGCCGCGCGATCCCGATCCGTGGCGTGGCGGGCGACCAGCAGGCGGCGCTGATGGGGCAGGGCTGCATCCGGCCGGGCGAGATGAAGGCCACCTACGGCACCGGCTGCTTCCTGCTGATCAACACCGGCGAAACCGCGCCGGTCTCCAAGGCGCGCCTGCTGACCACCGTCGCCGCGCGGGTGAACGGCAAGACGACCTACGCCCTGGAAGGCGCGATCTTCATCGCCGGCGCGGCCATCCAGTGGATGAACCAGGGCCTGCAGGTGGGCGGCGGTCCGCAGGGCGTCGAGACGCTGGCCATGGAGGCTCGCGACGACCTGGGGGTCGTGCTGGTCCCGGCCTTCACCGGCCTCGGCGCGCCCTGGTGGGACGCCGGCGCGCGCGGCGCCATCGTTGGCCTGACCCGCGACGCCGGCCTGCCGGAGATCGCCCGCGCCGCCTTCGACGCCAGCGCCCTGCAGACCCGCGACCTGATCGAGGCGATGCGCGCCGACGCGCCGCAGGCCTTTCACGAGAAGGTCGAGATGCGCATCGACGGCGGCATGTCGCGCAGCGCCTGGTTCAGCCAGCGCCTCGCCGACCTGACCGGGATCGGCGTCTGCCGGGCGACCTATGGCGAGACGACGGCGCTGGGCGCCGCGCTGTTCGCGGGCGTCGGGTCAGGCGTCTACCGCGACGTCGAGGAGGCGGCCGGCGCCCGGCCGCAGACCGAAGCCTACACGCCGGCCATGGACGGCCACCGCCGCGAGGCCGCCTACGCCCGCTGGCTGGACGCCGTGGCGCGGGTCCGCGGCTGACCTTGACGCGCCCGGCCCGGGGGAAGACCCTGGGGACGCAAGACCAGGATTGGAGGCACCCATGGCGGATGGATCGGTTGGCGGCGTTGCGTCGCTGAAGGGCAAGGTCGGCGCCGAGGAGTGGCAGGCCCGCGTGGACCTGGCGGCGCTCTATCGGCTGGTGGCGCTGCATGGCTGGGACGACCTCATCTACACCCACATCTCGGCGCGCATCCCGGGGCCGGAGCACCATTTCCTGATCAACCCCTACGGCCTGCTGTTCGAGGAGATCACCGCCTCGTCGTTGGTGAAGATCGACCTCGACGGCAACATCCTCCAGGAGACGCCCCATTTCATCAATCCGGCGGGCTTCACCATCCACTCGGCGATCCACCACGCCCGCGAGGACGCCAAGTTCGTCATGCACCTGCACTCCGACGACGGGGTGGCGGTGGCCGCCCAGGCCGCTGGCCTGATGCCGCTGTCGCAGCACGCCTTGATCGTCCTGCCGCGGCTCGCCTATCACGACTACGAGGGCATCGCCCTGAACCACGACGAGCGCGAGCGTCTGGTGGCCGACATCGGCGACAAGACACTGATGCTGCTGCGCAACCATGGCACGCTGGCGGTCGGCGACACCGCCGCCAACTGCTGGGTCGGCATGTACTACCTCGAGCGCGCCTGCACCATGCAGGTGAAGGCGCTGTCGGGGGGCGCCGCGGGCGTGCTGATCGCGCCGGACGCCTCGCAGGCCGAGGTGCGCAACCAGGTCGCCCGCGGCATCGGCGGGGCGTTGGCCTGGCCGGGCTCCCTGCGCAAGCTCGACCGCGAACTGCCGGGCTACGACGCCTGACTCGAGACTGAGCGCCCTGAAAAAGGCCTCCCCCGTCGCCGGGGAAGGCCTGAGGCTGGGCCGGGAAAGGACGTGGGGGACGTCGCGCCCGGCCGCGCTTGGCCGGGGCCTTGGGGTGCGCCGGCCGGAGGACGCCTTCGCGGGAGATCAAACCGCATTGGCGACGGCTACGATGCGCCCCGACTTTACACGCGTCAAGGTTGCGTTTGGCGGATTTACTCTACCCGCCGACAGTGACCGCCCCTATGGCTTGAAGCCGGTGTTGACCATCAGATAGGCGATAACGTCGGTGCGGTCCTTGGGGTCCTTGAGGCCTGCGAAGGTCATCTTCGTCCCGGGCGCGGCGGCCTTCGGGTCGGTGATCCAGGTGTCGATGTGGGCGGCGTCCCAGGTCCAGCCGGTGGCTTTCAGGGCGTCGGAATAGGTAAAGCCGGGCAGGCTCGCGGCCTTGCGCCCGAACACGCCATAGAGGTTCGGGCCGGTCATGTTGGGGCCGCCTTGCGTGAGCGTGTGGCAGGTGGAGCAGAGCGCGAACTTCGACTGACCGTTGTCGAGGTCGGCGGTATTGTAGGGCGCGGGCAGGGCGGCCTGGGCCTTCTTCATGTCCTCGGCGCTCATCGGCGCGGAGGGCGTGGCGCCCCCGGCCGACGGCCCGGCCGGGGGGCTCGTCGAGGGTTTGTTGCAACCGGCGACGGCGGCGGTGGCCAGGACGGCGGCGAGCGTCAAACCCAGATGGCGCATGCGAAAAGTCTCCTCGAAACGGCGGCAGGCTGCGCCACGCCATACCTGCGCAAGGCGGGCCGAGGCAAGGCGGCTCGACGCGGGTGAAACCCGAGTCTTCCGCAAGACCATCACACCGGGGAGAACGGCGTCTTCATCCCCTTGACGACCCTGGTCCCGAAGCTGGCCCGGGCGCTGGAGACGCCGGCGGAGGGTTGCTGTCAAACACGACTCGCCGCTGGCGAGGTGGCTTTTCGGCCTGCTATGGGTCCGCCCATGCCGGGACGCAGCTTCATAACCAAGAAATTCCATTGGTGGGTAAAGGACGACGAAGCGTTCTGGGAACATCAGCGCGCCATGCTGGCGAGCCTCAAGTCCGATCAAGGGATATATTCCTCCGACAGCCTCATCGTCTGGGGACGCAACCTCGGTTTCCTGGACGACACGGCGTTTGTGGCCGCCTGGGAAAAGCACGCCGACGCGATGCATGAGCGAGGCATCCTATGGCGCACCGCCGCCCTGGTCTGGGCCGCACGGCAGGCGCTGCGGCAGGATGGCGATTTCGTCGAGTGCGGCTGCTATGCGGGAACCTCGATGAGGGTCGTCATGGATGCGGTCGATCTCGGTTCGCGTCAGGTGTTTCTCTACGATCTTTTCGAGCACTCATCGGACATGAACCACCATGCCATGCCCGAGCATGGCCCCGATCTCTATGAGCGGGTGCGGACACGCTTCGCCGACTTTCAGAATGTCTCGGTGATAAAGGGCTTTGTGCCCGACAGCTTCAGCCAGGGCGTGCCGGACAAGATCAGCTTCGCCCATATCGATATGAACAATGCGCCCGCGGAGATCGGGGCGCTGGAAGCCCTGGCGCCGCGATTTACCCCCGGGGCGATCATCGTCCTGGACGACTATGGCCAGCTTCCTTACCACGCGCAGCATCTGGCGGAGAAGGCGTGGTTCGCCGAACGGGGGAAACCCATACTCGAGATCCCGACAGGCCAGGGCGTGATTATCTGGTGATTGACGCCTGGAGCAGGCGCTGAGTCCGGAACTGCACAGCTAGCGCCGCCGGCGCGTCTCGCGGTTCACCGCTTCGTCCAGCGCCTGCAGGAAGCGGGAGCGGTCGGCTGGAGCGAAGGGCTTGGGGCCGCCGGTGATCTCGCCGGTGGAGCGGATGTGCTCCATGATCGAGCGCTGCGCCAGCGCCGAGCCGATGGAATCGGCCGTGAACAGCCGCCCGTTCGGGGCGATGGCCGTCCCTTGGGCTTTCAGCACCCGGTCGGCCAGCGGAATGTCGTTGGTCACGACGATGTCGCCCGGCTCGCACCGCTCGGCGATCCAGTCGTCCGCCACGTCGGGCCCGGCGTCGACGATCATCCGCGCGATCAGTCTGGACGACGGAATGGCGATGAAGCTGTTGGAGACCACCGTCGTGGCCAGGCCGTAGCGCTGCGCGACCTTGTAGACCTCGTCCTTCACCGGACAGGCGTCGGCGTCGATGAAGATACGCATGCGCCCACGACGATAGCGGCCATGGATAACCTTGCGAAGCCCTGCGCCTTCATCCCATAAGCAACCTCGGCCGCCGGATTAGCTCAGCTGGTAGAGCAGCGGTTTTGTAAACCGAAGGTCGCGGGTTCGAGTCCTGCATCCGGCACCACATCGCCTAGGCGCGCCGCCCCTTGGAAGGATGACCGCATGGACTTCGAGGACTATCGCCGGCAGGACGCGCATGGCCTGGCCGAGCTGGTGGCGCGGCGCGAGGTGAGCTCCGGCGAGCTGCTCGACGTGGCCGCTGCGCGGATGGCGCAGGTCAATCCGAAGATCAACGCGGTGACCACCGACCTCAGCGACCGGGCGCGCGCCGAGGCGGTCGGGCATGGGGCGTTCTGCGGCGTGCCGTTCCTGCTCAAGGACCTCGGCGCGACGCTCGCCGGGACCGCCACCACCATGGGCTCGCGGCTGTTCGCCGGCAATGTCGCGGCGGCCGACAGCGCGCTCACCGCCGCCTACAAGGGCGCGGGGCTATCGATCCTCGGCAAGACCAACACGCCGGAGTTCGGCCTGTGGCCGACCACCGAGTCCGAACTGCTGGGCGTCTGCCGCAATCCCTGGGACTTGGCGCGGACGCCGGGCGGCTCCTCGGGCGGGGCGGCCGCGGCCGTGGCGGCCGGGATCGTGCCGGCGGCGCACGCCAGCGACGGCGGCGGCTCGATCCGCACGCCGGCCTCCTGTTGCGGGCTGTTCGGGATGAAGCCGTCGCGCGGCCGGGTCTCCTTCGCGCCGCTGGGCGAGGGCTGGGCCGGCGCCTCGATCCAGCATGCGGTGACGCGCTCGGTGCGCGACAGCGCCGCCCTGCTCGACGTGGCCTGCCGCCCGCAGCCGGGCGACCCCTATTTCCTTGCGCCGCCCGAAACGCCGTTCATCGAGGAGGCGGCGCGCGAGCCCGGCCGCCTGCGGATCGCGGTCTTCACCGGCGCCATGCAGGCCCCCGGCCTCGATCCGGAGTGCGAGGCGGCGGTGCGCGAGACCGCCCGGCTGTGCGAAGAGCTCGGCCATGACGTCGAGGAGGCGCAGATCCCCGGCGACGTGGCCGCCATGCAGGCGGCGGCCGGGACGGTGATCGCCGCCAGCATCGCCGCCAGCCTGGATGCGGAGGCCGAACGGCGGGGCCGGGCCATCGAGGCCGGCGAGGTCGAGGCCTTGACCCTGGCCACCTACCGCCGCGGGTCGGAGGTCACGGCTGCGGCCTATGTGCGCGGCCTGCAGGCGCTGCACGCCTATGCCCGCGCCGAAGCCCAGCTCTTCGAGACCTACGACGTGCTGCTGCTCTCGACGCTCGGCAGCCCGGCCATCCCGATCGGCTGGATCGTGGAGGATCCCAAGCTGATCGCCGAGCGCCTGTTCGCCTTCATGCCCAACACCCAGGCCTTCAACAACACCGGCCAGCCGGCGATGACCGTTCCCTTGGCCTGGAGCCGCTCGGGCCTGCCCATCGGGATGCAGTTCGTGGCGCGGATGGGGGCGGAGGCGACCCTGTTCCGGCTGGCGGGGCAGCTGGAGCAGGCCCGCCCGTGGTTCGACCGGACAGCGTCGCTCTGAGGCGAAGCCTGGAATATCGTCAGCATTTTCCGTGGGTTGCACGATGTTTGCTACGTGCGGCCCATGACCCAGCCTCGTTCCAAATCGAGACATGCGAAGCGGCTTCTGATCGCGTTTTGCTCGGTGTTCGCCATCGTGGGGGCCTTGGCCTACGCCACGGGCGAGGGACACCACCACCGCGTCGACGAAACGTCGAACACTCAGGCCGTGAGCGGCGGCGGACAGACGCTCGCGCACGGCGGCGATCTGCAGCGAGGCGAGCGACCGGTTGGCTATCGGCGCACGGCCGGAGGCCGCGCGCCGCAAGCCGTGGGCGCCGGCCGGCCCGCCTACGGGCCAGGCGAGGACGCTGACGGCCCGCCGTCCGGCGCCATCATGCCGGACGGCGAGGATGGGCTGGTGGTCCTGGCCGACTACGCGCAATCCGCAGGCGCCGGCGCTGGGGGCTCGAACGGGAACGACGCCGCCGACAACCCCAGCGCGCCCCAAGGCGGCTTCGCGGCCGGTGATGGCGCCCCGGGCCAGCCGGCGGCGTCCGGAAGCGTTGCGGGCGGATTTGGCGGCGCAGGCGCTGGCGCTGGCGGCGGCTTCGGGGGCGGCCCCGGCTCCGGCCCAGGCGGCTCCGGGTCAGGCGGCTCCGGGTCAGGCGGCTCCGGGTCAGGTGGCTCCGGGTCAGGCGGGCCGGCCGCCCGAACGCCCGACGCCGACGGAACCGGCCCGACGCCTCCACTCACGACGACACCACCCGCGACGGGCCCGATCACGACGATCGGCTCTCATGACAGCGGCGGCGGCAAGGTCTGCGAGGTGCGCGTGCTCGACGCCTGCGATCAGCTCCCTCCGGACTTCAGCTCCAAGCCGCAGATCCATCCCATCGCGCAAGCCCTGGTGGCGCCCCCCGAAGGCCCGCCCGGCGACTTGCCGCCGAGCGGTCCCGTGCCGGAGCCGTCCACCTGGCTGATGATGATTCTTGGCGTCGGCCTCGCAGGGTCCGCCATGCGCGCCCAGCGCGGCCAAAGGCTCGAAGCCCTCGCCTGACGGGCGCGCGGCCGGACCGGGACGGCGGCCCTTCCCACGGACCGGGTTGCGGGGCCTCGTGCGTCTTCAAGGGTCCCTTTCGCTGAATTCTCGCCTATAAGCCGCGCCTTCTCCCCATTTCGAGAGCCGCCATGACCCGCATTCTGATCACGTCCGCGCTGCCCTACATCAACGGGATCAAGCATCTGGGGACGCTGGCGGGCTCGATGCTTCCGGCCGACGTCTACGCCCGCTTCCAGCGGTCGCGCGGTCGCGAGACCCTCTACATCTGCGCCACCGACGAGCACGGCACGCCCACCGAGCTGGCCGCCGCCGAGAAGGGCCAGGACCCGGCGACCTTCTGCGCCGAGCAGCACCAGGTGCAGCACGACCTGGGCCGCGCCTTCGGCCTGTCGTGGGACCACTTCGGCCGCTCGTCCTCGCCGCAGAACCACAAGCTCACCCAGCGGTTCGCGCAGGCGCTTTGGGAGGCGGGCTTCATCGAGGAGCGGGTCACCCAGCAGGTCTATTCCAACGCCGACAAGCGCTTCCTGCCCGACCGCTACGTGATCGGGACCTGCCCGCACTGCGGCTATGAATCCGCGCGCGGCGACCAGTGCGAGAACTGCACGCGGGTGCTCGACCCCGCCGACCTGCTGCATCCCCGCTCGGCGATCTCCGGCTCGACGGACATCGAGATCCGCGGCTCGAAGCACCTGTTCCTGCGCCAGAGCCTGTTCTCCGGCAAGCTGCGCGCCTGGATCGAGGCGAAACGCGACCGCTGGCCGCTGCTGGTCACGTCGATCGCGCTGAAATGGCTGGACGAGGGCCTGCAGGATCGCGGCATCACCCGCGACCTGGAATGGGGCGTGCCGGTCAACGCCTTCCAGTGGGGGCCGAACCCGCAGGGCCGGACGCCGGACATCGAGGGCCTGGCGGGCAAGGTGTTCTACGTCTGGTTCGACGCCCCCATCGAATATATCGCCGCCACCTGGGAATGGGCCGATGCGCGGGCCCAGGAGGCCGGCCGGGGGGCCGCCGAGGAGGCGGAGTGGGAGCGATGGTGGCGCGAGCCGGCGGCGGCCGACGTCAAGTACGTGCAGTTCATGGGCAAGGACAACGTGCCGTTCCACACCGTGGGCTTCCCCTGCACCCTGATCGGCCTCAACGAGAAGCGTTCGGCCGACGGCGCCTGGTCGCCCGCCGCCAACGCGCCTTGGAAGCTGGTGGACGAGCTGAAGGGCTTCAACTGGCTCGACTATTACGGTGGCCGGTTCTCCACCTCGCAGAACCGCGGCGTGTTCATGGACCAGGCGCTGGAGCTGCTGCCGCCCGACTATTGGCGCTGGTGGATCACCGCCAACACGCCGGAGACCTCCGACGCCAGCTTTGTGTGGGAGCAGTTCCAGGCCCAGGTGAACGCCGACCTCGCCGATGTGCTGGGCAACTTCGTCAATCGCATCCTGAAGTTCACCGAGACGCGTTTCGACGGGCTGGTCCCGGCGGGCGGCGCGCCCGGCCCGCTGGAGGAGCGGCTCGACGCCGACGTGCTGGCCAAGCTGCGCGAGCTCACCGAAAACCTGGAGAACCGCGAGTTCCGTAAGGCTTGCGCATCGCTGCGCCAGCTTTGGGTGCTGGGCAACGGCTACCTCACCGAGGCCGCGCCCTGGACGGCTTTGAAGACCGATCCCGAGCGCGCCGCGGTCGCCGTCCGCAAGGGCCTCGACCTGGTGGCCCTGTTCGCCAAGGTCTCCGAGCCCTTCATCCCCTTCACCGCCGAAACCATCGCGCTCTCGGTGGGCGAGCCGTTTCCCGGCGCGTGGCCGAAGCTGGACGGGACGGCGGTGCTCGACATCCTGCCGCCCGGCCGCGCGGTCAAAGCCCCCGACGTGCTGTTCCGCAAGGTCGAAGACGATCAGGTCGCCGCGTGGCGCGACCGCTTCGGCGGTTCGGAGAGCTGATTTCCTTTCCCGCGATGCGGGAAGGGAAACTACCGCGCCCTTCGCTTGGCGACTTCCTTGGGGCTGATGTCCAGCAGGCTGGGCATGGCGGCGTTGTAGGCGCGGGTCTCGCCGGTATCGATGAACACGGTCCGGGTGCCCTCCCAGATCATGTGCCCGGCCACGTAGACGACGATCGCCAGGCCCAGGTAGCCGATCCAGCGGAAGCGGTGCAGCAGCTTGGCGATCCAGCTGGCGGCGAGGCCCGTCAGAGTGATCGACAGCAACAGCCCCCCGACCAGCACCCACGGGTGCTGCCGCGCCGCGCCCGCGACCGCCAGCACGTTGTCCAGCGACATGGCGAGGTCGGCCATCAGGATCTGGACCAGCGCCTGGCGGAGCGTCCTGGCCTTGGGTTCGCGGTGGGGGCCGGCGCCGATCACCACGCCGGTGGCGGCCGAGAGCGCAGCCTCGCCCTCCGCGCTCTCTTCGCGGCCTTGCGCGCGCAGGTCGCGCCACATCTTCCAGCAGACCCACAACAG
The DNA here is from genome assembly GCA_044445675.1 of Caulobacterales bacterium. Lineage (GTDB taxonomy): Bacteria > Pseudomonadota > Alphaproteobacteria > Caulobacterales > Caulobacteraceae > Phenylobacterium. The sequence goes on along the minus strand of JBIOED010000049.1, from coordinate 1,652 downwards.
CAGGAAGCCGCCGGCCAGCAGCAGGCCCACGATCCGCAGCAGCCGGGTGGTGATCAGAGCGAAGCTGATCAGCATGACCACCGCGCCGGCCAGGCCCAGCGCGATCGCCTTCTTGCGCTGATGGGCCGGCAGGCCAGCGGCGGCCATGCCCACCGCCACCGCATTGTCGCCGGCCAGCGCCAGGTCGATAAGCACCACTTGGAAGAAGGCGGCTATGGCGCCGGCGCTGACGAGATCGGGAAAGGGCATTGCCCCTTCAATGCGGCAGCCTCCCGCCGGCCGCAAGCGCAGGGCTCAGCGCCTTGGGCGCGACGCCTCGTAGAGCGCCACCGCCGCAGCGGCGGAGACGTTCAGGCTTTCGAAGCCGCCGGGCATGGCGATGCGGGCGAGTTCGTCGCAATGGTCGGCCACCAGGCGGCGCAGGCCTTCGCCCTCCGAGCCCATGACCAGCACGGTCGGCGACCCGTCCAGCACTTCGCCCAAGGCCCGCTCGGCCTCGCCGGCCAGACCCACGGCCCGCCAGCCGGCGGTGGTCAGTTCGTCGAGGGCGCGGGAGAGGTTCACCACCCGGGCCACCGGAACCTTGTCCACCGCCCCGGCCGCGGCCTTGGCGAGCGCGCCGGTGAACCGGGGCGCATGGCGGTCCTGCAGGATCACGCCCGCCGCCCCGAAGGCGGCCGCCGAGCGCAGCATGGCGCCGACGTTCTGCGGGTCGGTGACCTGGTCGAGCATCAGCAGCACCGCGCCGGGCCGGGCTTCGAAGTCCGACAGGTCCGCCGGCTCCAGCACCGCGCCGCGCACGGCCACGCCCTGGTGCACCGAGCCCTGCGGCAGGCGCTGGGCGATCTGCTGGTTGTCCGCCTGCTGCACAGTGGGCAGGCGGCCGAACTTCGCCTCGATCTGCCGGATCCGCTCGGGCGTCGCCAGAATCAGTTCGGCAGGCCCGCGCCGGGGGTTGGCGAGCGCCGCCTCGACCGCATGCCAGCCCCAGATCCAGTCGTCGGCCACCGCTTCCGGACGCCTCGAAAAATGCGCATGTGGCCGCTTGTTGCGGCCTCGCCGGGCGTCGTTGCGTTCGGGGTTCGAGGCCACTATAAGACGCGCTCCAAATTGGGGCCCCGGACGGGCTGCCGCCTTGAGGACCCTGCGATCGGCGCTGTTATGCCCCTCGCATCCTTCAGCGGAAGCCTTTTGTTCGAAGGCCCTGACCTGGCTCCGAGCGCGAGGGGGGAATGTCCCGAGCGGCAAAGGGGGGGGACTGTAAATCCCCTGGCGTACGCCTTCGTAGGTTCGAGTCCTACTTCCCCCACCACGCTCGGCGCCGTCAGGAAGAGAGTTTAACTTGAGCGTTTCCCCCCGGAAACGCTCTTCATCTTAGACCTGAACCGGATTGATTCAGGGCGGGTATAGCTCAGTGGTAGAGCAGCAGCCTTCCAAGCTGAATATGCGGGTTCGATTCCCGCTACCCGCTCCAGGTTCCCGTTCCACTGAGACAACGTCTGTAGGATCCGATGGCCAAAGAAAAGTTCGAACGCAACAAGCCGCACTGCAACATTGGCACGATCGGTCACGTTGACCACGGCAAGACGACGCTGACGGCGGCGATCACCTATACGCTGGCGAAGACCGGCGGAGCGAAGTCGATGGCCTAT
>JBIOED010000048.1:0-21978 GCA_044445675.1 Caulobacterales bacterium | reverse complement strand
GGGATGAACTGCCGGCGCTGCAGGTCGACCATGCCCTTGAACCGGCCGCCGGAGCCGGCCGGCCAGTAGAGCGGCGCGGGATCGAGCGCCAGCTTGCCGGCGATCTCGTCCAGCAGCGCAAAGGGGTCCTGCGCCTCGCGATCCATCTTGTTGATGAAGGTGACGATCGGAATGTCGCGCAGGCGGCAGACTTCGAACAGCTTCAAGGTCTGCGGCTCAATCCCCTTGGCGGCGTCCAGCACCATCACCGCGGCGTCGGCGGCGGTGAGCGTGCGGTAGGTGTCTTCCGAGAAATCCTCGTGGCCGGGCGTGTCCAGCAGGTTGAACATCAGGCCGGCGTGGTCGAAGGTCATTACGCTGGCCGAGACGGAAATCCCCCGCTCGCGCTCGATCTTCATCCAGTCCGACCGCGTGCGACGGTTCTCCCCGCGCGCCCGCACCTGGCCGGCGGCGCGATCCGGGCCGCCGGCCAGCAGCAGGTTCTCGGTCAGCGTGGTCTTGCCGGCGTCAGGGTGCGAGATGATCGCGAAGGTCCGCCGCCTCGCCGCCTGGGCGGCGATCGCTAGGCGGGAATTGGCGGCCTCGGCGGCGGGGGAGGTGGTCATGGGCGGGCAGGTAGCGCGCCCGACCTGATTTCGCAAACAGGCCCCATTTCGCGAACAGACCGCTCAGGCGGCGGGCAGGTTGAGCTGCCACGACACCCCATAGCGGTCGTCCACCCAGGCGAACCGCAGGCTGAAGCCATAGTTGTCCAGCGCCATGCGGACCTCCCCGCCGTCGGAGAAGGCGGCGTACAGCCGCTCGATCTCCGCCTCATCCGCGCAATCGACGAACAGCGAGATCGACGGCGTGAAACTGAAGGCGTGATGCACCGGGCTGTCGATGCAGATGAATTCCTGTCCGGCGAGACTGAAGAAGGCCTGCCGCACCTTGCCCTCGGGCCCCGGCTCGCCCTGCCCGTAGCGCTCCAGCCGCTTCACCGCCGCGCCCGGCATCAGGGCCACGTAGAACTCGAGCGCGGCCTCCGCTTGGCCCTCGAACATCAGGAACGGGGTGATCTTGTCGACCATGGCGGCCTCCGACGGAAGGGGGAGCTAAGCACGCTCAGCCGAGCCCCGCCAACAGGCGGTCCGGAGCGGCCTCGGCCCGCAGCTGTTCGAGCGTGCATTGCTTCGGCGCCTTGTCCGGCCGCCAACGGAGCAACTTGGCGCCGTGGCGGAAGCGGTCGCCGGTGACGTGGTCGTAGCGCACCTCGACCACCAGCTCCGGCTTCAGGGGCGTCCATTCGGCCGAGCGCCCGTCGCTCCAGCGGCTCGGGCCGCCCGGAGCGTCGCCGGTGAAACCCGTCCCGCCGGCCAGCTTCTCCAGCCGCGCGGTCAGCGCGGGCCGCTCGGCGTCGGTGATCGCCGAGGTGAACCCCACGTGGTCGAGCTTGCCGGCCGGATCGTAGAGCCCCAGCAGCAGGGAGCCCACCTCGCGGCTGTCCCGCTCGTAGCGGAAGCCGCCCACCACACAGTCGGCGGTTCGCATGCGCTTGATCTTCAGCATCGCCCGTTCGCCGGCGAGATAGGCGCCGTCCAGCCGCTTGGCGACCACCCCGTCGAGCGCCGAGCCGGTCTGGGCGAGCCAGGCGCGAGCCACCGCGATGTCGTCGGTTCCCGGCGACAGCCGAAGTTGTTCGGGGCCCTTGAACCGCGCGAACAGCGCCTCCAGCTCGGCGCGCCGCGTGGTCAGCGGGGCCTCGGCCAGCGATCGGCCCTTGGCGTCCAGCAGGCAGTCGAACAGCACCAGGGTCGCCGGCGTCTCGGCCGCGAGCTTGCGCACCCGGCTCTCCGCGGGATGCAGCCGCATCTGCAGGGCGTCGAAGGAAAGCTCGCCGTTCACCGGGATGGTCAGTTCGCCGTCCACCACGAACCGCGGGACGGGCAAGGCCTTCAGGATCGCCACGACGTCCGGAAAGTATCGGGCGAGCGGCTTGCCGGACTTGGCCCGCAGATCGACCTCGTCGCCGGCCCGGAAGGCCAGGCAGCGGAATCCGTCCCACTTAGGCTCGAACCGCCAGCCCGGACCGGTCGGCAGCGCATCCGTCAGCTTCGCCTCCATCGGCGCGAGGTCGAGCGGGATCGGTAGGTCGGCGAGCGTGGGCATCGCCAGGCTCAACCGCCGCGCGGCGCGGGCGCTCCCGCGTTCGTCAGGCCGCCAGCCGCCGCCAGATCCTGCGGTCGGCGCTCACCGCGTCAAGGCCGCCGGCCCGCTGCAGGGTATGGAGCTCGGCCATCACCTCGAACTGGCAGGCGACGAAACGCACGGTGACCTCCGACGGCGGGCAGTCCAGCGCCGGAGTCACGAACAGCGCCGCGTTGACCATCGGCGCCTTGGCCGCGATCAGCGCCGCCAGGCGGCGCGCCCGCTCCGGGTTGGTCCGCTGCAACAGCGGCTCGCGGGCATAGAGCTCCTGACCCATTCGCAGGATCTCGGGGAATTCCAGCCGCAACATCCGCCGCCCGTCCAGCCGCGCCTGCATGGCGACGCCGTCGAGGCGCAGGACGGTGTCGTTCAACAGGAAAAGCATGCGGGAGCTGGCAACTCTGGGGGAAGTCTTCGGGCGGCCGGGCGGTGGTCAGCCCTTGTCCCACGCCAGGCTTTCGGGGCCGTTCACGAGCGGGGTTAATCCGCCGGAAGCCGGCGCCGCTCAGCCCTTTTCCACCGGCTCGGTCAGGAAATGGCGGCCCTGGCGGTCGTCGATCTCCACCACCCAGATGTCGGGGTCGATGCGGACGGCGCGCTCTATATAGGCGTCGAGGTCAGGCTCCTGGTCGGACAGCGCCGGCTGCATCCAGACGCGCTCGCCGTCCAGCCGGGTGGCCTCCGCATAAAGTTTTGCGGCGCCCTCGGGACGGTTCAGCACCTTGACCAGCACCGCGCCGGCCCGCGCGTCGCCCTTGCGGATCACCATGCCGAACGCCCCGGAAAGCTCGGCCCGGCGGATCAGCGCGCTGACCCAGATGTCGGTGGAAAGCAGCATGGCGGGTGTCCCGGTTCCGATGCGCCGCCGCTAACCGGATGGCAACGCTAGGGGCGGTATCAAGGCGCACGGTCTCGTGGCCGCAACGAAAAACGGACGACGCATGCAGAGCTCGCGCAGAAAAGCGCGGCCGGCGTCTCGGTGGATGGGGTTTCTAGCTGTGGCTTCGGCCACCCTGCCCGGCTTCGCATGCGCGCAGCCGGCGGACCTGTTCTACGAGCGTACGGTGATGTCGGCGGCGGACCAGCGCTGCGGACTGTTCGCGCCCGAGGTGGCGGCCGCGCTCGCCGCGGCCACCGCGCAGGCGCGGGGCGCGGCCCTGCGCGCCGGGACATCCTCCGACGTCCTGCGCCGGACCGCGCGCACAGCGCAGGCCCGCGCCGCCGCCGCCGACTGCCGCTCGCAGGACGTGGCCGTCGCCGCCGCGCGCGTGCGCGCCGCATTCTCCGGCTTCGCCAGGCTGAGCCGCCTGGACTACCCCGGCGACGTCGCCGGCTGGGCCGCCGACCGCAGCGTCGGCCGCGCGCCGCGCTGGCAGCTGTCCCAGGAGACCGGCTTCGGCCCGGACCGCATGGTCTTTGGCCTGGCCGGCCGCGAGGGCCAGGCCGCCCTGGTCGCTGTCGCCCGCTTCGCCGACGGGGCCGAGCCCTATGCCGCGCGCCTGGTGCTCAGGGATCAGGACCGCAGCGCGCGGCCCTACCTGGCCCGCTTCGGCGGCGGATCGACCGCCGGCCTGCCGCTCGCCCAGCGCCTGCCGCCGCCCATCGCCCAGAAGGTGTTTGCGGCGACCGCGCGGGCGCCGGCCGGGCCCGACCTGCTGCCCGCGGGCGCCGGTCAGGGCTGGGCCTTCCGCTTCCCCGACGACGCGGTCCTGGAGCTGGCCGGCCTCGATCCGCGCGAGGCTGTGGCGGTGGACTTCCTGTTCCACGGCGACGTCGTCCGCCGCGCCTATGTGGAGGTCGGCGATTTTGCCGCCGGCCGCGCCTTCCTCCAGGCCTCGGCCGTCAGGCCTCCGCGCTCCGGGCGAACGGCTGGCTTTCCGCCGGCGGGACCAGCACCGGCATCCGGACGGTGACCGTCGTGCCCTCGCCGAGGGCGCTCTCCATGACCATCTCGCCGCCGTGCAGCCGGGCGAACGCCCGAACCAGCGACAGACCCAGGCCCGCGCCCGCCTGGCGCTGGTCGGCGTCGCCGGCCTGTTCGTAGGGCCGACCGAGGCGCGCCAGGTCGTCCGGCGCGATGCCGACGCCGCTGTCGGTGACCACGATCTCCAGCATCCCGCGGGCCGGATGGGCGCTCACCGTCACCGATCCGCCCTTGGGGGTGAACTTCAGCGCGTTGGAGATCAGGTTGAAGGCGATCTGCTTGATCGCCCGGCGGTCGGCGTCGGCCTCCAGCGGCTCCGCCGACAGCTCGCCGCGCAGGCTGATCCCCTGCCGGTCGGCCTGGCCGCGCATCAGGCGCAGCACCGCGGCGATAGCGTCGCGGGCGTCGAACTCCTCGCGCGCCAGCTCGAACCGTTCGGCCTCGATCTTCGACATGTCGAGCACGTCGTTGATCAGCTCCAGCAGGTGCGCCCCGCTCTCGTGGATCAGGTCGGCATATTCGCCGTAACGGTCGGACATCGGCCCGAACAGCCGCTGCCGCATGATGTCGGAGAAGCCCATGATGGCGTTCAGCGGGGTGCGCAGCTCGTGGCTCATATTGGCCAGGAACCGCGACTTGCCGGCGTTCTGCTGCTCCGCCTTGGCGCGGGCCGCCTCCAGCTCCACCTCGCGGGTGCGTTGGGCGCGGGCGTCGCGTAGCGCGGCCACCAGCCGCGTCGGGCTCATCCGGCGCACGGTCAGCTCGCACCAGCCGAGCGGGTCGTGGGCGGGGACGAAGGCCGCTTCGGCCGAACCCTCGGCGCCCGCGCGGTTCAGCGCCTCCGCGACCGCCGCCCGATCCTCGGCGCCGACCAGGTCCGTCAGGTTGCGATCCGTCAGGTCGCGGGTTTCCAGCCCGACCGGGGCCTCGCCGAACGCTTCCAGGATGCGGCCCCCAGGATAGAGCGCCATCAGCAGCTGCGGCTGGTGGTCCAGCGCTTCGCGCAGGGCGAGCTCGGCCTCCCGCGCGCGCGCGTCGTCGCCCCGCACCTTGCCCTGCAGCGCCACCAGCCCCGCGGCGAAGCCCAGGCCGGTGGTTCCCACCGCCAGCAGGCTGAGCCAGGACGACAGGGCCTCCGGCGCCTGCGGCAGCGCTTGGATCGTCATCGCCATGGCCGCGAGCGCCGCGGCGGCGACGCCGGACGCCGCCCCCAGCGCCAGCAGCTTCGGCCGCCCGAACGCCGCCCCGGCGGCCAGCGGCGCCAGGCACCAGGCCGCCAGCGGCCCGGCCGTCCCGCCGGTCAGCAGGCAGGCCGCGGCGCCGGCGAGCGCCCAGGCGAGGATCGCAATCACCGCGCCGGCCTCGCCGCCGGCTGCGGCCATGAAGGCTCCGAGCGCGCAGGCGGCGCCGACGGCCCCGAGCGCCACCAGGGTTTCGGTCGGCAGGATGGCGCTGCGCGCGACGATCATCCCCGCGGCGACGGCGACGGCGAGCGCCCAGGCCACGTGCCAGCCGGCGGCGAAACGCCGCGCTGCGCCGGAGGCCGCCCGGTGTCGGGCGCGCCGTCTGGGATTGAGCAGGGTCAAACCTGGGCCATTTGTGCGCCGGACATCGTCGGCCAGCTTAGCGTCACAGGCCAGCCGGCGTAAGGGCGCTCGCGTCTCACGCGACCGACAGGGCTGCGCACGGCGCCCGGGGGGCCGACGCGGAGCCGAAACGAATTCGTAAGCGCGCCCGGTCACACTGCGGCCTCCTGGAACGAAGGCGCGACGCCGCCCATGCCCGCCGTAGCCAAACGTCCCGATCCCGCGCCGGAACCGGCCGCCGAGGTCCGCCCGCGCCGCAGGCCCGGCGGGATCGCCGCCCTGGAGGACCAGAAGCGCGCCTTCCTGCGTCTGGTCAGCCACGAGCTGCGCACGCCGCTGAACTCGATCCTGGGCTTTTCCGAGATCCTGTCGGCCGAGCTCTACGGCCCGCTCGGCGCCCCGCAATACAAGGAATACGCCGAGATCATCCGCGGCAGCGGCAAGAAGCTCCTGAAGCTGGTCAACCAGGTGCTGGAGATCGGCCGCCTGGAGGGCCTGGAGCTCGACCTCAGGCCCGAGGCGCTTGAGCCCGCCCTCGACGACGCCATCGCCGGGGCGGCCGGCGACTTCTGCCGCGGGGTGCGCCCGGTGGTGGCCGCGCACACCGGCCTGCCCCCGGTGATGGCCGATCCCTGGGGCCTGCGCACCGTGCTCACCCACCTGCTGCAGAACGCCGCCATGTTCGCGCCGGACGACGGCGAGGTGCGGCTGCGGGCCGAGGTCCACGATGGCTGCGTCGACCTCTTCGTGGAGGACGACGGCGAGGGTGTCGATCCCGCCGACCTGCCGCGCCTGATGCGCCCCTTCGAACAGGGCCAGAACGCGCTCGTCCGGCGGGTGGAGGGCGCAGGCCTGGGCCTGCCGATCTGCGACCTCACCTGCCGCGCCATGGGCGCGCGCCTGCAGCTCACCTCCGCGCCCGGCCAGGGCATGAGCGCGCGGGTGCGCCTGAAGGCCGCCTGACTTCGCGCAGGTTGCGCGGGACCGTCGCGACGCCTAAGTCGCGCCCATGGATGCTGCGCCTCCCAACCCGACAATCGACGCCGAACTGGCCGACCTCGCCACCGAGTTCGACGTCCTGGGCGACTGGGAAGAGCGCTACCGCTACGTGATCGACCTGGGCAAGGACCTTAGCCCGCTCACCGACGCCGAACGCTCCGACGCCAACAAGGTGCGCGGCTGCGCGAGCCAGGTGTGGCTGGTCACCGAGCCTCAGGCCGACGGGACGCTGCGGTTCCGCGGCGACAGCGACGCCCACATCGTCCGCGGCCTGATCGCCATCGTGCTGCGCCTCTACGGCGGCCGCTTACCCGCCGAGATCCTCGCCTTCGACGCCCCCGCCGCCTTCGAGGCGCTCGGCCTGAAGGGCGCGCTCTCGCAACAGCGGTCCAACGGCCTGGCCTCGATGGTCGCCCGCATCCGCGCCGACGCCGAAGCGGGCCGGGCCTAGGGTTTGCGCGACGCCAGGTAGGCGGCGACGTCGGTGATATCGACTTCGTTCAGGGCCTTGGCCGGCGCCTGCATCGCCGCCACGTCCGGGCCCCTGCGCGCGCCAGTCTTGATGTCCCACAGCATGCGCGCCAGATAGCTCGCCGCACGGCCTGCCAGCGGCGGGGTATCTCCCACGCCTTTCCACTCGGACCCATGGCAGGCAGCGCAGGGCTGGCCGTTGCGTCCGCCGCTGCGCACCAGCGCCTCGCCACGCTTCACCGCGCCTGGCGGGACATAGTCCACCAGGCCCACATGCGGGTCGGCGAGGTACATGCGGCTCATATCCTCGGAGACTTCGATGATCTGTCCCTTGATCGGCTCCGTCCCGCCATTCGGGACGATTTCCAGCCAACCGTAGAGGTAGGGCTTGGTCGCGGGGACCGTGTCGGTCTCGACGACCCGGACGGACGGCGCCCGCGGCAGGGATGAGAAATAGGCCGCCGCCTCGGCCAGATCGTGATCAGAGATCTTGGCCGACACCTTGATCATTTCGTTCGTGTCGAAGCGATCGTGCTGGGCGGATTGACGCCGGCCGCTGCGGAACGCCTGCACCTGCTGGACAATATAGGGCGCGCTCAACCCGGCCAAGTCTGCGGCGGCGATGAAGCCGCGGCCGTTGTAGAGGTGGCATTCAGCGCAGGGCGTCGGTCCGCCTTCTCGCTCATGCGCCACGACCATCGGGGGCGCCGGATGCTCCGCCGGGAACCAATCGACTGGATTTCGGTCGTCACCGACCTGCGCCGCTGTGAAGCTGAGCGCGCTTCCCGGCACATGCAGCGGCCCGCCTGGAAATCGTGGCGACGGGGGCGGCTTCGCCGCCTGCGGATAAGCCCAACTGAGCGACGCCCCGGGCTCGGCCTTGCGCGGCCCGCAGGCGGCGAGCGCCAGGGTCGCCGCCGATAGGATCAGCAAAGCGGGCACTCGCATCGTCTTTGACCTTCAGACCCGCTCGTGCGTCTCGCGCACGGCCAAGCTTAGTCAGCGCGACGCCAGGGCGCAAACCGCTCGAAACGAAACCCGCCCTTCAACGATGGCAGGACCCCATCGACCTTCGCTGGCGCCGCGACAACCATGCTCTGGATGCCATAACGGTGGATTCACCCTAGGCCGCGCGGATGCCGCTTTGCGCCTGGCCCATGCCGACCACGGCGTCGAGGCCCAGGATCATGTCCACCGCCTCGCCGTCCGAGGCCAGCGGCAGGCGCAGCCACAGGATCGACAGGTGCGAGGCGCCGCGCCAGGCGAGGTTGTGCACGCCCACCGCCGGCCGCCGCTCCGACACCACCTTGCCGAGCTCCACGCGCCAGTAGTCGGCGGCGGCGGTGTTGTAGATCTCGCTCAGCCGCTTGCCGGTGATCTCGCGGCCATAGACGCCGTAGAGGCCGGTGCCGGCCAGCCGCATGCGGAATTCCAGCGGCGCCGCGCCATTCGAACACGGGCTCACCTCGATCAGGCTGACGGTGGGCAGCAGGCGCTTGATCCCGGCCGGGTCGAGATGCCGGCGCCCAGGCAGCCGCCCGCCTTCTCTGAGGGAGGCCCAGTAGGCGAAGAGCTCCTCGTGCGCGCGTACTGCCGCGCCGGGAGCCCCAATCTGCGCCGCCATGTGCAGATGCCCTAGCAACCGGTTGGATTCAAAACCGAATCAGTTATCGCCGATCCGACGAATCCGCGGCAAGCGGAAAAGGGTTAATTCCAGGCGATTTTGCGGTCTGTGGGCGGCTTTAACGCCCGCCGGCGACCGGGGAGGTCCAGTTGGCCGGGTCGATGGGCTCGACGCCCTGAACCACCGTCTCCCGTTCCTCGGGAATGCACAGCATGTTCACCGAGACCACGTCGCCGAACACGTCCTCGGCGCAGCCGTTGAAATTGTCGGGGCGGAACAGCGGCGGCAGGTGCCAGTATTGCCGATAGCCCAGGGCGGCAATCAGCGAGATCAGCTCCTCCTGCAAGGCCGGCCGGTCATTCTCCACGTAGAGCAGCGGGCGGAACTTGCGGATCGTCTCGGCCGCGCCGCGCAACACCTGGGCTTCGAACCCCTCGACGTCGATCTTCATGACGTGGCACGCGGCGAGCCCGAGGCTGTCCAGCGGCGTCGCACGGACCCGCCAGCCCTGAAGGCCCTCGGCGTCCGGATGCACCGAGACGCCGCCGAAATTGAACTCCGCGCTGTAGTCCAGGGGCGGCACCACCACCAGGCCGGGGCTGTCGCCGCACGCTTCCGGATAGGCGATGGCGTTGCGGACGCCATTGATCGCGAGGTTGGCGCACAGCAACTGGAAGATCCGCTGCTGCGGCTCGAACACGTAGAGCGGCCCCGGATAACAGCTGCGGGCCAGGGCCACGGAATGCGCGCCGATGTTGGCCCCGACTTCGACGACGGTCATCCCCGGCTTCACGAGTTGCGCCAGCAGGGCCCATTCCGCGCCGCTGAACTCGCCATAGACCTCCAGCGAGCGGCTGATGTAGCGGTCGCCGCTCAAGGCCAGCATCGGCCCGTGAAGGGTCTTCAGGAGTTTCGTGTCCACATCGGCCATAGAGGTTCTCAAACCATATACTTATGAGGAGACGCCTCGCTCGTCCTTCTCCCCCTTGTGGGAGAAGGTGGCCCCGAAGGGGTCGGATGAGGGGTCGACGGGATCTATCGGGTAAGCCGCGACCGCCATCGGCAATTTCCGTGCGACCCCTCATCCGACCTGCTTTGCAGGGATGGTCTTCTCCCACAAGGGGAAGAAGGAGATGTTCGGCCGTCTCGACGATGTGTGAATCCGAAGGCAAGCGCGGCGCTTCCGGCCTGCCCTTCCCACCATCCGCTCTTCGGAGGACGGTTCCCCTCCCCATGAATGGGAAGGGAAGAGACGCCTCCTGCGCCGATCAGCGCTTCTTGCGCGGGGCCTGACGGCCGCCCTGGCCCAGACCCATCTGCTTGGCGAGGTCCGAACGCGCCTTGGCGTAGTTCGGCGCGACCATCGGATAGTCCTTCGGCAGGCCCCACTTGGCGCGGTATTCCTCGGGGCTCATGTTGTACTTGGTGCGCAGGTGCCGCTTCAGCGACTTGAACTTGCGCCCGTCCTCCAGGCAGATCAGGAAATCCGGGGTGATCGAGCGCCGAATGGGCACGGCCGGCTCTTTCGGCGCGACTTCGACGGTTTCGCTGCCGGTCGAAATGCCGGCCAGGGCCCGGTGCACGCTCTGGATCAGGCCCGGCAAGTCAGCCGCGGTGACGGAATTGTTGCCCACATAGGCGGAGACAATATCCGCTGTCATCTCGATGACTTCCGACTTCTCATCCATTCTTGTTTTCCATAGGAAACGCGCCACTCGACGGCGCTGAAGTGATTCACAACAGCAGTAGCGCGTTGCTTATCGGGAACCCAAGGCAAGCACAAGCACACAAATAGAGTGATTTCATCGCGGCCGCCGAACAGTCCAGTTCGCCGCGGGCTACTGAACCCGAAGAACCGGTTATGGCCGAGTAAGCTTCGAGCCTTCTACCTGACGGCGACTCGCCTGTGACGGGTGTTCTAGCGGAAATCCGGGGCCTGCCACTGGGCCCAGATGTCCGGCAGGTCGCTGGAGACGCGGTCGGGGAAGGCCGCGGGCCGCTTCTCCAGGAACGAGGTCACCCCTTCGCGGGCGTCGCCGGACTTGCCGCGGGCCTGGATGCCGCGGCTGTCCGCGCGGTGGGCCTCCATCGGATGCGCCGCCCCGGCCATGCGCCAGATCAGCTGCCGGGTGAGCGCCACCGAGACCGGGGCGGCGTTGTCGGCGATCTCCCGGGCCAGGACCCGGGCGGCGGGCAGCAGGTCGTCGGCGGCATGCAGCGAGCGCACCAGCCCGCGCTCCAACGCCTCCTGCGCCGGGAAGATGCGGCCGGTGTAGCACCACTCCAGCGCCGTCTGGACGCCCACCAGATGCGGCAGGAACCAGGACGACGCCGCCTCCGGGTTCAGCCCCCGCCGGGCGAAGACGAAGCCGTAGCGGGCCTCGGTCGAGGCCAGCCGGATATCCATGGCCAGCTGCATCGTGGCGCCGACGCCCACCGCCGCGCCGTTCACCGCCGCGATCACCGGCTTGAGGCTCTCGTAAATGCGCAGCGTCAGCAGCCCGCCGCCGTCGCGCTGCATCCCGTCGCGGGTGCGGGCCGCCATCGCTTCGCCGCCGCGGGTGTCATAGTCGAAGGTCGCCGCGCCCGCCGACAGGTCCGCCCCGGCGCAGAACGCGCGGCCCGCGCCGGTGACGATCACCGCGCGCACCGCGTCGTCACCGTCGGTCTCGTCGAACACCGCGATCAGGTCGCGCATCATCTGGGTGTTGAAGGCGTTGAGCTTCTCCGGCCGGTTCAGCGTCACCGTCGCGACACCGTCCTCGACGGCATAGAGCAGGGTCTCGAAGGTCGGGGCGGCCATATGGTCCTCCAGCGATTTTACGGTCATGCCGCCAGCTTGACGGACGGTAGGTCAAGGCCCGCTATAGCGCCCGACCAGGATAAGCTGGCGACGAACCCCGGGCGAGACGGCAAGGGGACGAGCCGCCACGGGAGCCAGACCATGCATCCGTCCGTCCACGCCAGGACCAATCCCGACAAGCCCGCCTACGTCATGGCCTATTCCGGCGAGACGGTGACCTATGGCGAACTCGACGCCCGCTCCAACCAGGGCGCCCACCTGTTTCGCAGCCTGGGGCTGGCGACCGGCGATTCCGTCGCCTTCTTCATCGACAACCACCCGCGCTATTACGAGATCATCTGGGCGGCGCAACGCTCGGGCCTGCGCTACACCTGCCTGTCCTCCAAGCTGACGGCCGGCGAGGTCGAGTACATCGTCAAGGATTGCGAGGCGAAGGCCCTCGTCACCTCTCCGGCGGTGCTGGAGACCGCCTTGCAGGTCGCCCCGCGGATTCCTGGCGTGACGCTCTACATGGTCGGCGGCGAGAGCGGCCCGTTCAAGAGCTTCGAGGCGGCCCGCGCGGCCTTCTCGACCACGCCGATCGCCGACGAGTCGGCCGGCCGGGCGATGCTCTACTCCTCGGGCACCACCGGGCGTCCGAAGGGGGTCAAGCGGGCCGGCGCGGTCGATCCGGCCATCGACGCGCCCAATCCGCTCGCGAGCCTCGGCCAGGCGCTTTACGGCTGGACGCCGGACACCGTCTACCTGTCGCCGGCCCCGCTCTATCACGCCGCCCCGCTCGGCTGGTCCACGGCGATCCACGCCCTGGGCGGCACGGTGGTGATGATGGAGCGCTTCGACGCCGAGGACGCCCTGCGCTTCATCGAGCAATACAAGATCACCTCCGCCCAGTGGGTGCCGACCCATTTCGTGCGCATGCTGAAGCTGCCGGACGGGGTGCGCGAGCGCTACGACATGTCCTCGCTGACGGCGGTGTTCCACGCCGCGGCGCCCTGCCCGGTGCCGGTCAAGGAGCAGATGATCGCCTGGTGGGGTCCGATCGTGCACGAGTATTACGCCGGCACCGAGGGCAACGGCTTTTGCATCATCAACTCGGCCGAGTGGCTGGCGCACAAGGGCTCGGTCGGCCGCGGGCTGATGGCCCAGGTGAAGATCTGCGACGAGGACGGCGAGCCCCTGCCGCCGCGCGCCGAGGGCCTGGTGTTCTTCGAGGGCGGCGGCCAGTTCGAATACCATGGCGACCCGGCCAAGACCGCCGAGAGCCGCAACAAGCACGGCTGGACGACCCTGGGCGACGTGGGCTGGCTGGACGAGGAGGGCTACCTCTACCTCACCGATCGCAAGAGCTTCATGATCATCTCCGGCGGGGTGAACATCTATCCGCAGGAGCTCGAAAACGTGCTCATCGGCCACCCCAAGGTCGCCGACGCCGCCGTGGTCGGCGCCCCGGACGACGAGATGGGCGAAAAGGTGGTCGCCGTGATCCAGCCGATGGACTGGGCCGACGCCGGCGAGGACCTGCGGGCCGAACTGATGGCCTATGCCCGCCAGCACCTCAGCCATGTGAAGTCGCCCCGGGTCATCGACTTCATGGCCGAACTGCCCCGCCACGCCACCGGCAAACTCTACAAACGCCTGATCCGCGACGCCTACTGGGCCAAGGACGGCGCCAGGATCGGGTGACGGGCCTTCCTTTCCCACTTGTGGGAAAGGGGGACCATCCGCCGAAGATCGGATGGTGGAAAGGGCAAGCCTCCGGCCTCGGCGTGTCCGCTTTCCTCTCCACCACGCCCCTCTGCGGGGCGCGGTTCCCCTCTCCCGCTTCGCGGGAAAGGAAAGGGCTGCTAGAGGTCAAACAACAGTTTCAAACATGACGGAGCAAGCGATGAACCCCGTGGAGATCAAGGACCTGCCCGGCCTAGTGGGCACGGAGGTCGGCGTTTCGGATTGGCTGCTGGTCGATCAGGACCGGGTCAACAAGTTCGCCGAGGCCACCGGCGACCACCAGTGGATCCACGTGGACGTCGAGCGGGCCACCCGCGAGATCGGCGGCCCCATCGCCCACGGCTATCTGACGCTGTCGCTGATCCCGTTCCTCGGCCAGGGCATGCTGCCGGTGACCGGCGTCACGCGGGGCATCAACTACGGCTCCGACAAGGTCCGCTTCATCAACATGGTGCGGGTCGGCAAGCGCGTGCGCATGCGCCAGAAGCTGATCGGCGCCGAGCCCAAGGCCGGCGGCATGCAACTGAAGAACGAGTGCACCATCGAGATCGAAGGCGAGGACAAGCCCGCCTGCATCGCCGAGACCATCTCCATCGTCTACGGCGGCTGAGATGCTCCTGATCCTCCCCTATTGAGGAGGATTTACTCCGGGCTCGCGGCCTCTTCCGCCGAGGCGGCCTTGGCGCCGGCGATCACCGATTCGCTGGCCACCTCGGTGACCGGGGCGCTCGGGTCCTGGATCAGGGCGATGGTCTCGCGGATGAACTTGGCGTTGGTGACGATGCCGATGTCGAGCCGCTCGCTGTTCAGCTCGACCTGCTGGGTGAGCAGGCCGGCGATGAATTCCACGTCCGGCCGCGGTTCGCCAGGATCGCCGGACGCCCGGCGGGTCGGGCCGCTCATGAACACCGGGCCGCCGGAGTTGCCGGGGAACACCGCGAAGTCCAGCAGGAAGGTCGGGAAGATCTTGGCCGGGGCGATCGGGTAGGAGGCCACGCGCCCGGCCCGCAGGATCGGGAAGCCCGCGGGATTGGCCGCCAGGCCCCGCGGAAAGCCCAGGGTCATCATCTGGTCGCCGGCGCCCACCTGGTACTTGGAAAAGGTGTCGTCGGCGGCCAGGTAGTTTTCCGGGATCGCCGCCTTGGCGAAGGCCGCCGGCGCGGTGATGGAGAGCGCCGCCACGTCACGCGACGGGTGATGCGTCCATAGCGGGTGGCCGGCGGCGTCGCGGATCCGCAGCGGCTGCGGCGAGTAGCTCCAGCTGCCGTCGGCGTGGGCGATCCGATAGCCGATCCGGGCCACCTGCTTGGGCATCTTGTCGAACACGTGGTTGGCGGTGACCAGGATCGTGTGGGCCCTGCCGTCCGGGGAGGTCTCGGCGATCAGGAAGCCGGTGCCGACGGTCCGGGTCCCGTCGCCCAGCGGCTGCTCGAGCTGCACGGTCGCCTGCATCAACTGTGCGGACAGATCCATGACCATGGGTGGCGGCCCCGAAAACTCTGGAAACCCGTCGCGTCTGCGCGCGATCTCGATGACTCGACAGTGAATCACCCGAAGGTTGCCGCCAAGATAACATTCCGTCATCCGCCGCGCCCAAGTGACGCGCGATCGGTGTGGCGGCGCGACGCATGCGGCGCCTTGAGGGCGCGCGCGGCGCGGGGCATCTAGCGGCCATGAGCACGCCCGCACCGCCCGCCGCCCCCAAACGTCCCCACCGCGTCGAGCAGCTCGGCCGCGTGCGCGTCGACGACTACGCCTGGATGAAGGACGACAACTGGCAGCAGGTGCTGCGCGACCCCAAGGCCCTGCGCGCCGATGTCCGCGACCATCTCGACGCGGAGAACGCCTACACCAAGGCCATGCTGGCGAGCACCGAGACGCTGCAGGCGCAGATGTTCGCGGAGATGAAGGGCCGCATCAAGGAAGACGACTCATCGGTCCCCTCGCCCGATGGCCCCTGGGACTACTATGTCCGCTACGGCCTGGGCGCGCAGCACCCGATCCACGCCAGGCGGCCCCGCGGTCGCGACGATGGCGAACAGGTCCTGCTGGACGAAGAGGCGCTGTCTCAGGGCAAGCCGTTCTTCCAGGTGGGCGCCGCCAGCCACAGTCCCGATCACGCCCTCTATGCCTGGGCCGCCGACGAGCAGGGCTCGGAGTATTACACCGTCCGGGTGAAGGACCTGGCGACCGGCGAGGAACTCGCGGCGCCGATCGAGAGCAGCTACGGGGCCTTCGCCTTCTCGCCCGACAGCCGGTGGCTGTTCTGGATCTGGCGCGACGAGAACGCCCGTCCGGCCAAGGTCTTCCGCCGCCCGGCCCGTCCGGGCGCGGATTGGAACGGCGAGGACGTGCTGGTCTACGAGGAAGCCGACGACGGCATGTTCCTGGGCGTCGGCACGACCTCCGACGACAGCCACGTGGTGATCAGCGTCGGCAACCAGGAGACCACCGAGGCCTGGCTGATCCCCGCCGGCGACCCGACCGCCGCCCCCGTGGTCGCCGAGCCGCGGGCGGTGGGCGTGAAATACAGCCTCGACCACTGGACCGACCGCTGGGTGATCCACACCAATGCCGACGACGCCATCGACTTCAAGCTCTCCACAAGCGACGCCGCGGTCCCGGCCCGCTCCACCTGGCGCGAGTGGATCGGCCATCAACCCGGCCGCTACATCACCGGCTTCGCGGCCTTCGCCGGCCATCTGGTGCGCGCCGAGCGGGTCGACGCCCTCGACCGCCTGGTGGTCACCGCCCGCGCCGACGCGGCGAATGGGGGCGGCGAGCATGAGGTGGCCTTCGACGAGGAGGCCTATGCGCTGCACCTGGAGGGCGGCTACGAATACGCCACGACCACGGCGCGGTTCGTCTACCAGTCGCCGACCACGCCCAGGCAGACCTACGACTACGACCTGGCGAGCCGCGCGCGGACCCTGCGCAAGACCCAGGAGATCCCCTCCGGCCACGACCCGGCCCGCTACGTCGCGCGCCGGCTCTACGCCCAGGCGCCCGACGGCGCCGAGGCGCCGATCACGGTCCTGATGCTGAAGGATACCCCGCTCGACGGCTCGGCCCCGCTGCTGCTCTACGGCTATGGCGCCTATGGGATGGCCATGGAGCCCAGCTTCTCGATCCGCAGCTTGAGCCTGGTGGACCGCGGCTGGATCTGGGCCACCGCCCATATCCGCGGCGGCTCCGACAAGGGCTGGGGCTGGTTCCTCGACGGCCGCAAGGCCAGCAAGCCCAACAGCTTCACCGACTTCATCGCCTGCGCCGAGCACCTCGCCGCCCATGGCTACGGCGCGCAGGGGCGGATCGCGGCCTACGGCGGCTCGGCCGGCGGCATGCTGATGGGCGCTGTGGCCAACCTGCGCCCGGACCTCTGGGGTGCGATCGTCGCCGCGGTGCCCTTCGTCGACGTGCTCAACACCATGAGCGACACCACCCTGCCGCTGACCCCGCCGGAGTGGCCGGAGTGGGGCAATCCGCTGGAGGACGCGGCCGCCTACGACCTGATCGCCGGCTACAGCCCCTACGACCAGGTCTCCGCCCAGGCCTACCCGCCGGTGCTGGCCACCGGCGGCCTCTCCGACCCGCGGGTGACCTACTGGGAGCCGGCCAAGTGGATCGCCAAGCTGCGCGAATTTTCGGCAGGCGATGCGCCGATGCTGCTCAAGATCAACATGGACGCCGGCCACGGCGGCGCTTCGGGCCGGTTCGACTTCCTCAAGGAGATCGCGCTGGACTACGCCTTTGCCGTCTGGGCGCTGGAGAAGGGCTGGGAAAAGGCATGATCGTCCGCGCCGCCACGCACGCCGACGCCGACGCCCTGGCGGCCATCTATGAGGACGCCGTGCTGCATGGCTTCGGCACCTTCGAGGAGGAGCCGCCGAGCCCCGCCGACATGGATGGCCGCCGCCGCGCCGTGCAGGACCGCGGCCTGCCCTACTTGGTCGGTGAGGTCGATGGCCGGGTCCTGGGCTTCGCCTACGCCGCGCCGTTCCGCCCCCGCGCCGCCTATCGCTACACCCTCGAGGACAGCGTCTACGTGTCCCCTGACGCCAAGGGCCGCGGCGTCGGCCGCGCGGTGCTGTCGGCGGTCATCGCGGCCTGCGAGGCGCTGGGCGTGCGCCAGTTGATGGCGGTGATCGGCGACACCGGCAACGCGGGCTCCATCGGCCTGCACACGGCGCTGGGCTTCCAGCAGACCGGGACGGGACGCAGCGTCGGCTTCAAGCACGGCCGCTGGGTCGACATCGTCCACATGCAGAAGGCGCTGAACGGCGGCGACGCCTTGCCGCCGTCGGGCCCCGGCATCGTGCTCACCGGCCACTGATCCCGCGCGCCGGCCGGATTCCTACTAAAAGTTTAGTTGACGACGCGAGCGCCCCGGGCTCATCAACTCCGAAAGCCTTAGGAGTCCCAGCGTGGCGCTATCTTCCCGTGGCCGAGCGAGCGGCGTGCTGACGCCGCTGGAACTGCAGATCATGCAGGTGCTGTGGGCCGCGGGGCCCAGTCCCGTGTCGGCGGTGCAGGACCGGCTCGGCTCCGACCTCGCCTACACCACCGTGCAGACCATGCTGAACGTCCTGCTGCGCAAGAAAAAGGTG
The DNA here is from genome assembly GCA_044445675.1 of Caulobacterales bacterium. Lineage (GTDB taxonomy): Bacteria > Pseudomonadota > Alphaproteobacteria > Caulobacterales > Caulobacteraceae > Phenylobacterium. Next base: position 4,052 of record JBIOED010000048.1, on the reverse strand, counting down.
CGGCGCACCCAGGTCGGCCGGGCCTTCACCTACGAGGCCGCCGTCAGCCGCGAAGGCGCCATCGGGGCGGCGGTCAAGGATCTGGTGTCGCGCATGTTCGGCGGTTCCGGCGAGGCGATGCTGATGGCCCTGATCGACACTCAGCAGATCACTCCCGAACAGATCGCCCGGGCCTCCAGGCTGGTGAATGGCCCAGGCGGCGACGAGGAGGCCCTGTGATGCAGCAGCTTCTCGCCGGCTACGTTCTGAACGCCGCCTGGCAGGCGCCGGTGGTGGCGCTCTGCGCCCTGGCCATCTCGCGCTTCGCCGGCCTTTCGCCCGCTGCGCGCAACAACCTGTGGCTCAGCTTCCTGGGCGCCGCCGCCGTCCTGCCGGCGATATCCCTGGGCGCGATCCTGCCGCGCGCCACCCCGACCGTGGCGCGCGTTCCCGCGGACGGGCTGTTGGACGCCGCCGCCGTGGCGCCCCTCCATGCCGTTCCCGCAAGCGCCCCGGCGGTCGTCCTCGCACCGTGGTCGGCCTGGGTGATGGCCGCCCTGGTGATCCTGGCGGCGAGCGCCCTGACCGTCCGGTTGCTGTTGGCCGCCGCGGCCGCCCGCCGGCTCGTTCGAGACTCCCGGCCCGTCGCCCTGGCCTCCGAGGTCGCCCAGGCGGTCGAGCGGTTCGCCCGGGCGCACGATCGCGCCGTCCCGCCGATCCGCCGATCCTGGCGAGTGTCCAGCCCCGCGGTCGTCGGGGCCCTGCGGCCGGTCATCCTGATCCCCGACGGCATGGCGCCTCACGGCGAGGACCTGCGCGCGGCCCTGCTGCACGAGATGGCCCACGTGGTGCGCCACGACTATGCGATCAACCTCGCCGGCGAGCTGCTGACCCTGCCGGTCTGCTGGCACCCGGCGCTGCTGGTCCTCAAGGCTGGCGTGCGGCGCAGCCGCGAGCTCGCTTGCGACGCGCTCGCCGCGCGCGCCATGGCCTCTCCCAGGACCTACGCCCGGTGCCTGGTCTCCCTGGCGCAAACCCTGGGCGCCCCACCCCTCGTCGGGGCCGGCGCGCCCGCCTCGACAGCCCTGGCCGTCGGTCTTTTCGGCCGCAGCGATCTGGAGGATCGGCTGATGCAACTGATGAAACCCCTGGACGCCGAGGCCCCCGTACTGCGCGCCGCGCGCCTCTGCGGGCTCGCCGCGCTGGGCGCCGGCCTGCTGGGCTCGGCGGCCCTGCTGCACGTCACCCCGGTGTTCGCCCAGGCCGCGCCGCGTCCCGTCGCCCCTGCGGCCTCGGCAGCCCCGGCGACCCCCGCGACCACGGCCATCGCCCAGGCCCAGCACGATGCCGCCAGGCCGGTCGCCGCCCACCGGCGGCGGCGCCTGATCTACTCCGACAAGGGTGTGGTCCTCGAGGTCGGCCATACCGGCTACCGGCATAGCTTCACGGCCGCCGACGGCGAGCCGATCACCGTCGTCAGCGACGAGGCCGCGGAACCCTCGGCCGAGCAGCAGCGCCAGTGGGAAGCCGAGGCCCGCGACGCCGAGGCGAAGGCCGCCGCGGCAGAAGCCAGGATCAACTCGCCGGAATTCAAGGCCAGGATCGCCAGGGCCACGGCCGCGGGCGAGGCGGCGCAGAGGAGGGTCAACGCCCCCGAATTCAAAGCCAGGATCACCGCGGCCCGGGCGGCGGCCGCAGCCGCCGAGGCGCGGATCAATTCGCCGGAGTTCAAGGCGCGCATCGCCCAGGCTCAGGCCAGGGCGGCAGAGGCGCAGAGGATGGTCGATGCCCCCGAGTTCAAGGCCAGGATCGCCAGGGCCCAGGCCGACGCCGAAGCAGCCCGCGCCATGGTCGCCTCGCCGGAGTTCCAGGCCCGCATGGCCCGGCTCCGCGACCTCAGCGCGCAGATCGGCCGTGAATTCGACGAGCCGGGCGCCCGCGATCAGCCGCCGGGGCGCGCCACGCCCTGACGCCCGGAAGCCGGCGCGGCGGGATGACAGAGGTCGGCTGAGCGTCGGGTCGGTCAGCGGAGACGGTCGCGGACGCGGCCCAGGAGACTGCGTCGGCTTGGGGGCGCGTCGCCTGAGATCGCTCCGGTGGCCAGTCCGTCGATCAGCCGCCGGGCGATGATGCCGCGCGGCCCGCGTTCCCAGTGGTCGGAGGCGTTTTCGTCGGCGACCCAGCCGGGAAGCGGAATCAACAGATACTCGGCCAATCCCTGTGCAAGCGGCTCGTAGGTGGCGCGAACCGCCGCCAGGGTCTCGGGCGAGCCGACGCCGCCATTCCACCGGAGATTCACCTCCTCGAAGATGGTCAGCATTTTTGCAAAGTCCGCGTCGCTCAGTCGCTCGGCCTGGGCTTGACGGTCTGCGGACACCCCCAGCGAACGCGCCATCTCCAGGACCACCTGGCGGGCCATGGCGAACGTCATTCGCGCCTGCAGCGGTTTGATGTCTTCGACCCCGACGAGGATCAGGGCGCAGGTGTCCATGATCGCGAGCATCGCCGCCAGCCACGACTGATCGTCGTGCTGCGAGCGATAGTAGGCGAGCATGGGATACGACAGATGGCTCTCAAGCAGATCCGCGCCCCAGATCTCCCAGGTCCGCAGCATGTCGTCGATGCTGTCGAGCCCGTCGCTTTCGGCGTGACGCTTCAGGATCGTCGTCGCGGTAGGCGGCGATCCGGCCCGCGCGTCGAGTTGCAGGACGTGAGCCTCGCGCCGAGAGAACAGCTGATAGAGAACGGGAAGGTAGCCGATCACCACGGCGATCAGCCCGAAGCCGGAGCCGGCTTCCACCACCGCCACCGCACGCCCGGCCGAGGTTACCGGAACGACGTCGCCATAGCCCAGGGTGAAGAAGGTCACTCCGCTCATGTACAGCTGATCGCCGAAGTTCGGTGCGGCGTGGCCTGACGTCGACTGGGCCGCCCATTGGATCAAGCCAAACGCGAGGATCATGGCCCCGGCCCAGATTCCGAACAGCAGGGCCATCGACATGGGGCCATAGATGCTCAGCAGTCGCTCCCGACGCGCCCCCGGGGCTCTCATCCGGCCGAACGTCGACCAGACCTTCCAGGTGCTGTGGAAGAACAGCCGCACGAAGCGCCATCGGCGTTGCACGCGGCGGGGCAGGAGCATCACTTCGAACGCGTCCTGAAGGGTCAAAACCAACAGGGCCAGGCCGGCGACAAGCGCGAGAGCTGTGGTCATCCGAGGCCTCTCACCTTCCTACCCGCTCAAACACCAGACGGACCGCGCCGCTCGCGTTCGTCCTTCAACAGCTCGGTCAGGTCGCTGATCGCTTGAGTCAAGAAGAGCACCTCCTTTTCGCGCAGGGAGTCGATCTTCTGATGCAGCAGTTCGATCTCCAATTCGGCCTTGATGTTGATCTTGTGGTCTTCCTCCGCCTCGCGCCGGTCGATGTCCTGCTGGCGGTTCTGGCTCATCATGATGAAGGGCGCCGCATAGGCGGCCTGGAACGACAGGGCGAGGTTCAGCAGGATGAACGGATAGGGGTCCCACTTGTGCACATAGGCGGTGACGTTCAGGACGATCCAGCCCAACAGGATCGTGGACTGGATGATGATGAACTTCCACGAGCCCATTGTCGCGGCGACCGTGTCGGCGACGCGCTGGCCAAGGGTGAGTTCCTGCGGCCCTTTGACCGCCGCGTGTTCGGCGCGGAGGTTCCGGCGCAGCAGGCGCAACTGCACGAGGAGCTGGTGCTCCGCGTCCTGCACCTCTTGCCTAAGCGTATCGACCACGGACATGGGCGCCTCCCGCCCGGGGGATACCGGGCCAACCAGCGTCTATAGGATTCGGCGGCCGCACGCTGCGCGGCTTGGCGGACCTTAGAGAGCCGGCGAGCCCTCACGGCCAGTGACACTGCTGGGGGGCCGGCATGGACATTCCACCTCCGCGCCATCGGCCATGTGACGGCGTGAGGGCGACGCCTCCCTGGGTGGGCGCGGGCCGAAAGGCGGTGCGCTTGTCCCGCGGGCCAAAGCGCTTAAGCTCCCTGTGCAGTTGTGGCGGGGCGTGGGTTTTGGCTGAAGGCGTGCTGGGGGGC
>JBIOED010000047.1:0-22165 GCA_044445675.1 Caulobacterales bacterium | reverse complement strand
GTCGCGGGTCATCTTTTCCAAGGCGCCGGTGAAGACGATGGTCTTGCCGGCCACCGCGGTGTCGGTCTTCGGCCGCTCGGCGGGGATGACGGTCAGTTCCACCATCAGGTTTTCGACCAGGGCCCGATTGTGGTCCTCGGCAAAGAAGGCCGCGATCATGCGCGCGGCGACCACGCCTACGGCGTCGACCGAGGCCACCTCCTGAAAGGCCTCGCCGGGCGTCTCGCCCGCCGCCTGGCGGGCGGCGGCCTCGAAGGCCGCCCAGTCGCCGAAACGGGCGGCCAGCGCCGCCCGGGCCTTGGCGTTCAGTTTCGGGATCGCAAGATGCAGGCGCCCGTCCAGCGAAATCTCCGGCGGGATCAGCATGGTCTGGCGGGCGCGCGCGAACGCCAGCACCGCCTCCACCGCCGTCGGCCCCAGGCCGTCCAGGTCCGAAAGCTCGGCGAACATGGCGCCCGCGGTCTGCCCCGCCGCGGCCTCGGCCGTCGCGATGAAGCGCCCAGCGGTCTCGAAGTGGCGGGCCAGCGCAATCGACGTGGTCTCGCCGATGTGGCGGATGCCCAGGCCGTAGATGAACCGGTCGAGCGCAATGCGCCGGCGCGCCTCGATGTTCTCCAGGAGGTTGCCGACGCTGGTTTCGCCGAACCGCTCAGTCTCCAGCAGCGCGGCGCGGCGTTCGTGCAGGCGGAAGATATCGGCGGGCGACTCCAGCCAACCGCGCTCGGAGAACAGGGTCAGCTGCTTTTCGCCCAACCCTTCGATGTCGAACGCCCGGCGGGACACGAAATGGCGCAGGTGGGCGAGCTTCTGGAACGGGCAGGCGAATTCGCCGGTGCAGCGGCGCACCACCGTCTCCGCGCCGGAGGCGGTGGTCTCCCGGGCGATCTCGGTATGCAACGGGCACGGGCAATGGGTCGGAAAGGCGAATGGCTGCGCGCCCGCCGGCCGCTCCTCCAGCACCACGCTGACGATCTGCGGGATCACGTCGCCGGCGCGCTGCAGGATCACGGTATCGCCGACGCGGACGTCCTTGCGGGCGATCTCGTCGGCGTTGTGCAAGGTGGCGTTGACCACCACCACGCCGCCCACAGTCACCGGGTGCAGCCGCGCCACGGGCGTGATGGCGCCGGTGCGGCCCACCTGAATGTCGATGGCTTCGAGGACGGTGCGCGCCTGCTGGGCCGGGAACTTGCGCGCGATCGCCCACCGCGGCGTGCGGGTGACGAAACCCAGCCGCTGCTGCCAGTCCAGGCGGTCGACCTTGTAGACGACGCCGTCGATGTCATAGGCGAGGTGCGGGCGAACGGCCTCCATGCGTGTGTAGGCGCCGAGCAGGCCCGCGGCGTTTTCGACCCGCTCGCTCTGCGGCGTGGTCTGGAAACCCCAGGCTTTGAGCGTGGCCAAGGCCCCCCACTGGGTCGCGGCGAACGGCTGGCTGACCAGACCCCAGGCGTAGGCGAAGAAGCTCAGGGGCCGGGCGGCGGTGATCTTCGGGTCGATCTGGCGCAGCGACCCGGCGGCGGCGTTGCGGGGATTGGCGTAGGTCTTGGTCGCCGCCTCGGTCGCCGCGGCGTTGAGCGCCAGGAAGGCCTCGTGGCTGAGGTAGACCTCGCCACGGATCTCGATCACGTCCGGCCAGCCGGCGCCCCCCAGCGTCTTGGGGATATCGCCGAGGGTGCGGACGTTGGCGGTGACGTCCTCGCCCGTTCGTCCGTCGCCGCGGGTGGCCGCCTGAACGAGCTGGCCCTTCTCATAGCGGATCGAGCACGACAGGCCGTCTATCTTCGGCTCGGCGGTGTAGGCCACGGTCTCGTCCGCCGGGAGCCGCAGGAAGCGGCGGATGCGGGCGTCGAACTCGACGGCCTCCTCGTCGGCGAAGGCGTTGTCGAGGCTGAGCATCGGCACGCCATGGGTGACCGCCTGGAACTGCGCCGCCCGCGACGCCCCGACCCTCAGCGACGGCGAGTCCTCGCGGACCAGCTCCGGGAATCGCGCCTCGATCTCCAGATTGCGCCGCTTCAGCGCGTCGTAGTCGGCGTCGGAGATCGTCGGCTGGTCCTGCTGGTGATAGCGGACATCGTGCCCGGCGATTTCCTCGGCCAGGCGCGCCAGCTCATCGGCGGCGTCGGTGGGGGTCAGGTCGGCGACGGGCGTAGGCATGCAGCCAATATATGCCTTCCTTTCCCGCGCAGCGGGAGAGGAAGGACGCTACGCCACGATCAGCGCCCGGGCCGCCGCACGGGCGGCGTCGGTGACCTCGGCGCCGGCCAGCATGCGGGCAATCTCCTCCTCGCGGTCGGCGGCGGAGAGATCCTCGACGACCGTGCGGACCCGCGCGCCCTCCCCAGCCTTGGCGATCCGCCAGTGGGCGCCGGCGCGGGCGGCGACCTGCGGGGAATGGGTGACCACCAACACCTGAGCTTCCGTCGCCAGGCGCTTGAGGCGCAGCCCGACCGCGTCCGCCACAGCGCCGCCCACGCCTTGGTCCACCTCGTCGAAGATCATCAGCGGCTGAGGACCGCCGCGTCCGGCCAGGGCCGCCTTTAGCGCCAGCGCGAAACGGGCCAGTTCGCCGCCCGAGGCGATGGCGCCCAGGTCGCCGAACGGCGCGCCGGGGTTGGTGGCGATCTCGAAGGCGACGCGGTCGAGGCCGGTCGGGCCGGCCCTGTCTTCCGGCAAGGCGGCGACCGCGACGCGGAACCGCGCCTTGTCGAGCTTGAGCGGCGAAAGCTCGGCCATGACCGCATCGGCCAGGCGCCCACCGGCGGCCGTTCGCGCGGCGTTGAGGTCCCCGGCCGCGGTCAGGTAGGCGGCGCGGGCGGCGGCCAGGGCGGTCTCGGCGGCCTTCAGGGCGTCTCCGGAGGTCTCCACCGCCCGCAGGCGCTCGGCGAAGCGGGCGCGCAACCCCGGCAGCTCCTCCACCGCCACATGCAGCTTGCGGGCCAGGCCGCGCAGGTCGAACAACCGTTCCTCGGCCTTCTCGAGGCGGTCGGGCTCGAAGTCGAAGGCCTCCGCGGCGGCGTCGACCGCGGCCTCGGCCTCCCCGGCCTCGATCAGCACCCGGTCGAGGGCCGCGGACGCCTCGATCAGCCGCTTCACGGCAGCGCCGGTCTCCGCCGCACCGGCCAGCAAGGCTCGTTCGTGGGCGCGGCTGAGCGCCCGCGCCGCGCCGGCGACGCGCGCCGACAGGCCTTCGAACACCTCCCGCGCGCCGGCGATATCGGCCAGCGCCTTTTCCGAGGCGCCCAGGATGGCGCGCTCCTCGGCCAGTTCGGTCTCCTCGCCCTCGCGCGGGTCGAGCCGGTCGAGTTCGGCCAGGCGCAGGGTCAGTTCCTCGGTCTCGGCGTCGGCGCGGACCACCTCGGCGCGCAGGGCGTCGACCGCCTCGCGCGCTGCGCGCCAGCCGCGCCAGCCCTCGGCCACGGCGCGGGCCCGAGCCTCCAGCCCGCCGAAGGCGTCGAGCATCGGCCGGTGCGTGCGCGCGTCGAGCAGGCCCACCGTCTCATGCTGGCCATGCACCTCCAGCAGGGCCTCGCCAACCTCCTTGAGCACGCCAACGCCGGTGGCCTGGTCATTGACGAAGGCGCGGCTGCGGCCGTCGGCGGACAGGGTGCGGCGCAGGACCAGGTCCTCGTCGCGGGCGTAGGACAGGCCCTTTTCCTCCAGCAGGTCCCAGACCGGGTGGGTGGGCGGCGGCGCGAACACCGCCGAAGCGGCCGCCTGTTGCGCGCCGCGGCGCACCAGCCCGGCGTCCGCCCGGGCCCCGACCGCCAGGCCCAGGGCGTCCAGGATGATCGACTTGCCCGCCCCGGTCTCGCCGGTGAGCACGGTGAGGCCCGGCCCGATGGACAGGTCCAAGGCCTCGATCAGAACGACGTCGCGGATCCAAAGCCCGATCAGCATGGCGGCAAGGTTCGTCCGGAATCAGCCGCCAGGAGAGGCGCCGCCGCGCAGTTGATCACTTTTTGTTCTCGTCGCCAAGCGGGCTCGGTTCGGAGGGAACCCGCACCTGCTTCAGGGCCTAGCTCGTCGGCGAGGCGGGGGTCGAGGTGACCGGAGTCGGCGTCGTGTCCACTTCGGGCTCGGCCGACCTGTCCTTGGTGAAGGGGATGTGGAAGATGCTGCGCCGCTTCTTCTTCGGCGCCGGGGCCGCGTCGTCGGCGTCGGGCGTGGCCGGCGCCGCGGTGGCGGCCGCGTCGGGGTGCGCGGTGGCCAGGGCCGCGGCCGTGGTGCCGAGCACCGGCGGCGGCGCCGTACGGCTCTTGTCCTTGGTGAAGACGGCGTGGAAGACGCTGCGCTTGGAGACCACGGCGGGGATGACCGCGGGGCGCAGGCCCTTTGAGGTCAGCAGCGCGTAGGCGTCGGAGTACCAGCGGTCGCCGGGATAGTTGTAGCCCAGCACTGCGCCATTCTTCTTGGCCTCCTCCAGGAGGCCCAGCGTCAGGTAGGCCTCCACAAGGCGATAGAGCGCTTCGGGCGTATGGCTGGTGGTCTGATAGCGTTCGACGACGGTCTTGAACCGGCCAATGGCCGCCAGGGTGTCGTTCTGGCGCAGATACCAGCGGCCGATATTCATTTCCTTGCCGGCCAGCTGGTCGTTGACCATGTCGATCTTCAGCCGCGCGTCGAGCGCGTACTCGGTGTGCGGATAGCGCGAGGTGACCTCGCGCAGATTGTCCAGCGCCTGGCCGGTGGCGGCCTGATCGCGGCCCACGTCGACGATCTGCTCGAAATAGCAGATGGCCTTCAGGTAGTGGGCGTAAGCGGCGGCCTCGTTGCCGGGATAGAGGGCGATGAAACGGTCGGCGTCGGCGATCGCTTCCTCGTAGTTGTTGGCCTCGTAGTGGGCGAACGCCTGCATCAGGATCGAACGGCGCGACCACTCCGAATAGGGGTGCTGGCGCTCGACTTCCTGGAAGTAGTCCACCGCCTGGTTCCACAGGTGCTTGTCCATGCGGTCGGCGCCGGTGGAATAGAGCAGCTCCACGGGCCGCTCTTCATAGGCGAGCTTGGTCTTGGGCTGCTTCTTGAGGGTGGAGCAGCCGGCGACGGCCACGGCGCAAAGAACGGCGACAAGCGCCGCCTTAGCCAAGGAATTGGGGCCAGCCCAGGAATTGCGAAGCAAGGACACCGACACCTCAAAAGAACCTGACGCGCGCCCCCACGCGAGAAAATCGCTTCTACACCAGGGGGAGGCCGGAGCAAACGAATGTGGGGTCGCACCCCGCCTGCGCCTTCGCATGGGACAAAGGCCAGATCGCGGCGGACGGGCTGACCGCCGCGTGCTGCAGGGCCCGACGGTCTTGCGATCATCGCCATGCCAGGCGGAGCCGCCCGACGGTCGCTGGACGATGAGCCAAAGCACCGCTACTAGCCCGCGCGGACACCTGTGTTCCACAGGTCGCGGTATTTCATGCTCCTGCGGCTCTCCAGTTTTGTGCATATGCTTCCGATCGCGGACGGTCGGTTCCTGGTCGTCGATGCGATCAGCCATGTGCGGCTGGTCGTGAATGGCGAGGTCGCCGACCTCATCCGAGCCTTCGCCACGCCTCAGGCCGTCGCCGATCCTCTGCCCGCCGACGGGGTGATCGCCGCGATGGTCGAGCGCGGGATGCTGACCCAGCGATCGCCGGATGAGGAGCTCGCGGAGGTGGCCAGCGTGTTGGCTCCCTATCATGGCCGCGACCCCGATGCGCTGCTGCAGAAATACCGGCGCGAGGCGAAGGAAGGCGCGGAGCCCTATTGGGCGGTCACCAAGGCGCTCGGGATTGCCGACCTGAAGGGCGGAAGCACGCGGGTCGATCTGGTGCTGCTGGGCGATTGCGACGTGCACATGGAGGCCGATTTCCTGCGACGCGAAGCCGCCGCGCGCGGGCTGGACCTGCGCGTTGCCGCGACGTTCCCCGACGACATCCGATTTGCCGGGGAGCACAAGCACGACGCGATCCTGATCGGGGCGCTCCGGACCCGCAACACCCTGATGGACGCCCACCCCGCTGACCGTGCGGCGGCGCCTCATGCAACGTTCATCGCCGAGGCGCGCGCCATCATCGAAGGCCTGCGGCGCTACACCGCCGCTCCGATCCTCATCGACGGATTGCCCGAACCCACGGTTCAACCGATGGGCTTTGCCGATCGGGGTCCGATGGGCCATCGCGGCCGCTTCCGCGTCGCCAACATGGCGCTGTCGGTGATGGTGGAACAGTATCCCGACGTCCACATGGTGGACGTGGCTGCGGCCTTGGGCGCCGTCGGCGCGGAACGCCTGCTCGACGATGGGCTCTGCAGCTTCACCCATATGGGTTCGCCGGGTTGGCTCCTGCAGCGAGCGGACGAGGAACTGACCGCGGTTCATGGCGAGTTTCCCGACATGGCGCCCCTGGCGGCGTGGATGGGCGGGGATCCCTATGCACGGGAAGCGGTCATGGCGCGAACCCATCTGGACGCGCTGGCCGTGGTGCTAGGCCTGGACGCCAAGAAATGCGTCATCGTGGACCTCGACGGCGTCCTGTGGCCGGGCGTGCTGGCCGAGACTGGCGCTCCCTTCGCGTGGACGCGCGAGGACAACCCTCACTCCTATGTGGGCTTGTTCTTTGGTCTGCACGAGGCGCTGCTGGCTCTAAAAAAACGCGGTGTCCTGCTGGCCTGCGTGAGCAAGAACGACGAGACCACGGTGCGCGAACTCTGGAGATATCCCGACTACTACCCCTCCGCCAACCTGTTGACGCCTGACGATTTCGTTACGCTGCGCATCAACTGGGACGACAAGGTCGACAACATACGATCTGTTGCTGACGAGCTTGGATTGGCTCTCGAGACATTCCTGTTCATTGACGACCACCCCGTCGAGCGCGAACGGGTCCGCCAAAGACTGCCGCAGGTCGAGGTCTGGGGCGACGATCCCTTCATCCTGCGCCGGCGGCTGCTGAACGATCCGCGGCTGCAACAGCCACGCCTGACGGCCGAAGCCGCTGGGCGGACCGAATTGGCCAAGGCGCAGATTGGCCGTCAGGCGGCGCGTGCGGAGGCGATCAGCGAAGCCGACTTCATCGCGTCCCTTGACGTACAGACGCGGGTTGAACGGCCCGCGCCGGGCGCGGACCTGGACCGCATCGTGGAGCTGTTCCAGCGCACCACCCAATTCAACGCCACCGGGATCAAGTTCTCACGGGCCGAGTTGGAAGCCATCCTGTCGACGGCGGGAGACAGTCTCTATGCGGCGCACGTCACCGATCGTTTCGCCGACAACGGACTCGTCGGGGCGGCGGTGATCCGGGATGGAGAGATCGTCGGTCTCGCCCTGAGTTGCCGGGTGCTCGGGCTGGGCGTCGAGCACGCATTCCTGCAACACATCATCGCCGAACAAGACGCCCTCACCGCGCGCATCACGCCGACCGCCCGGAATGCGCCAGTGCGCCACATCTACAAAGACAACGGATTTGCGCAGGACGACGATGGCGTGTGGCGGCGAGGCTAGCGTCCCGCTTCCGAAGTTCGCCGGCACTTGCGGCTGCCACCCTAGGCGGCGTCGCCCCATTGCCGGTGCAGCGATGAGCTCACGTGATTCAGCCGCGTCAGCCCGTCCCAGCTCAGACGGTCCGTCTCCTGCGCCATGACATCGTTCAGTTCGAAGAGCAGTTCACGGCTGACGCGGTCGACAATCTCACTTTCGATGAAGGTGATGCCGCACAAGCGCTCGCCGCGTGTCACGGGCCGAACCTCGTGGACTGTGGTGGAGGGGTAGATCACAGCCCCGCCGGGCGGCAGCTTGAAGTCCACTTCCCGCGTGCCCAGCCTGACCGATAACTCTCCCCCCTCATAGTCTTCGGGGCGATTGAGGAAGATCGTGCAACTCAGGTCGGCGCGCAAAGGGCGGGGCCCGAGCGGTATGAAGGCGTTATCGGCGTGCGCCCCGTAATTCATCCCCATCGTATATTTGGTCAGTACGGGGGGCGCCATCCGCTTTGGGAAAGCATAGGCCAGCAGCTCTTCGTTTCGGCCCAGGGCTTGGCCGAGGATTTCAGACGATCTCTTCTGATTCGGATCTTGCAAGTCGGCGTGAAGGTTGTTTTTCACCTTCGAGTTCGGGTTGGTCACCCGGCCTTCGACGAATTTGAGGACGCGGCCGAATTCGCGAAGTTGCTCGACTTCATCGCTCGTCAGCAAGTCCTGGATTTCTCGGAACATAGCTCACCGCCTTACCCCATCGTCCGGCGCAGAGAAAGACGCAACCCGCGCTGACGACGGCGTTGAACTTCCCGCGGCTCAGGTGAGAATTCCGGCCAGCCGCGGCTAGACCGCGACCGCGATCTCGTCGGCGAAGGTGCGGACGCGCCAGGCCGACGGCGTGGCGGCCAGCGCGCGGACCAGCTGGTTGTTGATGCCGTGCCCGGCTCGTTCGCCCTCGAAGCGGCCGAGGATCGGGGCGCCCAGCACATAGAGGTCGCCGATGGCGTCCAGCGCCTTATGGCGGACGAATTCGTCCGGCCGGCGCAGGCCTTCCGGGTTCAGCACCCGATCGCCCTCGATCACCACACAATTGTCCATGGCGCCGCCCCGCGCGAGACCCATGGCGCGCAGGGCCTCGACCTCATGCAGGAAACCGAAGGTGCGGCAGTCGGCGAGTTCGCGCCGGAAGGCGGCCTCGTCCATCGGCAGATCGACCTCCTGGCGGCCGATGACGGCGGTGGGGAATTCGATGGCGAAGGCGACCTCGAAACGCATCGCCGGCTTCAGCGCCGCGCGCTTGTCGCCATCGACGACCTCGACGGTGTCGATGATCTCGATGAACCGGCGCGCCGCCGCCTGCGGCCGGCGTCCGGCGCGGTCGAGGATCTTCAGGAACGGCCACGACGAGCCGTCCATGATCGGCATCTCCGGCCCGTCGAGCTCGACGAGGGCGTTGTCGATGCCGGACATGACCAGGGCGGCCATCAGATGCTCGATGGTGGCCACCGTGACGCCGGCGGCGTTGGTGATCACCGTGCCGAGCTGGGTCTTGCAGACCGCCTCGGGCGACACCGGCACCCGGTTGTCACGATCGGCGATGTCGGTGCGGACGAAGACGATGCCGGCGTCGGTTCCCGCGGCGCGCACGGCGACCTGGGTGTAGGCGCCGGTATGCACGCCGACGCCCGCGAACAGCGCCGGGGACTTGACGGTGTGCTGGAAGGCGCCGCTCTGGAAACCGTCTGCCGCCACGCTGGACCTTCCCTGGAACTGAGGCGCGCGCCCCGCCGACCGAGAAGCGCCACAGCTGCGGTTAAAGCGCTTGGTGCGCCGCAGCAAAACAATCCCTGTTTCGCAATGTTTCGGTTAACGGAATGCAAAAACGCCAAGCGCCGCAGCAGCCTTTTCAGCTCCTGCGGCGCCTGAAGGATTCCGCGTGAAATCAGTTAGTTGGCGAGACGGCGAAGGAAAGACGGAATCTCCAGATCCTCGCCTTGCTGGGCCTCTTCTTCCGGCGCCGCGGCTTCGACGGGAAGCGCCCCGCCGCGGCTGATCGCCGGACGCTGGACCGGCGCGGCGGCCGGCTGCGGCGCGTCGTAACGCGGCCGGCTGCCGAAGATGCTCAGGAAGCCGCCGCGCGGCCGGCGTTCCTCAAAGGCCGGCGCGGCGAACAGCGGCTCGTCGGCGGCCTCGGCGACCGCCGGATCGACGATGCGCGCCACCGGCTGGATCACCAGGGGCTCCGCAGCCGTCGGCGCGGCGTAGAGGTCCGGCTGCTCTTCCTCCGCCGTCGCGGCGGCCAGCACCGGCTGGGCGACGGATCGCGGCGCCGAGGCGTAGGCCGGCGCGGCCACGGCTTCGGGCGCTGCGGCGCGCTCGGGCATCATCAGCGGCGGGGCGGTCATCGGCCGGCGCTCGAGCTTGGGCTCGATGGCGGCGATCGAGGCGCCGTCCATGCCGGTGGCCACGACCGAGACACGGATCATGCCGTCCAGCGACGGATCAAAGGCCGCGCCGAAGATGATGTTGGCCTCCGGGTCGACCTGCTCGGAGATGGCGTTGGCCGCCTCGTCGACTTCCAGCAGCGTCATGTCGAGGCCGCCCGTGACGTTGACCAGCACCGCCTTGGCGCCCTTCAGCGAGACCTCGTCGAGCAACGGGTTCTGGATGGCGTTCTGGGCGGCCATCAGCGCGCGGTCGTCGCCGGTCGCCTCGCCGGTGCCCATCATCGCCTTGCCCATCTCGGTCATCACCGTGCGGACGTCGGCGAAGTCGAGGTTGATCAGGCCCGGCAGCACCATCAGGTCGGTGATCGAGCGCACGCCCGAGTGCAGCACCTGGTCGGCCATGCCGAAGGCCTCGGCGAAGGTGGTCCGCTCGTTGGCGACCCGGAACAGGTTCTGGTTGGGAATGACGATCAGGGTGTCGACATAGCGCTGCAGCTCGCCGATGCCGGCGTCGGCCAGGCGCATGCGGTGGCGGCCCTCGAAGTGGAAGGGCTTGGTGACCACGCCCACCGTCAGGATGCCGCGCTCGCGGGCGCACTTGGCGATGATCGGCGCCGCGCCGGTGCCGGTGCCGCCGCCCATGCCGGCGGTGATGAACACCATGTGGGCGCCGTCGAGGTGTTCGCCGATCTCCGGAATGCTCTCCTCAGCCGCGCTCATGCCGATCTCGGGATGGGCGCCGGCGCCCAGGCCCTGGGTGGCCAGCACGCCGAGCTGCACCCGGCGATCGGTCTTGGCGAAGGCCAGTTGCTGGGCGTCGGTGTTGGCGACCACGAACTCGACGCCTTCGAGCCCGGCCTCGATCATGTTGTTGACCGCGTTGCCGCCGGCCCCGCCGACGCCGAACACCACGATCCGCGGCTTCAGTTCTGTTGCGCGCGGTGCTGAGAGAGCGATTGTCATGGGACCCCTGCGTCCTTCCGAATTGCGGCCCGATGCGCCCGGCGAATTCGCCCGCCGGCGCGCCCTCGTAAGGAAGCGTTAAGTACGCGCCGAGACCCTTAATCGAGGGTTAACCGCATAGCGTGAGTCGCGACCCGGTCCAGCGGCGCCTTGGTGGAAAAAACTCCTTGCGTCACAAGGCGTAAGCCGAATCGGGGACGCCCTGCGGCGTTGTGACTCGACCCGTGAAAAGCTGGGGACCGCCCGGCAAGCTTTGCCCTAGGCGCGGCGGTTTGGTTCTGGGCTCGCGCAACGCGGCCGGGCTGGGAGGTGCTGCCTCAGTAGTGGAAGCGACATTGGGCGATTTCGAGCCACTGATCGGCCCCCTTCCCTATCACTCGGTAGATCAGGCGGTCCTCCAGCGTGATCCGGCGCGACCACCAGCCTTGCAAATCACCCCGCAGAGGCTCTGGCTTAGCCAAACCCTTGAAGGGAGAGCGCTGACAGTCGCGGATGAGCGTATTGAGCCGTTCAAGGGTGTTCGGATCGGCGGCCTGCCAGTGGAGATAGTCCTCCCAGGCGCGGTCGGCGAAAAGCAGCTTCACGGCTCGATTAGAGTTCGCTCGGCGCCGCCCTTGGCCTCCAATTGGCTCATCGCCTCGGCAAGCCTGGCGGCGTTGGTCGGACTGGAGAGTAGCCTAAGCGTCTCCTCCATCCCGTTCCAGTCGGCGAGCGAGACCATGACCACAGCCTCACCGCGCGTGCGCGTGACAACCACCGGCGCACGGTTCTCCACAACTCCGTCCATCACCTCTTTCAGGCGCGCGCGGGTGTCGGAATAGGTGAGCACGTCCATGGAAATCCTCCGGCCATCAATATGTACAGTAGTCGGTACAGATTCAAGCTCGCTGGTTGCCTAGAGGTTTTCCCGCAGCCACGAGGCCGCCTTGGCCACCGGGTTGGCCCTCGGGTCGAGCGGTTCGCGGCGCAGCTTGGCGGAGGCCAGCGCCCGGGCGCTGACGGCCTCGCGCGGGCCGAAGGCGGCGCGGTGCAGGATGCCGGCGGCGGCGGTGAAGGCGGGGCCGGACGCGGCGTCGGCCAGGTGCGGCACGCGGCGGGGACGGCCCAGGCGCACCGGCCGGTCGAACACCCGCACGGCCACTTCGCGGACGCCGGCCAGCTGGCTCGCGCCGCCGGTCAGCACCAGGCCGGCGCCGGGCTCGACGGGCGCGCCGGAGGCCTTCAGCCGGTCGCGCAGCAGCTCCAGAGTCTCCTCGACGCGCGGCGCGATGATGCCCTTGAGCAAGGACCGCGGCGCGATCACCGGCCCCGCGCCCGGATCGTCGCCGCGAGGGGGGGCCTCGATCATCTCGCGATCCTCGTTGGCCGAGGCGATGGCCGAACCGTGCAGGGTCTTGATCCGCTCGGCGCCGGCGATGGAGGTGGAAAGGCCCCGCGCGATGTCCTGGGTCACGTGCTGGCCGCCCACCGGCACGGTCTCGACGTGCACCAGGGAGCCGGCGGTGAACACCGCCGCCGAGGTCGAGCCGCCGCCCATGTCGATGCAGACCGAACCTAGGTCCATCTCGTCCTCCTCCAGCGCCGCCAGCGCGGAGACGAAGGGCGCAGCGACGACACCTTCGAACTGCAGGTGGGCGCGTTCGACGCAGGCGCCCAGGGTCTGGAAGACCGCCTCGGAGACCGACACCACCAGGAGTTCGACACCGAGCGTGCGGCCGAACATGGCGCGCGGGTCGCGCACCCCGCCCTGCCCGTCCACCGACCAGGCGATCGGCAGGATGTGGGCGGCCCGGCGGCCCGGCAGCTTGACCTGGGCCAGCGCATGGCTGATCGCGCGGACCAGGTCGTTGTCGGAGATCGGCCGCGCGCCGATGGAGACCCGGCCGGCGACGCGGTTGGAGGTGAGCTGGCCGCCGGCGGTGGCGACGGTGACGCTCTGGACGTTGACGCCGGCCACATTCTCGGCCCGCTCCACGGCCTGGGCGATGGCTTCCGAAGCCTCGTCGAGGTTGATGATCGAGCCGCCGCGCACGCCGCGCGACTGGACGTAGCCGACACCGGCGGTGGTCAGGGTCCGGTCGCCCTTGCGCACGCCGTCCGGTTTCATGATGAAGCAGGCGACCTTGGCCGCGCCGAGATCGACCGCGGCCACCACCGGCGTGCGCACCAGCGCCGCCTTGAGGCCCTCGCGGGTCTCCTTGCGGTCGGCCGGCCTGCGCTCCGCGAACCTGCGGTCTTCGGAAGGGGCTTCAGCGCGCGTCGCCAACTTCAGCATCGACTGGTCTTCCATGTTCATCAAAGGCCCGCGGCCGGCGAAACGAAGGTTGGCTGGTTCTGGCGCGGGCGCACCGCGACCATGTCGGGATTGCGCAGGTCGATGCGGTCGAAGCCGAGCTCCAGGATGCGCGAGCGCTGGTCGAGGCGTTCGAGCTGCATGAGCGCGCCCTCCACGCCGTCAGCCGGCAGCTGGATCAGTGAGCCGTCCTTCATGCGCACGTCCCACCGGCGGTCGTCGACGCGCACCAGGGCGTCCATCCGGCCCATCAGCCGGGGCCGCTGGGCAAGCACCGGCAGGATCTCCGGCGCGTGCACGGCGCCGCCCTCGCCCACCACCAGCGGCAGGCTGGCGAACCGCGCCGGATCGGCCTCAGGGATCGGCTGGCCGTGGTCGTCGATGACCACTTGCCGGCCGGCGTGCTGCCAGACCGCGAGCTGGCGGCGCTGCACCACCGCCACCACGAGGGTGTCGGGCAGCAGGCGCACGATGCGGGCTTCCTTCACCCAGCCGACACCCTCCACACGTTTGCGCAGACCGTTGAGGTCGAGGCCGAGCAGGGGCTGGTTCTTGTAGACCTGCGCGGCCTTGACGATGTCGGCGGTGGCCAGCGGCGAGGCGCCCTGCACCTCGATGGTGCGCAGCCGAAAGCCCGCTGCGCCGAGCCGGTTGTCGAGGCCCGCCCCGACGGCCGCCGCCAGCTTCTGGCCCCGGTGGCCGGTGGCCAGCGTGACGCCCAGGGCCAGCGCCAGGATCGCCAGGGCGCCGATCAGCGCCAGCTTGGGGGAAAGGCCATGGGCGTCGCTGGCCGGCCTGACCGCCCGCCGCGCGGCTTTCGCCGGGCGGCCAGTCGCCGAGGCCCCAGTCGCGGAGGCCCCAGTCGCGGAGGTTGGGCGCGCCGCCTTGGCGGGCGCCTTAGTCGGGGGTTTCGCCTGCGCTCGCGAGCCCCCCCGCACCGCTGCGGGCATACGCATCCTCCGTGATCCACAGCACCAGTCGGTCGAAATCCACGCCCTGCAGCGCCGCCTGCTCGGGGATGAGCGAAGTGGGCGTCATGCCGGGCTGGGTGTTCACCTCCAGGAGGACCAGAACGTCATTAACATCGTCATAACGCAGGTCCGAGCGGGTCACCCCTCGGCACCCCAGCGCAGCGTGCGCCGCCTCGCTCATTCTCAATGCTTTTTCAAAGACTTGTGGCGGAAGATCGGCCGGGACGACATGCGTCGATCCGCCGTCCGCATACTTGGCCTCGTAGTCGTAGAAACCTGTGCGCGGAATGATGTCGGTGACCGTCATGGCGTTGCCGTCCATGACCCCGACCGCGAGTTCGCGCCCGGCGATGTAGGGCTCGATCATCACCTGATCGCCGAAGGTCCAGGACGGCGCCACGATCTCCTGCGGCGGGCGGTTGGCGCCCTCGAAGACCAGGAACACGCCCACCGAGGACCCCTCGGCGTTTGGCTTGACCACATAGGGCGGCGCCATGACGTGGTCGGCGGCCGCTTCGAAGCGGTCGTAAAGCCCGCCGCCGGGGACGATCACGCCGCCGGCCGCCAGCACGGCCTTGGCCTTGGCCTTGTCCATGGCCAGCGCCGAAGCCAGGACGCCCGAGTGGGTGTAGGCGAGGCCCAGGGTCTCCAGCACGCCCTGCACGCAGCCGTCCTCGCCCCAGGCGCCGTGCAGGGCGTTGAAGCAGACGTCCGGCCGCAACCGGGTGAGGGCCTGGGCGAGGTCGCGCCCGGCGTCGATCCGGGAGACCTTGGCGCCCAGCCGCTCCAGAGCGTCGGCGCACTCGCGGCCCGACACCAGGCTCACCTCCCGCTCGGCCGAAAGCCCGCCCAGCAGGACGGCGACGTGGTGTCCGGAAAGCGGCGCGGTCATGGGGCGACTCTTGGAGGGCGTGGAACTGCAGGACATGGCCGTGACCGAGCCCGCCGACCGGGTCAAGGCCTCGTGGGCTGACTCACCCCGGCCGGCCGATGCGCTTGATCTCCCAGTCGAGGTCGACGTCAAGCTTGGCCTTCACATCGGCGCGGATCGCTTCGCCCAGGCCCTCCAGGTCGGCGGCGGTGGCCTCGCCGGTGTTGATCAGGAAGTTGGCGTGCAGGGGCGAGACCATGGCCCCGCCGAACGGCCTTCCCCGCCAGCCGGCCTCGTCCACCAGCTTCCAGGAGGCATGGCCGGGCGGGTTCTTGAAGGTCGAGCCGCCGGTCTTCTCGCGGATCGGCTGGGTCGCCTCGCGCCGGGTGGTGATCTCGGCCATGCGGGCGCCGATAGCCGCCGGGTCGTCGGGCCGGCCCTGGAAGACCGCGCCGGTGAAGATCGTGCCGTCCGGGACCTCGCTGTGACGGTAGCTGTAGCCGAAGTCCGCCAGATCCCAGCGGCGAGGCTGGCCCGTGCGATCCACGCCCCAGGCCCCGATCAGGACGTCCCTGGTTTCCGATCCGTAGCAGCCGGCATTCATCATCAGGGCGCCGCCGATGGAGCCCGGGATGCCGGCGTAGAACTCCAGGCCAGCGATACCAGCCTTGGCCGCCGCGCGGGCCACCTGGGCGTCGAGCGCCCCGACGCCAGCGACGATCCGATGGTCCTCGCCGACTTCGATCCCCCCGAACGACCGCCCGGCCAGGCGGATCACCACGCCGGGGACGCCGCCGTCGCGGACGATGACGTTGGAGCCCACGCCCAGCACAGCCACCGGCGCCTCGTCAGGCAGCCCCAGCAGGAAGCCGGTGAGATCGGCCTCGTCGGCCGGCAGGAACAGCACCTCTGCCGGCCCACCCACGCGAAACCAGGTGAAGGGTCCCAGCGGTTCGTCGAACAGCAGCTTGCCGCGGACCTTGGGCAGCGCGTCCTTCCAGCTCATTCGGAGGCCTGGCCCAGGGCCATGAGCTGGTCCGGCAGGGCGTAGGCCCAGGCGGTGATGTCGCCCGCGCCCAGCAGGACGACGAGGTCGCCGGGCTTGGCCTCCTCCCGTACGAGGCCGGCCAGGTCGGCGGGGCCGTCCAGGGCCAGCACCCGGCGATGACCATGCCGGCGCAGGCCCGCCGCCAGGGCGTCGCGGTCGACCCCCTCCAGCGGCGGCTCCCCGGCCGCGTAGACGTCGGCGACGATCACCACGTCGGCGTCGTTGAAGCCGTGGCAAAAGTCGTCGAATAAGTCGGACAGGCGCGAGTAGCGGTGCGGCTGGACCACGGCGATCACCCGGCCCTGCGTGACCGCGCGCGCGGCCTTCAGCACCGACGTGATCTCCACCGGGTGGTGGCCGTAGTCGTCGATGATCCGCACGCCGTTGGCGACGCCCGTGGTGGTGAAGCGCCGCCGGACGCCACCGAAGCTCGCCAGGCCCTGGCGGATGTTCTCGGCGCTGACGCCCAGCTCGCGCGCCACGGCGATGGCGGCCAGCGCGTTCATCGCGTTGTGGTGGCCGGCCATCGGCAGGCGCAGGTCGTCGTAGCGGACGACCTCGCCGTCAAGCGGCTGGATGACGACATCGAACCGGCAGCCGTCGGGGCCCATGGTCAGCCCCTCGGCGCGGACCTCGGCCTGCGGATTGACGCCATAGGTGACCAGGCGGCGGTTCTCCACCCGGCTGGCCATGGTCTGGACCTCGGGGTGGTCGGTGCAGACCGCCGCAAAGCCATAGAATGGAATATTCTGCACGAAGTCGCGGAAGGCCTTCTTCACCGCGTCGAAGTCGCCGTAGTGGTCGAGGTGCTCGGGGTCGATGTTGGTGACGATGGCCACCGTGGAGCGCAGTTTCAGGAAGGTGCCGTCGCTCTCGTCGGCCTCGACGACGATCCAGTCGCCGGCGCCGACCTTGGCGTTGGTGCCGTAGGCGTTGATGATCCCGCCGTTGACCACCGTCGGGTCGAGCCCGCCGGCGTCCAGCAGGCAGGCGACCATGGAGGTGGTGGTGGTCTTGCCGTGTGTGCCGCCCACCGCCACCGAGAATTGCAGCCGCATCAGCTCGGCCAGCATCTCGGCCCGGCGGACCAGGGGCAGACGTCGCTCGCGGGCCGCCGCCATCTCCGGATTGTCGGCCTTCACCGCCGTCGAATAGACGATCGCCGAGGCGCCCTCCACGTGGTCCGCGTCATGGCCGATGAAGATCTTCGCGCCCAGCCTCGCCAGCCGCTCGGTGTTGGCGCTGGCCTTGGCGTCGGAGCCCTGCACCGTGTAGCCGATCCGCAGCATGATCTCGGCGATGCCGCTCATGCCGATGCCGCCGATGCCGATGAAGTGCACGGGGCCGATGTCGAAGGGCACGGGGCGGCGGGTCATGGGGCCGGAATAGGCGGAAAGGCCGATCAGAAAAAGAGCTTAGACCCGCGCCGTCGCCTCCACCACGTCGGCCAGGCGTTCGGCGGCGTCGGGGATGGCGACGGAGCGGGCGGCGGCGGCCATGCGGGCCAGGCGCGCCGGATTGCCCAGCAGCTTTTCCAGGGCGCCGGAGAGGCTGGCGACGGTGAGCTGGCTCTCCCGGGCCACCTCCGCGGCGCCCACGTCGGCGAGGTATTTGGCGTTCTGTCCCTGGTCGTCGTCGAGCGCGATGGCCAGCGGCACCAGGATCGAGGGCTTTCCGGCCACGGCGAACTCGCAGACCGAGCCTGCCCCGGAGCGGCCGATCACCAGGTGCGCGGCGCCCAGCCGACCGGCCATGTCGCGGAAGAACGGGGCGATCTCGGCGTCGACCACCGCGTTGCGATAGGTGCGCCGGGCGCTTTCCATGGACTCCGCGCGGGTCTGCTGCTGCACGACCAGGCGTTGGCGCAGGCCGTCCGGCAGGGCGGCGATCGCCTCTGGGACCAGTTCGGACAGCAGGCGCGCGCCCTGGCTGCCGCCGGTGACCAGCAGGCGGATCGAACCGTCCGCTGCGGGCGGCGCGTAGGGAATCCCGGCCAGGGCGCGGATCGCGGGCCGCACCGGATTGCCGACCACCACCGCCTGGCCGGCGACCCTGGCGGGCGCCTTGAGCAGCGTGGGGAACGCGCAAGCCACCCGGGTCACCCGGCCGGCGAGCAGGCGGTTGGCCCGGCCCATCACCGCGTTCTGCTCGTGGATCACCGTCGGGCGCCGGTCGATGAGCGCGCCCACCAGGGCCGGCGCCGAGGGATAGCCGCCGAAGCCGACCACGACGTGCGGGCCGATCTCGCGATAGGCGGCGCGCGCTTGGCCGGCCCCGCGCAGCACGGCGAGGCCGGCGCGCATCATGCCGATCGGGTCGCCGGGCCGGTAGGTGGCGGCCGACAGGCCGATGCGGCGCTCCGCCGGAAAGTCTTGCGACAGGCCGGCCACCCGCTCGTCCGAGGCCAGCACGATCGACCAGCCCCGCCCGATCAGGGCCTCGGCCAGGGCCTGGGCGGGGAACAGGTGGCCCCCGGTGCCGCCGGCGGCGAGGACAGCTATTTTGCGCATGGCCCCGCGCTTAAGCGAATGTCCCGGCCTTGGCGAGGCCTTCGCCCACCGTATAGGCGCCGGGCCTGCGCCGCGTGAGCGCCAGCGCCATGCCGAGCGTCAGCCCCATGGCCAGCATGGACGAGCCGCCATAGCTGATGAACGGCAAGGTCATGCCCTTGGTGGGGATCAGGTCGAGGTTCACCGCGATGTTGATGATCGCCTGCTGGCCTACCAGCACGAAGAGCCCGGCCGCGGCCACCTGCTCGAAGGGGTCGTTGAGCTTCATCGCGCGATAGAGCCCACGGACCACCACGAACGCAAAGAGCGAGATCACCAGCAGCAGGAAGACCAGGCCGAACTCCTCCGCGCCCACCGAGGCGGCGAAGTCGGTGTGGGCGTCGGGGATCGCGCGTTTCAGCACGCCCTCGCCGGGACCGCGTCCGAAGAGCCCGCCCGCGGCTTGCGCCACCGCGGCGGCGTCCACCTGGTGGGTGTCGGCCTTGTCGGGCGACAGGAAGCGGTCCACGCGACTGGCCACATGCGGGAACAGGAAATAGGTCGACGACAGGCCGGCGACGGCCGTGGCGCCCAGGCCCATCACCCAGGAGATCGGCACGCCGGCCATCCAGAACGCCGCGCCGAAGGCCACGGTGATCAGCACCGTCTGACCGATGTCCGGCTGGATCAGCAGCAGCGCGATGGAGACGAAATAGAGGAAGAAGGCGATGGAGACGCCCGGCACGCCGGCGCCCTTCTGCCCCTCCGAGAACATCCAGGCGACAAGGATGATCAGGGCGGGCTTCATGAACTCCGAGGGCTGCAGGGAAAAGCCGCCGAACTCCACCCACCGGGTGGCGCCCTTGGCGTTGTGGCCCAGCACCGGCAACGCGATCATGATGGCGATGGCCACCAGCCAGATCAGGAAGGCGCTTCGCCGGACGGTCTTCACGTCCAGCATCGAGACGACGATCAGGATCAGGAAGGCGCCGGCCGCGAACACGCACTGGCGCACGGCGAAATGGAACGGATCGCCGATGTTCATCCGCGCCGCGGCGGCCGGGCTGGCGGCGAAGGCGATGACCATGCCGATGGCGATCAGCATGGCGACCGCGCCGAGGATCCAGTGATCCACCGTCCACCACCAGACGCCCACCGGCGAGCGGTCGGAGCGGGCGAAGGCGTGGTGGGCCTGCGGCGTCGCGGCGGTCATGCGGCGGCAACCTCAGATATGGCGGACGAAGCTCTTTCCTTCTCCTCTTGCGGGAGAAGGTGGCCTGCGCAGCAGGTCGGATGAGGGGGCGAAAATCGTTTCAAGCGCAGCCGTGATGAGTCCTGGCGAGATCCGCGACCATCCCTCAGGCCCGCGCCCTGCGGCGGAGCACGCCATCGAACGAGCGACGTCTTTGGAAGCTGTTGCGCAGCCGCCGACTTGCCGCTCTGAAGTTCCGACGTCAATTTCCGCTCGGCCCCTATGTCGTAGACTTCGTGTGCCTTCGCACCCGGCTGGCCGTCTAGATCGACGGCCCGTTTCACGATCCTGAACATGACGCCGTTCGCGATGCGTGGCTGGTAGAGCAGGGCTTCAAGGCGCTTCGTTTTGCAAACAGGGAAGTCGCAGCCGCGGATCGCCTGCTGGAGCGAATTCTCGAAGCGGCCGAGCAGCCGGGCGCCAAGCGGCGAATCTGAGAGACCCCTCATCCGACCTGCTTCGCAGGCCACCTTCTCCCGCAGGGGGAGAAGGGACGTGGCGACAACGTCATGCGGCGCCCTTTTTGGCCTGGGCCAACCGTTGAACCGCGGCGCGGAAGGCCTCGCCGCGGTCCTCGAAGTCGGCGTACTGGTCGAAGGAGGCGCAGGCGGGCGACAGCAGGACGACGGCCTCCTGGCCGGCCGCGGCGGCGTCGGCGTAGGCCTGCGCGACGGCGACGTCCAGGGTCCCGCACTGGGCGACCGGGGCCCTGCCCTCCAGGGTGCGGGCGAAGGCCGGCGCCGCCTCGCCGATCAGATAGGCCTTGGCGACGCGGCCGAAGAGGTCTTCCAGCGGTTCAATGCCATCGGTCTTCGCCCGGCCGCCGGCGATCCAGAAGGACCGCGGATAGCTGGACAGGGCCTGGCGCGCGGCGTCGCTGTTGGTGGCCTTGGAATCGTTGACGAACCGCACGCGGCCCAGGGTGGCGACGGTCTCCATGCGGTGCGCCAGGCCCGGGAAGGTCAGCAGGTGCTCGGCGGCCTCGTCGGCGGGGATGCCCAGGCCCTTGGCGGCGGCGTAGGCGGCCGCGGCGTTCTGCCAGTTGTGGCGGCCGGGCAGCGAGCGGGCGCGGTTGAGGTCGCAGGCTTCCTGGGCGCGCTCACCGGTGGCGTCGTAGAGCAGGCCGTTCAGCACATAGACGCCCCGTCCCATGGCTTTCGACGCCGAGACCGGCACGATGGTGCGGCGGTTGGCGGCGGTGATCTCGGTGCAGATCTGCTGGCCCCAGGGATCGTCGACGCCGATCACCGCGGTGTCGCCCTTGCCCTGGTTCATCAGGATGCGGCGCTTGGCGGCGACGTAGCCCTCCATGCCGCCGTGGCGTTCCAGGTGGTCGGGCGACAGGTTGAGGATCACCGTCACGTCAGCGTGCAGGCTGGAGGTCAGGTCGAGCTGGTAGGAGCTCATCTCCAGGACGTAGACCGCCCCGCCGTGCATGTCCTCCAGGTCGAGGACGCCCACCCCGATGTTGCCGCCGATGCGCACGTCGCGCCCGGCCTGGGCGCAGACGTGACCGATCAGGGCGGTAGTGGTCGACTTGCCGTTTGTCCCGGTGACCGCGACGATCTTCGGGCGCTTATGCTCAGGCGCGGCGTTCACCGTGCGGGCGAAGAGTTCCATGTCGCCGACGATCTCGACGCCGGCCGCGCGGGCCTTTTCCACCGTCCAGTGCGCCGCGGGATGGGTCAGCGGCACGCCCGGCGACAGCATCAGGGCGGCGAACTGCGACCAGTCGGCGGTGGTCAGATCGACCAGCGGGAAGCCCTCGGCGGCGACGGCCTCGCGCGAGGTCGGATTCTCGTCCCACGCCGCGACCCGAGCGCCGCCGGCGACGAGGGCGCGCGCGGCCGCGAGGCCCGTGCGGGCCAGGCCGAAGATGGCCACCGTCCTTCCCTCGAAACCGCGGACCGGGATCATGGCGCTCGCCAGGCCTCCCTACCGCAGCTTCAGGGTGGCCAGGCCCAGCAGGGCCAGCATGATCGAGACGATCCAGAAGCGAATGACGACGGTCGATTCCGACCAGCCGAGCTTCTCGAAATGGTGGTGGATCGGGGCCATCAGGAAGATCCGCCGGCCGGTCCGCTTGAACCAGGCCACCTGGATGATCACCGACAGGGTCTCGGCGACGAACAGCCCGCCGATGATCCCCAGCACGATCTCCTGGCGGGTGGCGACGGCCACCGCGCCGATGCCGCCGCCCAGCGCCAGCGAGCCGGTGTCGCCCATGAAGATCCGGGCCGGCGGGGCGTTGTACCAGAGGAAGCCCAGGCCGGCGCCGATCATCGCCCCGCAGTAGATCGCTATCTCGCCGACGCCGGGCACGAAGTGCAGTTGCAGGTAATTGGCGAACACGAAGTTGCCGACCAGATAGGCGATCAGGCC
>JBIOED010000046.1:0-22222 GCA_044445675.1 Caulobacterales bacterium | reverse complement strand
TTGCATCGCCGGCGAGGGCGAGCGGGATTTGAGCCAGGTCAGCCAGTAGCCGTCTGTGTCGGCTTCGATCGCGAAGGGCCGCACGAGCTGGCCGCTGTCCAGTTCGCGTCGAAACAGAGCGTGCGGAGCGAGCGCCACCCCGCCGCCGCGGATCGCGGCCTGCGCCATGATCAGCGAGGAATCGAAAAGCGGGCCCCGCACGTTCACTGCGTCAAGCCCGGCCGCCCGGAACCAGTTGAGCCAGTCCTGGGGCCGATAGAGCGGGGGAATTGGAGCGGCCGGTGGGAATCGAACCCACGACATCAAGCTTGGGAAGCTTGCGTTCTACCTCTGAACTACGGCCGCGTTCCGTAAGGTGCGGTTCCTTAGCCGGTCTTCCCATTGCCCTCAAGCGTAGGGACGCGCCAGAGAGCGTGGAGGCGCTGTCGGGCCGGCTGGATTGCGGGGCGGCGCCGCGGTCCGCTAAGAGGGTTCGAACACGCGTTTAAGGGTTGCCCACTTGTCCGAGCTTTTCCAACCGCTGACCCTGGCCCACGGGCCGGCGCTGAAGAACCGCCTGGCGCTGGCGCCGCTGACCAACCTGCAAAGCCACCCGGACGGGACGCTGTCGGACGACGAGTTCAAGTGGCTGACCTGGCGGGCCAAGGGCGGGTTCGCCCTGACCATGACCTGCGCGGCGCACGTGCAGCGCATCGGCCAGGGGTTCCCAGGCCAGCTGGGGGTGTTCGGCGACGAGCACCTGCCCGGGCTCAGCCGGCTGGCGGCGCAGATCCGGGCGTACGGCAGCCTGGCGGTGGCGCAGCTGCACCACGCCGGCATGCGCAGCCCCGCGGAGCTGATCGGCGAGGCCCCGGTCTGCTCCTCCGACAACGCCGAGTTCGGGGCGCGCGCCCTGACGCTGGACGAGGTGGAGCGGCTGCGCGACGCCTTCATCGAAGCCGCCGTGCGCTGCGAACGGGCCGGTTTCCAGGGCGTCGAGCTGCATGGCGCCCACGGCTACATCCTGGCCCAGTTCCTCAGCCCCGAGGTCAACCAGCGCGCCGACCGCTACGGCGGATCCCTGCAGAACCGCGCGCGGATCGTCCACGAGATCATCGACGGCGTCCGCGCCCGCACAGGACCCGAGTTCAGCCTGGGCCTGCGCCTATCGCCCGAGCGGTTCGGGCTGAAGCTGGCCGAGATCGTCGAGGTCGCCCGCCAGATCCTGGGCGACGGCAAGATCGACTACCTGGACATGTCGCTGTGGGACTACGCCAAGGAGCCGACCGAGGAGGCGTTCAAAGGCCGCAGCCTGATGAGCTATTTCGCCGAGCTGCCGCGCGGCGCCGTGCGGCTGGGTTGCGCGGGCAAGGTGATGACGCCGGACGACGCGCGGGCCTGCTTGGCGCACGGCATGGACTTCGTGATGCTGGGCCGCGCGGCCATCCTGCACCACGACTATCCGGCGCGGCTGGCGGCCGACCCGGGCTTCACGCCGATCCGGACGCCGGTCCCCGCCGATCATCTGGCCGCCGAAGGCCTTGGCCCGAGCTTCGTGAAATACATGGGCACGTGGAAGGGCTTCGTTGAGGAGCCGGCGACCGAGCCGGCGTGAAAAAAGAGAACCGCCAAGACCGCCAAGAAGGCCGCAGGCCAATTCAAAGCTCCTGATAGCCGCGCCACGGACTCCTTGGCGGTCTTGGCGGCCTTGGTGGTCAGGTCTGCCCCGGCCTTCGGCCGCCGCCAGACGTTGACCTGCGACCACGGCGGTCGCAGGCTGTCCGCAAGAGATCGAAGGGAGGCCGACATGGCCGACGGCGACACAGTCCTGGACCGCGCGAAATTCCACGCCATGACCGAGGGCACCCAGGAGGACTGGATGGCCATCGGCCGCGCCGCCGCGCCGCACCGGGGCGAGCTGGCCGGGCGGCTGCTGGCCCACCTGAAACTGCTCGACAACGACCACGGCGGCTTTGCGGTCGACCGACTGGAGCACTCGCTGCAGACCGCCACCCGGGCGCACCGGGCGGGCCAGGACGAGGAATATGTGGTCTGCGCCCTGATGCACGACATCGGCGACATCCTGTGCCCGGCCAGCCACGCCGAGCTGGGCGCCGCGGTCCTCAAGCCCTACGTCTCCGAGGCCAACCACTGGATGATGGAGAAGCACGGGGTCTTCCAGGGCTACTATTTCTTCCACCACATCGGCCTGGACCGCGACCTGCGCGAGCAGTTCCGGGGGCATCCGCACTTCGAACACTGCGCCCAGTTCTGCCACCTCTACGACCAGTCGAGCTTCGACCCGGCCTACGACACCATGCCGCTGGAGGCTTTTGAGCCGATGCTGCGGCGGGTGACCGAGACGCCGCGGCAGTCGATCTACAAGCGGGACTGATCCCCATCCCGCTTAGCCCGGCGGGCTATTGTCACTCACCCCAGATCCGGAAGTGTTTGGACAGCTTCAGGCCCTGGCGCTGGTAGTGCGAGCCTAGGTCGCCGTAGAGCCGGTCGGGCTTTTCGGTGAGGGGCTCGTAGACCAGGCGGGCGACGGTCTGTCCGTCTTCCAGGATGAACGGGGTCTCGTGGCTGCGCACCTCCAGCACGCCGCGCGATCCCTTGCCGTGCGCCTCGTCGGTGCCGAAGCCGGGATCGAAGAAGCCGGCGTAGTGGACGCGGAATTCGCCGACCGAGGGGTCGATCGGGGTCATCTCGGCGGCTTCCAGGACCGGGATCTCCACCGCGCCCTTGGAGGCCAGGATGTAGAACTCGCCGGGGTCGAGCAGCAGCTGGCCGTCCTTGGGGTGCAGCGGCTCCCAGAAGTCGCGCGGATCGTGGCCGTCCTCCTTGTCGAGGTCCACGAGCCCGGCATGGCGGCGGCCGCGGAAGCCGGCGATCTCGCCGGTCAGGTCGACGCCGACGCTTTCGATGCGCAGGCGCGGCGGCTGGCCGGCCTTCAGGCGCAGCTGGTTCAGCCGCGTGCCGGTGCTGACCAGCACCGAGAAGGTCTGCGGCGCGATCTCCATGTAGATCGGCCCGTCATAGCCTTCGTCGACGTCGTCGAAGGCGCCGCCGCGGTCGGACAGCAGCCGCACGAAGACGTCCACCCGGCCGGTGGAGCTCTTCGGGTTGGCCCGGGCCGAAACGCCGGGCGGCAGCTTCAGCCGCTCCTGCAGCTCGGCGATGTAGACGCAGCCGCGCTCCAACACCGCGCCGCGGGTCAGGTCGACCTCGTGCATGGCCACAGCGGCGATCCGCTCGCGAACCGTATGGCGTCCGGGCAGGAAGGAAGCCCGCACCCGCCAGGCGCGGGCGCCCAGCCGCAGGTCGAGGCTGGCCGGCTGCACCTGGTCGAACTCGAACGGCGTGTCGCCGCAGATCGCGCCGTGGGCGATCAGGGCGTCGATGGCCTGGCAGGGCAGGATGCCCGGGCGTTGGGTGTCGCTCATGGGCGGCCAAGACTTAGCGGAGAACCTTGAGCTTGCAAGCGTCCTTCTCCCCGGCGGGGTCATAGCTTCGCTGTCGCGCCATTCAGAATAGGCCGCTTGACGCCTCGGCGTGTCTGCCGTTCAAGCGGCCGTCTGCCTGCAAGGGAGCCTCGCCATGGCCGAAGATCCGCGCGACTGGGAAGCCGCGACCCGCCTGGTGCGCGGCGGCATGGCCCGCAGCCCCCATGGCGAGATTTCCGAGGCGCTGTTCCTGACCCAGAGCTTCGCTTACGACAGCGCCGCGGCGGCCGACGCCCGGTTTTCCGGCGCCGATCCGGGGTTCATCTACCAGCGCTTCGGCAACCCCACGACGCAGATCTTCGAGGACCGCCTGGCGCTGCTGGAAGGCGCCGAGGTCTGCCGCGCGACGGCGTCGGGGATGTCGGCGGTGCATGTGGCGCTGCAGGGGCTGCTGCGCGCCGGCGATCACCTGGTGGCGGGCCGCGCGCTGTTCGGGTCCTGCCGCTGGATCATCTCCGAGCTGCTGCCGCGGTTCGGCGTCGAGACGACCTATGTGGACGCCACCGACCTGGAGGCCTGGAAGGCCGCGGTGCGCCCCAACACCAAGGCCTTCCTGATCGAGAGCCCGGCCAATCCGCTGCTGGAAGTCACCGCCATCGGCGCGGTGGCGCAGATCGCGCACGCGGCCAGCGCAAAGCTGGTGGTCGACAACGTATTCGCCACCCCGATCTTCCAGAGGCCGCTGGCGCTGGGCGCCGACGTCGTCGTCTATTCCGCCACCAAGCACATCGACGGCCAGGGCCGGGTGCTGGGCGGGGCGATCCTGGGGGCAGAGGCGGTGATGACGCCGGCCTACAAGGACATCCTGCGGCATACCGGCCCGGCCCTGTCGCCGTTCAACGCCTGGGTGCTGCTGAAGGGCCTGGAGACGCTGGACCTGCGGGTTCGCCGCCAGACCGAGACCGCCGGCCGGCTCGCCGACCTGATCGCCGCGAGCAGCAAGGTGCGCCGGACGATCTACTGCGGGCGTGCGGACCACCCGCAAGCCGCGACCATCGCCAATCAGATGACCGGCGGCGGCAACGTGATCGCCTTCGACCTGGGCTCGCGGGACGCGGCCTGGCGCTTCCTCGACGCCCTGCAGATCTTCGACCTGTCCAACAACCTGGGGGACGCCAAGTCGATGGCCACCCACCCCTGCACCACCACCCACCGCTCGATGCCGGAAGCCGAACGGCTGGAGATCGGTCTGACCGAGGGCTGGGTGCGGATGAGCGTCGGCCTCGAGGGCGCCGGCGACCTCGGCCGCGACGTCAGCCGCGCGCTCGACGCCGCCTGAGCATTTCGCCGCCGCCGCCGTTCGTGCGAGGGTGCGCGGCATGAGACGAACCCTCTCGGCAAGGCTCGGCGTGGCTATGGCGGCGGCTCTCGTCGGGCTGGCGGCCCGCGCGGCGCCGGCGCCCGAGCCTCCGGCGTCTGCGGTGGTGGACCCCGCGCCGCCCGCCGCCCTGGACGAGAAATCGGTGGCGGCCTGGGTGGCCCGGAACCTGACCGGCGAGGGCTGGATCCTGGTGAACTTCGACGTCGAGGGCGTGCGCCTGGCGACGCCGGAAGGGGTCTCGCTGATGTCGGACGGCCTGGTGGAGACCGACATCCGCCACGAGCTGTTCACGCCCATCGACCTGGCCGCCGGGCGCGCGCGGTCGGGCCTGGCGCACTGGTCGGTGGACTGCCGCGCCCGGCGCTTCGCCGTGGTCACCGCCACCATGTACGCGCACAACAACCTGCAGGGGCCGGTCGCCACCCGCCGCGGCGACCGCCACGCCTGGCAGGACCCGGTGGCCTCGGAGAACGACACCCTCGACGCCGTTTGCGAGGCGATCCGCAGCGGCAAGCGCCTGGGCGGACCGGCGATCAGGCCCTCCAAGCCATCGTGATATCCCTGGCGTGACCTACTGGGCGGGCGCGGTTTCGAGGCTCTCCGGGGCCACGGCATAGGCCTTGGAGCAATACTCGCAGGTGACGTGGATCTGGCCGTCGGGCTCCACCATGTCGGCGCGTTCGGCCGGGTCGAAGGACCTCAGCACCGTCTCGATGCGCGCCTGGCTGCAGCGGCAGAAGGCGCGCAGCGGCTGGGAGCCGAACACCCGGACGCCGTCCTCGTGGAACAGGCGGAACAACAGGTGCTGCGACGACAGCTCCGGATCGACCAGCTCGTCCTCGCCCACCGTCTCGAAGAACGCCTGGGTGCGCTGCCAGGCCTCGGTCGTCGAGCCGCGCGCGTCGTCCTCGGCGACGGACTGGATCAGCATGCCGCCGGCCCGCCAGAGGCCCTCCGCCTGGCCCACAGCCAGGCGGACGCGCGTCGGGGTCTGCTCGGACTGGGCGAAATACTGCTCGGCGCAGAGCGCCAGGGTCTCGCCCTCGATGACAGTGACGCCCTGGTAGCGGTCCATGTCGGGGCCCTGATCGACGGTCATCATGAAGTGACCCTCGCCCAACAGCGACTTGGCGCCCGGCCGCAGGAAGCCCTGGCTGGCCTCGACCACCGCCTCGGAGTCGAAGCCGCAATAGCCGCGCAAGCCGCCGGAGGTGTCGTAGTCCGCCACCACGAAGCGCACCGGCCCATTGCCGCGCGCTTCGACGATCAGCCGGCCCTCGAACTTCAGGTTGGAGCCCACCAGGGCGGCTAGCGCGCAGGCCTCGCCCAACAGGTTGGCCACCGGCTCGGGATAGTCATGCGCGCGCAGGATCTCGTCCACCGCCGGGCCCAGGCGCGCCAGGCGCCCGCGCACCGGCTCGCCCTCGATCTGGAAGGCCATGACCGCGTCGTCGGGTACGGAAGGATTTGGCATCGCGGCCATATAGGACAGTTCCAGCGGAATGCGAGCTTTGGCGCGGACAGCGCCGCCCGCCTTGACAGGAGGGGTGCTTCCGGGGCCTAGCGGCTTGGCGGACGAAGGAGATCAAGCTTGACGGATCAGCTGGCGGCCGAGCCCGCGGCCCGTGGGATCCTGGCCGGCGAGATGCCGGTGGCGCTCGACTTCAGGGCGGTGTTCGACGCCTCGCCCCAGCCGCTGCTGCTGATGGCGGCCGATGCGCCCAGGTTCACCATGCTGGCCGTGAACCGCGCCCATGCGCTGGCTTTCGCCACCACGCCGGAGAGGCTGCTGGGCCAGGGCGTGCTGGAGGCCTTCGGTCCGTCGCCGGAACCCTCGATCCGCGGCTTCGTCGACGCGATCCGCAGATCGCTGGAGGCTGTCATGGCGACGCGCGCGCCGGATCAGATGGCCGTCCGCCCCTACGCCGTGGCGTCGCCCGGCGGCGAGGCCGAGGAGCGCTACTGGTCGGCGATCAACGCGCCGATCCATGGGCCCGACGGCGAGGTGGCGCAAATCGTCAGCGCTGTCCAGGACGTCACCGGCGAGGTGCTCGAACGGCGCAGCGAGGAGGCGCGCAGCCTGTTGATGCGCGAGGTGGATCACCGGGCCCGCAATGCGCTTACGGTGGTGCAATCCTTCGTGCGCCTGACCACCGCCGAGACGCTGCCGGACTTTCGGCAGGTGCTGGACGGGCGGGTGGAGGCGCTGGCGCGGGCCCAGACCTCGCTGGCCGCTCGCCGCTGGGAAGGCGCCTCGCTGCACGATGTGATCGACGGCGAACTCGCCCCACTGGCCGAGGCTGGCCGCTATGTCCTGGAGGGGCCGCAGGTGTTGTTGCCGCCTGAACACGTCCAGGCGATGAGCATGGCCATCCACGAACTCGCCACCAACGCCGCCAAGTATGGCGCGCTCTCCACCCGCGACGGCCGCCTCGCGGTGCGCTGGCGGCGAGAGGACGCGCAAACGGTCACGGTGCGGTGGGAAGAAGCCGGCGGGCCGCGCGTCGAGCCGCCCGAGCGCGAGGGCTTCGGCTCGCGGCTCATCGGCCAGCTCGCCCGGCAGATGGGCGGCGCGGTGCGCTACGCCTGGGCGCCCGCCGGACTGATGGCGGAACTCGACTGCCGGCTGGACTGACGGGCCGCCGTCAGATCGCCCCGAAGCACCAGGCGAGGATGGATTTCTGGGCGTGCAGGCGGTTTTCGGCCTCGTCCCAGATCAGCGACTTCGGCCCGTCGATCACCTCGTCGGTGACCTCTTCGCCGCGGTGAGCCGGCAGGCAGTGGAGGAACACCGCGTCAGGCTTGGCGAAATCCATCAGCACCTCGTCGACCTGGAACGGCTCCAGGGCGTCCAGCCGCTCGTCGTGGTCGGTGTCGCCCATGGACACCCAGGTGTCGGTAATCACCACGTCGGCGTCGCTGACCGCCTGGCGCGGATCGTCGGAAGCAAAGACCTGGCCCTGTTCCTGGGCCGCGCGGGCAAGGTCGTGGAGGTCCGGGTGGTAGATGGCCGGCGCCGCGATGTTCAGCCGGAAGCCCAGCTTCGGCGCGGCGTGGATGAAGCTCGCGCAGACGTTGTTGCCATCGCCGACATAGGCGATCGTCTTGCCGGCGACCGGGCCGCGGTGCTCCTCGATGGTCAGCAGGTCGGCCATGATCTGGCAGGGATGGCTCCGGTCCGAGAGGCCGTTGATCACCGGCACGGCCGAGGACAGCGCCAGGCGCTCCACGTCCTCGTGGTTGTTGGCGCGGATCATCACCGCGTCGACCATGCGCGACAGCACGCGCGCGGTATCCTCGATCGGCTCCCCGCGGCCGAGCTGCATGTCGACGGCGTTGGAGATGATCACATCGCCGCCCAGCTGGCGCATGGCGGCGTCGAACGAGAAGCGGGTGCGGGTGGAGTTCTTCTCGAAGATCATCGCCAGCGTGCGGCCCTCGCCCGCCGCATCCGCGTCGCGGCGGCCTTTGGGCCAGCCCAGGCGCGCGGCCTTGCGGCGCTTGGCGTCCTCCAGGATGGCGCGCAGGTCCGAGCCCTCGAGCCTCCAGAGGTCGAGGAAGTGGCGGACGGGCTGGCTCACGCCGCCGCCTTGGCCTTGGCCCGCGCGGCTTCGCAGGCGGCTTCGAGCTTTTCCACCGCCTCGCTGGCTTCGGTGAGGGTCAGGTTCAACGGCGGCAACAGGCGCACGCAATTGTCGCCGCCGCCGGCGATCAGCAGATGCTGGTCGCGGGCGTGCTGCATGAACTCCCGGTTCGGCGTCTTCAGCTTCAGGCCGATCAGCAGGCCCTTGCCGCGGATATCCTCGACCACCTCGGGATAGCGCGCCTTCAGGCCCTCGAACTGCTGGGTGAAATAGCCGGCGATCTCGCGGACGTGGGCCATCAGCTCGGGCTTCACCAGCTCGGAGAACGACGCCTCGCCCACCGCCATGGCCAGCGGATTGCCGCCGTAGGTCGAGCCGTGGGAGCCCACGGTCATGCCGCGGCCGGCCTCGGCGGTGGCCAGGCAGGCGCCGAGCGGGAAGCCGCCGCCCAGCGCCTTCGCGATGGCCATGACGTCGGGGGCCGCATCGGCCGCCCACTCATAGGCGAACAGCTCGCCGGTGCGCCCCAGGCCGCACTGGATCTCGTCGTAGATCAGGAGCGTGCCGGTCTCGTCGCATAGCTTCCGGATCGCCGTGAGGTCGGCTTCCGGCCAGGAGCGCGCCCCGCCCTCGCCCTGCACCGGCTCCAGCAGGATCGCGGCGGTGGTCGGCCCGACCGCAGCCCTCAGCCCCTCCATGTCGCCGAACCGGCAATGCACGAAGCCCGGCAGCGGCGGGCCGAAGCCCTCCAGGTAACTCGGGTTGCCCGAGGCGTTGACCGAGGCGATGGTCCGGCCGTGGAAGGAGCCGTCGAAGCCGATGATGTCGATCCGCTCCGGCTGGCCGTTGGCCCAGTGGTATTTGCGCGCGGTCTTGATGGCGCACTCGATGGCCTCGGCGCCGGAGTTGGTGAAGAACACCTCGTCGGCGAAGGTGGCGTCGGTGAGCGCCTTGGCGAGCGCCTCCTGGCCGGGGATCGTGAAGATGTTGGAGACGTGCCAGAGCTTCTCGGCCTGGGCCTTCAGCGCCGCCACCAGCTTCGGGTTGGCGTGGCCCAGGGCGTTCACCGCGATGCCGGCCATGCAGTCCAGGTAGGCGTCGCCGTCGGCGGTGTAGAGGCGCGCGCCCTCGCCGCGCTCGAACGCCAGCGGGGTGCGGCTGTAGACCGCCATGATGTGGTCGCTGGGAACGGTCGCGGCAGCTTGGGACGCGGTCTTCTCGGTCACCGGAAGAGCCCTCCAAAACGGAAGCATCCCCGCCGCGGCGCGACGGGGACTGGAAGGCTTGGCGTTCTCGTCTTCGGCGGGGCGGAAGTCAACGGCGGCGAGGCTAGGTTTTGATCTTGTAGCCGCTTTCGAACATCCAATAGCAGACCCAGCCGAGCGACAGCACCAGGACCGCGGTGATCGCCGCGCCGACGGCCAGCGAGCCCTCCGCATGGCCGATGAAGCCGTAGCGGAAGCCGTCGATCAGATAGAAGAACGGGTTGAACTTGGACGCCGAGCGGAAGGGCTCGGGCAGGCGCTGCACGAGGTAGAAGGTCCCTGACAGGAAGGTCATCGGCATGACGATGAAGTTGGTGACCACCGACATCTGGTCGAATTTCTCGGCCCAGAGCCCGGCCATCACCCCCAGGAAGCCGAGGATCAGGGCCGCGCCCAGACCGAAGTAGATGACTGCCCAGAGGTGTTCGATGCCGATGTGGGCGAACGGCCAGACCGCCAGCAGGGTGACGCTGCCCACCAGGAGACCCCGCGTCGCCGCCCCCAGGCCGAAGGCCGCGGCATGCTCCAGCGGCGCCAGAGGCGGCGTCAGGAAGTCGCCCATCAGCCCGTTCATCTTGGCCTGCAGCAGGCTTGAGGAGGAGTTGGCGAAGGCGTTGTTGAGGATCTGCATCATGATCAGCCCGGGCGCCACGAAGGCGCCGTAGGGCATGCCGTGGATCGGCCGCGCGCCCTGCGCCGCCACCACGAAGACCATCATGTAGAGCAGCGCGGTGACCACGGGCGCGGCCAGCGTCTGGAAACCCACCTTCCAGAAGCGGCGGAGTTCCCGGAAGTACAGGGTCTTGAACCCCGCCCAGTTGACGCCGTGGTAGTCGCGCGGCTGGGGCGGCAGGACGATTTCGGCGAGCGCCATATCCTTCATTTCCCTCATGTGCCCCGCCGACGGCGCGACCGCAAGAGTGCGGCAAAATCGCCCCTTTTGGGAGATGGCGCCGGGGCGCCGGAGGGCCCGCTGCTCGCCGAAGACGCGCGACCCGGACGCAACATCTAGTTCCTGTGGACGAAAGGTGGGGCGCCTATTGTGGCCCTTAAGGAGTTGTTTACTACTGATGGTGGTTGGTGGGCGGCAGCACTGCTGGACACCACAAGATGTTGATTTCGGGCAGACGCAGGGGTGCGTCTCGGGATCACCAAAGTGGGAGGCGAACATGGGCTGGACGGACGAACGCGTCGAACTCCTCAAGAAGCTCTGGCAGGACGGGCTGTCCGCCAGTCAGATCGCCAAGCAACTGGGCGGCGTCACCCGCAACGCGGTGATCGGCAAGGTCCACCGCCTGGGCCTCTCGGGCCGCGCGACGCCCTCGAAGCCGGCGCGCACCACCTTCAAGGCTCCGCGGCCGGCGCGGCCGGTGTCCGCGGCGCCGTCGGCGCCGCGCCGCATCGCCGAACCGGTGTCGCTGACGCCGCACCATCCCGCGCCCGTGCGCTACGTCGATGAAGCGCCCGGCACGGCGACCGTGCTGACGCTGGGCGCGCACATGTGCAAGTGGCCGATCGGCGACCCGTCGCTGGACAACTTCACCTTCTGCGGCCGCCGCGCCGGCGACGGCCCCTACTGCCACGAACACAGCCAGGTCGCCTATCAGCCGGCCCAGGCCAAGAAGCGTTCCGGCCCCAACGAACTCGCCCGGAGTCTGCGCCGCTACATCTGATCCGTTGGGGATGGGGGCGTGTCCGGCCCGCGGCGCTATGGCGCCCGCCGAGCCGGGCGCGCCCTTTTCCTCTGCGCAGCTGTCATCCCGGATAAGCGCTCCGCGCTTTCCGGGATGACATCGAAGAGATTAGAACAATTCAAGAACGCAGGCAAGGTGGTGTTGCTTGGGGTTCGTCCCTTTGACCGCTACCTTCAGCCCATGACCGACCTCGCCCCCGAGTCCCCGACGCCGCCCGCCGAAGACGGCAACGCCAAGCCCTATTCGGTCTCGGAGCTGGCGTTCGCGCTCAAGCGGACGCTGGAAGACGCCTATGGGTTCGTGCGGCTGCGGGGCGAGATCTCCAAGGTCACGCACCATGCCAATGGCCACGTCTACCTGACGCTGAAGGACGAGCGGGCGGCGATCGACGGGGTGGTCTGGAAAGGCCAGGTGCGCGGGTTGGGCATCCGGCCCGAGCACGGACTGGAGGTGATCGTCACCGGCAAGATCACCAGCTATCCCGCGGGGTCGCGCTACCAGATCGTCATCGAGACCATGGAGGCGGCGGGCGTCGGCGCGCTGCTGGCGCAGCTGGAGCGGCTGAAGGCGCGGCTGTCGGCCGAGGGCCTGTTCGCCGCCGAGCGCAAACAGCCCCTGCCGTCCACGCCGACCGTGGTCGGGGTGATCACCAGCCCGACGGGGGCGGTGATCCGCGACATCCTGCACCGCATCCGCGACCGCTGGCCGTGCCGGGTCGTGGTCTGGCCGGTGGTGGTGCAGGGCGAGGCCGCCGCGGCCCAGGTCTGCGCGGCGATCCGGGGCTTCGACGCCCTGCAGGACGGCGGCGCGATCCCCAGGCCGGACGTGCTGATCGTGGCGCGCGGCGGCGGCTCGGTGGAGGACCTGTGGGCGTTCAACGACGAGGCCCTGGCCCGCACGGTCGCCGAGTGCCGCATCCCGCTGATCAGCGCCGTGGGGCACGAGACGGACACCACCCTCATCGACTTCGTGTCGGACCGACGGGCGCCGACGCCCACCGCCGCGGCCGAGATGGCGACGCCGGTGCTGGCGGAGTTGAAGGCCGTGGTCGGCGATTTCGGGGCGCGGATGCACCGCTGCGGCGGCCGGGCGGTGGAAGAGCGGCGCGGCCGGGTCGAGGCGGCCGGGCGGGCTCTGACGCGGGTCAGCGATCTCGTCGAACTGGCGGCCCAACGGTTCGGCATCGTCTCCGGGCGGCTGGCGGCGGGCCTGGCGCGGAACGCCGCGGCCCACGAGCGCGACCTGGTGCGGGTCTCCGCCCGGTTCTCGCCGCTGCTGTTGCAGCGGCCGCAGGCCGTGCAGTTCCAGCGGCTGGACGGCGTGGCGCGGCGGCTGCAACCCGGCGTCCTGCGCGGGCTGGAGCGCGCGTCGGAGCGGCTGGGGGCGCTCGCCAAGCTCTATGTCTCCGTCGATCCCGAGCGGCCGTTGCAGCGCGGCTTCGCCCGGGTCACCCGCGCCGACGGCTCCATCGTGCATGCCGGGGCGGCGCTGGCCGGCGGTGAGGCGGTGGCGATCAAGTTCGGCGACCGGGTCACCCGCCAAGCGGTGATCGAGGGCGCCGCGGCCGATCCGCCCAACCCCAAACCCGGAAAATCGAAACCGAAAGCGGCGCCTACCGCGCAGGGTGACCTGTTCTGACCCCTGTTGCAGGCGAGGCAGCCACGCTAAATAGGCTTCCATGAACGCTCACGACCGCGACTTCCCGGGCTCGGACCTGGCCAAGCTGCACTACGGCGACGGCGACTTCGCGGTGCTGAAGCCGGGCCGCCATGTGATCTGCGCGGTGACCGGCCGGAAGATCCCCCTGGAGCAGCTGCGCTACTGGAGCGCGGCCCTGCAGGAGGCCTACGCGGGGCCGGCGGAGGCCCTGCAGCGCTGGCGCGAGACCAACGAGGGTTAGCGACGCTTGTAGATTTCGTTCGGCCAGCGGCGGTGGACCCAGAACCATTCGGTAGGCCGCTCGCGCACGCGGTCTTCGATGAAGGCGTTGATGCGGCGCACGCCGGTTTCGATGTCGGCGTCGCGGTCGCTTGTGTCCTCAAGCCGGATCGGATCGTGCGCCACGACGCGGAAGCGCGCCTTGCCCACGCGCTGCACGCTCATCGGCTGGATCGGCACGCCATAGCGCAGCGCGAAGGTCGCCGGTCCCGGCGCGGTGTGGCACATCACGCCGAACAGCGGCGCGGCCACGCCGCCGTTGAACTTCTGGTCGTTCATCAGCGCCACGGACTCGCCGCGCCCCAAGGCGCGCAGCAGGTCGCGCGTGCCCCTTGCCCCCTTGGGTGCGAAGAGCTTGACCCCATAGCGTCGGCGGCCCTCCTGGATGCGCGCGTCCACGTGCGGGTTGTTGGTGGCCCTGCCGGTGATCCAGCAGGTGATCCCGGCGCGGATGATCGCCGCCGGCATGATCTCGAAGCTGGAGAAGTGTCCCGAGATGAACACCACCGGCCCGGCGCCGTCCCGGATGGACGCCAGCCGCTCGGCCCCCACCACCTCCACGCGCTCCGGATCGGCGATAATGCGGTGCAGGATCGGAAATTCGGCAGCCCAGCGGCCGAGCTGATCCCACTGCGCCGCCAGCAGGCGCGCGATCTCCGCCTCGTCGGCCTGGGGAAACGCGATCCTTAGGTTTGTCCGGGCGACGCGGTGCAGTGGCGTGAGCGGTCCGAATGTCCGGAAAAACCCCGCGCCGAAGTCCGAGACGGCGTCGATGGGAAACAGCCGGGCCAGAAACTCGGCCACATCGTAGGCCCAGGCCTCAAGCCGCCAGAGGATGTCCTGTCGCATCTGGCGCGGAGAGTCGGTCATGCGTCTTCACTAAAGCCGGCGTCGCAACCTTAGCAACGCGTGGATGTTGGCGCGAGGATTGCGGCGAACCCTGTGTGCCGTCCCGCAACGGGACATGGGGTTTTGGAGAATGGGCGTCGCGTCATGATGGATGTGATCGATATTCATCTGGGTCGTCGGCTTCGCCGCCGGCGTCGGATCCTGGGCTTGACCCAGCAGCAGCTCGCCGGCGCCTGCGGCGTACGCTTCCAGCAGATCCAGAAGTACGAATGCGCCGCCAACCGCATGTCGGCCGCCCGCCTGTGGCAACTGTCCGAAGTGCTCGAGGTCCCCGTCAACTACTTCTACGAAGGGCTCGGCCAGGACAATTCGCTCGACCGGGATCCGGAACCGCCGGAGCCGCATAACGGCAAGGAAACCAAGGATCTCGTCCGCGCCTTCTGCAGCCTGAGCGAGCGGCCCCGGCAACGCCTGCTCGAACTCGCCAAGTCCCTGAACGAGACCGAGCCCAAGGCCGTAGGGCACGCCTTTCCCTAAACGCCGCAGAGGGCGTAAAGCGGGCGAATGACCGCTTCGGCCTCCGATCGCCTGCCGCCCGGCCTCATGGAGGCGCTCGACTCCTTCCTGATCGAGCTCAACGGCGCGGCGGCGGGCGCCATCCTGCCGTTGTTCCGCGCCGACCACGGGCTGGTCGACAAGGGCGGCGCGCAGGGCTTCGATCCGGTCACCGAGGCCGACAAGGGCGCGGAGCGCGCCATCCGGGCGCTGATCTCCGAGCGCTACCCCGAGCACGGCGTGATCGGCGAGGAATATGGCGAGGACCGGCCGCAGGCGGAGTTCGTCTGGGTGCTCGACCCGGTCGACGGCACGCGGGCCTTCATCGCCGGCCTGCCGGTCTGGACCACGCTGATCGGCCTGCGCTTCCAGGGCAAGCCCGTGCTGGGCTCGATCGGCCAGTCTTTCATGGGCGAACTCTATATCGGCCACGCCGGCGGCTCGCGGCTGATGAGCCGCGGCCAGAGCCGCCCGCTCAAGGTTCGGCCCTGCACCGGGCTGTCGGAGGCGCTGATCGCCACTACCGACCCGGCCAACTTCCAGGAGCCCGAGCGCGCGGCCTGGCGGGCGGTGCGCGCGGCGGCGCGTCTCGCGCGCTTAGGCTGCGACGCCTACGCCTACGCCATGGTCGCCGCCGGCACGCTCGACCTGGTGGTCGAGGCCGGGCTGAAGGCCTGGGACATCGACGCGGCGATCCCGGTGATCGCCGGCGCCGGGGGGCTCACCACCGACTGGCGCGGCGCGCCGGTCGGCGCCCACGGCGGGCGGATCGCCATCGCGGGCGACCGCGCCTGCCTGGACCAGGCGCTGGTCGCCCTGTCGGCAGTCGGCGACTAGGCCTTCTTCGCCGCCGGCTTCTTCGCTGCCGGCTTGCGGGCGGCCGATGCCTTGGCCGCAGGGTTCTTGGCGGCCGGCGCCTTCACGGCGGCGGGCTTCGCCGCCGGCTTTTTGGGCGCGGGCTTGCTCGCGGCAGCGGGGGCCTTGGCCGCCGGCGACTTGGCGGCGGGCGCTTTGGCGGCGGCAGGGGCGGCCGCCCGCTTCGCCGCGGCGGCCTTGGCCACAGGCCTGGCGGCGGCCTTGGCCGGAGCCGGCTTCGCGGCGGCGGCCTTGTTGGCGGCGGCAGGCGCCGCCTTGGCGACGGCGGGCTTCTTCGCCGCGACGGCCTTGGCGGGCGCGGGCCTGGCGGCCGCCTTCTTCACTGCAGGTTTCCGCGCCGCAGGTTTCGTCGCTGCGGGGGTCGCCATGGGGGTTGGCTTGACGGCGGCGGGCGCCGGCGCGGGGTTCGGCGCGGGCGCCGCAGCAGCCGGCGTCGGCGTTGAGGCGGCGGCTGCCTTGGGTGGCTCGGCCGGCGTCGGCGCAACCCGGCCGGTGAGCGCGTCGAAGGCCCTCAGAAAGATGTTACGCATCGGGTCGGTCTCCATCAGAATTTCGTGGTAGGCGCCGGGGACGTTGACGAACTTTCCCTGCGGCAGGTGGCGGGCGGCGGCGGCCTGGGCGGCCGTGTCGATGATCTGGTCCTCCTCCGCCGAGACGATGACCACCGGGACGGTGACGTTCCGGAGCGCCTCGGGCCGGGCGAGATAGGCGGTGGCGCGCAGGCCGAAGTCGACCCACCCCCAGGTCGGCGCGCCCAGCGCCAGCCTGGGCTCGGCGGCCACCAGGCTCCAGGCGCGAGCGTGGCGTACCGGATCGTGGGTCAGCACATTGCCTTCGAAGGCGTCGTCATAGGGCTTGCCGGCCCCGCCCAAGGTGTAGACCGAGCCGCGGCCGGTGATCATGTTCAGGCTGGTCAGCATCCGCGAGAGCGCCGGCGGGAACGGCGTGCGGATGCCCAGCATCGGCGCCGAAAGGATCGCGCCGGCGAACCGGCTCTCGCCTTCAGCCATCGCCAGCAGCGTCAGGCAGCCCCCCATGGAATGGGCTACCGCCACCCAGGGCTTCGGCAGCCGCGGCTCGTAGGCGTCGAGCAGGGCCGCAAAGTCGTCGAGATAGGGTTTGAAGCCCCTGGCGTGGCCCTTCAGCGGG
Organism: Caulobacterales bacterium; assembly: GCA_044445675.1. GTDB lineage: Bacteria > Pseudomonadota > Alphaproteobacteria > Caulobacterales > Caulobacteraceae > Phenylobacterium. The sequence continues at coordinate 5,506 of JBIOED010000046.1, read as the reverse complement.
TCGTCGAGGTCGCGCTGCGACAGCCCCTGCCCGCGCCAGTCGTGGGCCAGCACGACGAAGCCCCGGTCGAGGCACTCGCCGATGAACTCGTAATACTTCTCGAGCGACTCGGTGCGCCCGCCGGAGAGCACGATGGAGCCCCGCGCGCGGCCTCCCGGCGCCAGGCCCCGAGGCGTGAACAGCGCCGCCCGCAGCTTTACGCCGCCCGCACCGGCGCACCAGGCCGCCTCGCCGCCCGGCGGGGCCTTGGCGTCGGCGGTCTCGATCAGGGGCGCTTCGTCGGCCATCAGCTCTGCCTTAGGCCGCTTCGGAAAACAGAGACTGAATTTTCGGCTGCAGCTTCATGGCCAGGCCCATGTCAGATAGCCGCAGGCGCCCGGTCATCATCGCCCGCGTCGGGTCGAGCTCGCCCTTGCCCAGCGCGGCCAGATCCTTCATCGCCACCGTCACCACCAGGTCGGCCGGCAGGTCCTCGTTGGTCACCGCCGCGCCGTCGATGTGGATGATCCCCTCGCCCTTCAGGTCGAGCTTGATCGACGCGCCCAGGCCGGGGGCGTCACGACCCGTGTCGGACGCCGTCGCGCGGCGGATCCGATCGGTCAGCTCCTCCAGCGTCGCCATGCCTACGACTCCCAGCTACTGTGCGGGATCTGAAGTTCGCCGCACTCACGAGCCAGGCGCCGAGCGAACTTCAGATCCAAGAAGCACACTAGAAGCGTTCACTTGCTAGTGTCCTCATCGGTTCCGAAGGTCGCCCACGACACCCGCAAGCGCTTGCGAACTTCGGAATCGGAACACTAGAGCCGAGCTTCGCTTCTGGCGTGTGCGAAGTAAACCGTCCGGCGTGCTCGCGCCGCGCGGCGCAAGACCTTGAACCGCCAGATCACCGGCCTACCTCATGACCCGAAGGCGCTGGATGTCCGGGCCTTCTGGACGCTGCCGCGAGGCCGACAGGCTCGCAAAGGCGCCCGTTCGAACCGCAACCTTGCTTGGCAAGAAGGATGTGACCGCAATGCGTACGATCGACTTCTCCCCCCTCTATCGCTCCGTCGTGGGCTTCGACCGCCTGGCCGACCTGCTGGATTCCGCCGCCGCGGACGGCGCCGCCGGCTATCCGCCCTACAACATCGAGCGCACCGACGAGAACGCCTACCGCGTCGAGATCGCGGTGGCCGGCTTCCGCCCGGAAGAACTGGCCATCGAGGTGAAGGAAAACCTGCTCACCGTCACCGGCCGCAAGGCCGCCAACGACGAGCCTCGCCACTTCCTGCACCGCGGCCTCGCCGAACGGAACTTCGAGCGCAGGTTCCAGCTCGCCGACTATGTCGTGGCCACCGAGGCGAACCTCGCCGACGGCCTGCTGGCCATCTCGCTGAAGCGCGAACTGCCGGAGGCCCTGAAGCCCCGCCGCGTCGAGATCAGCGTCGGCCAGCCGAGCCTGATTGGAGCCGAAAAGGCGGCCTAGCTTCCTGCCACGCCTAGGAAGAGAACGAACGAGGGGCGGCGCGGGCGACCGCGCCGCCCTTTTTCGCGAAGTCTAGATTACGTCGTCCAGGCCGCGGGAGCCGTGGCGGATAACGCCGGTGAAGTTGGTCTGGCGCAGCAGCGCGCCGGTGAAGTTGGCCCGGCTGACGTCGGCGTCGATGAAGATCGCCTGGCGCACGTCGGCGCCGGTGAGGTCGGCGCCCTTCAGTTCGGCGCGGCGCAGGTCGCAGGCCAGCACCCGGTCCGCGCCCAGCAGCAGCGGCCCCATCTGGGCCTCGCGCAGGTCGGAGCCGGAGAGCTTGGCGTTGGCCAGCTTGGCGCCGCGCAGGTCGGCGCGGCGCAGGTTGCAGTTCCGCAGGTCGGCGTGCTCCAGATGCGCGCCCTGCAGCTGCACGCCCTCCATGTCGAGGCCGTAGAACACCGCCGCCTTGGCGGACAGCGCGGTCAGGTTGTAGCCGCGGATGGTCTCCAGCGCGCGCAGGTCGGCGCCGTCGAACACCGAGGGCGCGCCATGCTGGCCGCCGGTCTCGCACCAGCGGGCGTGGTCCTGGATCATGGTCTTGTAAGGCAGGCTTGAGGCGGCGATGCCGGCCGGCTTGTCGGTGAGCGCACCGGCCATGTTGGCGTTGGAGACGTTCCACTGCAGGGTCTTGGCCCCCACCAGCACCGCATCGCGCAGGTCCGCGCCGTCGAGGTCGGCCCCCGAGAGGTCGGCCCCCGAAAGGTCGCAGCCCTTCATCGTCGCCTGCTTGAGGTTGGCGCGCACCAGGCGGGCGTCCTTCAGGACCGCGTCGGTGAAGTCGGCTCGCACGGCGATGACGCCGGAGAGTTTGGAGCGCTCCAGGTTGGCGCCCACCAGCTTGGCGCCCTGGGCGTCGCCGACGCGCGCCGCGCCGCCCGCCTCGATCCGCCGGAAGCCGAACTTCGGATCGGCCGCGGCCAGCACGCCCTCGCGCAGGTCCGCCTCGAACATGTCGGCGCCGGTGAGGTCGGCGTTGCGCAGGCAGGCGCCGCGCAGGTCGGCGCGACGCAGCGAGGTTCCGCGCAGGTCGGCGTCCTGCAGGTCGGCTCCGAACAGGATGGCGTTGTCGAGCCGGGTGTCCTGCAGCTTGCAGCCCGCCAACACCGCGCCGCTGAAATCGGCGTCGCACAGGTTGCGCGCCGTGAGGTCGAGGCCGGACAGGTCGGTCCAGGCGAACACCGCGCGCGCCCCGCCGGGCTTGGAGCTCCACAGGCGGTCGTGCCGTGCGCAGATCTGGTCGACCTCGACCTGGGTCATCCGGCGGGTGATGTGGGCGGATTCGGACATGGAGCCTGTCAGGTCGAGCACGGCATGGTTACCCGATCCTAGCCCAGGGTGATTAACGGCCCATTTCCAGGCGCTTAGGCTCCAGGTCGCGGGCGGTAGGCGCGATAGAGGGCGCCGGCCTCGCCGCGCAGGAGTCCGAGTTCTGTAGCGACGCCCGCATCGCGCAACCGCTGAAGGCCGCGGCCGGCGGCCAGGATCGACGGGTCCTCGCAGGCGGCGACGACGCGCGCGACGCCGGCGCGGGCCAGGCGCTCGCCGCAGGACGCCGCGCCGGACGAGCGCTCGCCGCAAGGCTCCAGGGTGACGTAGGCGGTGGCGCCCCTGGCCGCCTCGCCGGCTCGGTCGAGCGCCTGCTCCTCGGCGTGCGGCCGGCCGCCCGGCGCGGTGGCCGCCTCGCCCGCCACGACGCCGTCGCGCACGATCACGCAGCCCACGGAAGGGTTGTCGCCCGTCAGGCCGACGTTTGCGCGCGCCAGCTCAATGGCGCGGCGCATCCAGCGTGCGTCGGCGGCGGTCATCGCCACGCCTAGATCGCCGGCAAGGCCTGCGCCCGGCCGGCGTCCAGATACCGCGCCGCCGTAGGCTTCAGCGCCCCGTCCAGTTCGATCAGCAGCGGGTTGCCGGTGGGGATTTCGACGCCGACGATGGCCTCGCCGTCCAGGCCGAACAGCAGCTTGACGATGGCCCGCAGGGAGTTGCCGTGGGCGGCGACCAGCAGGGTCTCGCCGCCGATCAGGTGCGGCGCGATCTCCTTCTCCCAGTAGGGTTGAACGCGCTCCAGGGTGGTCCTCAGGCTCTCGGTGTCCGGCAGATGCGCGCCGGCGTAGCGGCGGTCCTCGCCGAAGTCGAACTCGCTCCCGGGGGCCAGCGGCGGCGGCGGGACGTCGTAGGAGCGGCGCCAGATCTTCACCTGGGCCTCGCCGTGCCGCGCGGCGGTCTGCGTCTTGTTGAGTCCGGTCAGGCCGCCATAGTGCCGCTCGTTCAGCCGCCAGTCCTTGACCTCCGGCACGAAGGCCTGGCCGGCCGCGGCCAGCGCCAGCCAGGAGGTGCGGATCGCCCGCGTCAGCACCGAGGTGTAGCAGCGGTCGAGCGCGATCCCCGCCGCTGCGATCAGCGCCCCGCCCTTTGTCGCCTGCGCTTCGCCCTCGGCGGTCAGGTCCACGTCCACCCAGCCGGTAAACCTGTCCTCCAGGTTCCATTGGCTCTGGCCGTGGCGCAGCAGGATCAGGGTGGGCAAGGCGGGCGTCTCCTCGATGGCGATGCGGCTGGGCCAGGGCTCTTTTCTATCCGTCGAGCCGGCGGATGCAACGCATTGGTCCGAGCGGGGCGAAGCGGCTATAGAGGCCGCATGCTCGATCGCCTCTACCTGCCCGTCCTGGCGCTGGCCGCCATCGCCGCCGTGGCGCTGGCGACGCAGTGGCCGCAGGGGCTGGGCGACCGCTCGCTGGCGCCCTTCGGCTCCACGCCGGTGCAGCGCACGCCGGCCATGCAGGCGGCGATGCTGCGTGAGACGCTGGCGGCGCAGCGGCGCAGCAATCAGGCGCGCGCCGCCGTCCACGACCTGCAATCTCAGGCGCTCGCGCCCTCGCAATGAGCGATTTCGACGCCATCGCGGTTGGCCGCCGGGTGCTGGCCGCCGAAGCCGAAGCGCTCGGCCAACTGGCCGCGGCGCTGGACGGCGCCTTCACCCGCGCGGTGGAGACCCTGTTCGACGCCCAGCAGCCGGGGCATGCGGGCCGCATCGTGCTGACCGGCATCGGCAAGTCCGGCCACGTGGCGCGCAAGATCGCTGCGACGCTGGCCTCCACCGGCTCGGTGGCCATGTTCGTGCACGCCACCGAGGCCAGCCACGGCGACCTCGGGATGATCGGGGCCGGCGACGTGATCCTGGCGCTGTCCAAGACCGGCGAGACCCGCGAGCTGGCCGACGTGATCGCCTACGCCACGCGATTCAAGATCCCGCTGATCGCCATCACCGCTGCGCCCGAAAGCGCGCTGGGCCGCGCCGCCGACATCGTGCTGGCGATCCCGGACGCGCCGGAAGCCGCCGACGAGCTCAATGCGCCGACCACGTCCACGACCCTGCAACTGGCGCTGGGCGATGCGCTGGCCGTCGCGCTGCTGGAGCGTCGCGGGTTCAAACCGCAGGACTTCCGGGTGTTCCACCCTGGCGGCAAACTCGGCGCCATGTTGAGGACTGTCGGCGATCTGATGCATGGTTCAGACGAATTGCCGTTGGTTGGCGTCGAAACGCCGATGAAGGAAGCCCTCCTGGTGATGACCCAAAAGCGCTGGGGAATCGTCGGGGTAACCGGGGCGGAGGGTCGCCTGGAAGGGGCCATCACCGACGGCGACCTGCGCCGGCACATCGACGGCCTGATGGCGCACACTGCCGGCGAGGTGATGACCGCCGGCCCCAAGAAGACCGTGCCGCCGGCCATGCTGGCCTCCGAGGCGCTGGCGCTCATGAGCGACCCGCCGCCGGCCGTGACGGTGCTGTTCGTGGTCGACGCCGATAGGCCGGTCGGCATCCTGCACATCCACGACCTGCTGCGCGCCGGAGTGATGTAGACCCATCTCCCGCCGCTCCTCGCGCCGCGCCTAGCGTTTTCCGGAGTCCCCATGCTGCCCGCACCCCGCGCCGACCTGGTTTCCAACACCTACGACTTCGAAACCCAGCCGCTGGTGAAGGCCACGGGGTTCCGCGAGTAC
>JBIOED010000045.1:0-22315 GCA_044445675.1 Caulobacterales bacterium | reverse complement strand
GACCAGCCGGCGCTGTTCGCGCGCCGCACTCCAGACATGAGAAAGGGCAGGCGCGAGCGCCTGCCCTTTCGTTGGGACCGGGCGCTGGTCAGGCGCTGGCGCGCATCGCCGTCTCGGTGCTGGTGAGCCACTCGAACTCCTCGACCCCCGCGTCGTAGGCCCGGCGCAGGCCGGCGACGGCGTCGACGATGTTCTGGGTCGTGTGATTGGCCATGACCTGCATCCGGAACCGCGCCTGGCCTTTGGGAACGGCGGGATATTCGACGAGGTTGGCGATCACGCCTTCGTCGGGCAACCGCCGCCCGACCAGCCGGGCGACACCTTCGCCGCCCATCTTCACGCACACGATGGCCGAGGGGTCGCCATAGACCTCGAACCCCGCCTCGGTGAGCTGGCGGCGTAATTCGAGGATGTTCGCCATCAGCTTGCCGCGCAGGGTCGCGCCCTCCTCGGACTCGATGATCTCGAACGCCTTCAGCACGGTGGCCGCCTGCATGGGCGAGAGCGCGTTGGAGAAGGTGCAGGGCGGGCTGAAGAAGCGGAAGTACTCCTTCACCTCCCGGCTGCGACAGGCGATGAAGCCGCCGTTGGACCCAAAGGTCTTCGAGAAGCTGCCCATCACCAGGTCCACCTTGCCGACCATGTTCTGCAGGCCGATGTGGCCGCGGCCATCCTCGCCCAGGCAGCCCAGGTCGTGGGCGACGTCGACCAGCAGGGTGGCGCCGAATTCGGTGCACAGCTCCTGCATGGCGGCGAGGTCGGGCGTGTCGGAGTCCATCGAGAACAGGCCCTCCGTCACCACCATGATGCCGTTTTCCGTGTCCTTGGCGCGGATCTTCTCCAGCCACTTGCGGCACTCGGGGATCTGCAGGTGACGGTAGAGGTAGATGTTGCGCGTCGCCGCCGCGGCCCCTTCCTGCAGGCAAGTGTGGGAAAGCGCGTCCATCACCACGTGATCCTGGCCGCGCACGAGGGCTTTGATCACCCCATAGCCCGCGGCCCAGCCTGTCGGGAAAAGGATGGCTTCGGGCATGCCGAGGAAATCGGCGATCTTGCGTTCGAGCAGGACCGAATGGGAGGTGTTGCCGACGAGCGCTGCCGACCCCGCGCTGTGGACCCCGAACTCCGCGATGGTCTCCGTCGCGACCGTCTTGATCGCCGGATGGGAGGACATGCTCAGATAGTCCTGGCTGGCGAAGTTGACGCCGCGCATCGCGCCGCCGCGATCGTCCCGGGCCTGGCAGACGGTGTAGGGCCCGTCCTCCGTCGAACGCGAGAACGGCCACAGGCCATGCTGGCGACGCAGGTTCTGCCATTTGAAGAAGCCGGACACGCGGTCTTGCAGATCGGCGCCCCTGGGGTATCGGAAATCGCGCATGCTGCCGGCCAACGTGGCAAGCGGAGTATAGTTATTAAATGCTTTTTGCATTTGACCCACCAGGTTTCTCTTTTATGTCGCGAGTTTGACATACCAGAGACCTGTTATTTTATAGTATACGAGATTTCGGAACGTCCTTCAGGCTAAGTTAATCTTGAATAACCATATCGACCATGCGAGGCGCGGTCGATAGATCGGGGAAGTAACCCGCGCCGCCGGAGGCGCCGCTGGGGGCAGCCGAGAACGCTCGCCGCGCCCTGGCCGTCAGGCGGGGGTCACCGCCAGGCAGGCGTTGATCTTCTGCAACAGGCGCGGCAGGTCCACCGGCTTGGTGTCGAAGTCGCAGCAACCGACCTCAACGCTGCGCGCCCGATCGCTGGCCAGCGCATGGGCGGTCAGCGCAATGATCGGGATGCCGGATGTCGACGGGCAGGCCTTGATCAGCTGGGTGGCCTCCCAGCCGTCCATCTCGCCCAGGGAGACGTCCATCAGGATCAGGGCAGGACGCATCTCGTCGGCCATCCGCACGCCACGCGGCCCGTCGGGCGCACAGCTGACGTCGAAGCCATGCCTCGCCAGCCGCCGCGTGAGCATGTCGCGGTTCATTTCATTGTCTTCGACAAGCAGGATCTTGGTCATCGCGGGAGGTCCGAATTCTGTCAGGTTGCCAGGTGCATCTGGTCGTCGTCGGCGACGCGCGCCGTCTTGCGCTTGCGGCGCGTGCTGGGGGCGGTGGGCAGGGTGAAGGTGAAGCAGCTTCCCTGGCCGACGACGCTCTCGGCAGTGACCGTCCCGCCCATCAGGCGGCACAGGGCCAGGCTCAGCGTCAGCCCCAGGCCGGTGTCGCCGTACTTGCTCGCGCTGTCGTCGTGGGCGACGGTGAATTTCTCGAACAGGGTCGGCAGGATCGCCGGGTCGATGCCGACTCCGGTGTCGCGCACCGCGATGACGATGTCGTCGATGGATCGCCCGGCGCGACGCCAGACGGAGACGGTGACCGTGCCCGTCTCGGTGAACTTGATCGCGTTCTCAACAACGTGGCCTACCGCCTGACGGACCCGCGGCCCGTCCCAGCGGGCCGTGTTCAGCCCATCCTGGAGTTCAAGGGTGAGGGTGATGGCCTTGCGCTCGGCCTTGGGGCGCTGGTGGTCGATGATGGTTTCCAGGAACTCGGCGACCGCCAGTTCCTCGGGCACCAGCTCAAGCCGGCCGGCCTCAATCTTGGAAAGGTCGAGGACGAGGTTCACCAGCTTCAGGAGATGCTGGCCAGCGTTGTGGATCTTGTGCAAGTCGGCCGCGGTGGCGTCGTCCGATTCTTCGGCGGCCTCCTCGAGCAGCATCTGGCTGTAGCCGATCACGGCGTTCAGCGGGGTGCGCAGCTCGTGGCTCATGCTGGCCACGAACTCGGCCTTGGCGGCGCCGGCGCGCTCGGCCTCGGCGGTCGCGCGGCGAAGTTCGGCGGCGGTCGCCAGGTGGCCGCGCATCTCCACCTCCAGCTCGGCGCCCGAGGCCAGGATCCGGCCGTAGTAGATCGCCATCAGCGTGACATAGCCCGACGCGGCGAGGGTGGAGACGATGCCCAGGCCCTGGAGCGCCGCGAGCGGCGTCGGGTTGGGCGGCGCCGGGATGTAGTTGCTGATCGCGGCGAAGGCCGCAAAATTGATCGAGAACTGGGCCAGCGCCATCAGCCTCAGTTTCGGTGACGGGCCGAGGTAGAAGAACGCCAGCAGCGGAATGGTGAGCACCCAGGGCAGGGTGGGGGAGGTGACGCCGCCGTTGAAGTAGCAGCTCCACAGGATGCAGAAGATCAGGTTCTGGATGGAGAGGAAGGCCAACAGGTTGTAGCGGCCGATCGCCTTCAACACGAAGGGGAAGATCCAGAACGAGGTGATCGAAACCGCCAGCACCGCCACCGGATAGCCGGGCTTGGGGTCGAGGAAAAAGAGCGCCCCCGGCACCACATTGCCAAGGATGGGCCCCAGGAGGTGGCTGATCAGGAACATGCGCGCGAGCTGGCGCGTCTCTCGCTCGGCGGCGAGTTCGGGCGGAATGAACCAGTCGACGAGTCGATCGATCGGACTTGACGCCTGCTGCCGCGCGTTAGACATCCCGGGCTCCGCCATCAATCTTCATCAGGCGTCGCGAGGACCAACTCGCGGATCACCTGCATCGCATGCTGATTTACAGCCTGCGGCCGCCACTATTCGGCATCGCCAATTAAGAACAGGTTATTTCGACCTCCTGCAGTGTGCACCGGTTCTTAAGGGCTGCCGCAATAGCCTAACGTGCCGAAATTCGAGAGCGGCCTGTACACGCGGGGACGAAGGCATGTGGAACGCGGTTCTCAAGGTCATCGACTGGTTCGTGCCGGAAAGCGCGAAACGCGAGCGCTCCGAACTGGGCCTGGCGCGGAACTTCGTGTTCACTCACCTGTTCGGGCCGCTGATGGCGCAATCCATCTGTGTGTTCCTGTTCCGCAGCGATCCCCATCCCGGCTACGCGGTATGGGTGATGATCGCCAGCATCTGGTCGTTCTGGGCCTTGCCGTTTGTTCTGAAGTTCACCGGCAACCTGCAACTCGTGGCGCTGGTGTCGGTGCAGACCCTGGCCTTCGCCTCGCTGTTCGGATCCTTCCACTACGGCGGCGTCTCCTCGCCTCTCCTGCCGTGGCTGCTTGTCGCGCTGCTGCTGGGGTTCTTCTACCTCGGCGAGCGGCCGTGGGTCGTGCTCGGCATATTCGCCGCGGATCTGGCCGCGTTCCTCATCGCCTTTGCCGTGCACGGCTCGTTCATCGAGCGGGTGCCGCTTGCGAAGCTGACCACGGTGGGCTGGGTCTCGATCTTCTCGGCCACGGTCTACATGTCCTGGATGGCAATCTACTACGTCAGCACCATCACGCTCCGCTCCCAGCTGGAACGGGAGGTGCAGCGCCACCGCCTGACGGCGGTTCGGTTGCGTCAGGCCAAGAACCTGGCCGAGGAGGCCAACCGCTCGCGCTCGATCTTCCTGGCCAAGATGAGCCATGAGTTCCGCACCCCGCTGAACGCCGTGATCGGCTACAGCGAGCTCCTGCTGGAGCAAGGCCAGGACGTAAGGGCCGAGCCGCAGAAGCTTACGGACCTGGGCCGCATCAACGCCGCGGGACAGCACCTGCTCGCTCTGGTCAACGACGTGCTGGATCTGTCGCGCATCGAATCGAGTGCGCAGGACCTGTGCCCCGAGACCTTCGAACTCGCCCGGTTTGTCGACGACGTCGCCGGAACGGCCCAGTCGCTGATCGATCAGAACCACAACGTCCTGAATATCGAAAGGGGCGCCACGGGGTCGGTGACCACCGACCAGACGAAGCTTCGCCAGGTGGTCCTGAACCTGCTGAGCAACGCTGCGAAATTCACCAGCGACGGGATCATCACAATGACCGTCGAGCGTGACGAAAATCCCGGTGCGGACTGGATCGAGATCCGCGTCGAGGACACCGGCATAGGCATCGCCGAGCAGGATGTGCCCAAGCTCTTCCAGGACTTCGGCCAGGTCAGCGCCTCGACGTCCAACAAGTACGGCGGCACTGGACTCGGCCTCTCGGTGAGCCAGAAGCTGTGCGCGCTGATGGGCGGCGGCATCGCGGTCTCGAGCGAGCTGGGGCGCGGGTCGTGCTTCGTGGTGCGGATCCCCGCCGACATTCAAGTCGACGAGCCGGCGTCGGCCCAGGGCGAGGCGCTGGCGGCCTAGCGGGGCGGTTTCCCTCCACTGCAGCCGCCAAAGTTGCCGACCTGCAGAATCGGGAGCGGACACCAAGCGCGCCGCAGGGTGGTCTTGGCGGGCTCATTCGAGCGCCACGCCAAGCCTCAAAGAGTCAAAACCAATGTGCAGCAGCTTGGAGCAGACCCGCCGATACCGCTGCCGCCGGTCAGCCGGTAAGGAGCGCCTGGGACGTGTCGCCGCCGCGCCGGCGGAGATCCTCGATCGCCGCCAGCAAGACGTCGGGGATGATGGGCTTGCTGATGAGATCATCCGCCCCGGCCTCGCGCGAGGCGGCGACCTGTTCCGAGAAGGCGTTGGCGGTCACCACGACGATAGGGGTCGCCGCGCGGCCGTTCTCGGCCTCGAACCGGCGGATTTCGCGGATGGCGGTCAAGCCGTCCATGTTCGGCATTTGCAGGTCCATCAGCACCACGTCGAAGGCGCCGGCCTTGAACTGGGCCACGGCCTGGGCGCCATCCTCCACCGAGACGAGATCCGCGTCGATGAGGTCCAGGATGATATCGACCACCGCCCGATTGATCGGATGATCGTCGGCCAGCAGCACGCGTATTCGCTGGTCTGACACGCTCGCCATGGCAACGCCGCTCCCCAGCCTCTGCGCCCGACTGAAACGCGGGCATTGCGATCAGTCTAGCAGCAAAGTGTAATTATTCCTCAATGGCATTCAGTCTCACGGACTGACGACCGTGGCGGGCTTTCCTGGATTGACGCGCGCCTTTGCCGAGCCAACCTGGTCAAAGCCTCACGTGACGTCTTGGCCACCTGGCCCAGGCGTCTTGCAGCTTCAATCCTCGCCTTGGCGACGCTCCCGCGTCAGCCTGGCAGTTCGGCGGCCACGGGCTCGTCGTCCTGGTCGAGGAGAACGGTGACGTCATTGAGCGCCTGGTAAAGAGCGGCGGCCTCGATCGGCTTGGAGACGTGCCCGTCCATCCCGGCGGCGATATATTGCGCGACCTGGTGGGCCATCGCGTTGGCGGTGAGCGCAACGATCGGCGTGCGGCCGCGAGTCCCGGCGCGTTCTTTCTCACGGATCAGGGCCGTGGCGCTAAGGCCGTCCATGACCGGCATCTGGATGTCCATCAGGATGACGTCCCAATCGCCGGATTGCCAAGCCTCGACCGCCGCCTGGCCGTTGTCGACCATATGCGGATCGACGCCCACCTGATGCAGTAGCGTCTTTAGGACCAGCTGGTTGACGGCGTTGTCCTCCGCCGCCAACACCCTCATGGCCAAAGGCTGCGTCGCCGTTGGAGCGGGGGCGGCCTCTCGTCCGGCCTCATGGCCCTGGCGCGCAAGCGGGACGCGGACGGTGAAGCGGGAGCCCAGGCCAAGTTGGCTCTCCACCGCGATCGTGCCGCCCATGAGCTGGGCGAGCCGACGCGAGATCGAGAGGCCGAGCCCGGTGCCGCCGTAACGGCGCGTGGTGGAAGACTCCAGCTGATCGAAAGCAGCGAACAGCTTTTCCAGGTTCTCCGGCGCGATGCCGACGCCGGTGTCGGTCACGGCGATCACCAAGTCGCCGCCGGCGTAGTCCGCGGTGACGCGGATCTCGCCCTGCCCGGTGAACTTCAGCGCGTTCGAAATCAGATTGTAGAGGATCTGCCGCAGCCGCGTGGGATCGCCAAGGTAGCGGCCCTTCGCGGGCTCGATGTCGAGGGCGAACGATAGGCCCTTCTGGTCGGCGATCGCCGTGAACGCCGAGAAAGCCCCAAGCACAAGATCGCTGAGCCGGAACTCGACAATCTCAAGCTCGAGCTTGCCCGCCTCGATCTTCGACAGGTCCAGGACATCGTTGAGAATCGTCAGCAGGGCGGCGCCGGATTCCTGGATCACGGTCAGCTTCGCGCGCTGGGCCGCGGTGAGGTCGTCAGCCGCCAGGGCCTGCGCCATGCCCAAGACGCCGTTGAGGGGCGTGCGGATTTCGTGGCTCATCGTCGCCAGGAAGCCGCTCTTCGTCGCGTTGGCCTCCTCCGCGGCCCTCCGTGCGGCGCGCAGTTTCTGGGCGCCACGCCGCTGCAGGACGACGAGGCCAGCTGCGCCCAGAACCAGGAGCATGCTCAGGATTATGACCCAGCGCTGCGCGCGCAGCATCCTGGTCTCGGAGGTCATCGCCAAGCGCGCGGTGGCCAGTTGGGTCTGAAGGGAGCCCGTCACCTGGCGCACGCCGCCGTAGGTCTGGATTGCGTGCTCGAAGCCTTCGTCCCGCCGCACGGCGCGCATGGCCAAAAAGGCGCCGGCGAGGTCGCCCTGCGCGGCCTGCAACTCCGCGCGAACCTCTGGAATCCGTTCAAAGCCCGCGCCCGCGTCGTCTTCACGACCCGCCGCCTGTTCCAAGGTCTGCAGATCCCCTCGCGCCGCGCTCACTTCGCCCAGTCGGGCTTCGGCGATCGCGCGCATGGGCAGAATGCTCCGCGCCAGGAATGCCGCACCTTTGAGGTCCCTACCGAACGGCTGCAGGCAGGCCAGGACGTGGCTGGGATCTTCGAAGGCTTCTGCGAACATCGCGCAGAGATTGGCGTCCCAGGCGGCCAGGTGCGGCAAGTCCGAGCGAAGGGTCAGGCTGTGATGCACGGTCACGAGCTTTCGGGCCTCGGCCTCCTGGCCCAGGTCGATCGCCATGTGCCCGAGGTTGTAGACCGTATCGAAGTCCGGTCTCGGATAAGCCGGATCGGCGAACTCAAACTGCGAACGCTGGAAGGCGCTGGCGCTGGCGTCCAGATCGTGGAGCCCCATCAGCGCCAGGCCGATCATGTCCCAGACATCCGCTTCGGCGGCGCTGGCGTCGGTATCGCCCCGCGGGATGGTGTCTTCCGTCTCCGAGAGCAGCTTCAGGGCGCGTCCGATGTTCTTCTGGTCGATGAGGGCTCGGGCCGCCAGGGTCTGGGCAAAGAGCCTGTCGAACCAATCGCGGCCGCGCCCGGCCGCGTCGCGGATGGCCGGCAACGCGCTGGCGTCGCCTTGATCGTAGCGGATGGCGAGCGCGTTGAGGTCGGCGATGCGCCGGTAACGCTCGTCCTTTTGATCGGTCGCGGAAAGCCGCAGCGCGCCGTTGTATCTGGCCGCCAGATCGAACTCGGACTGGCCCCGCAAGACCGTCACCACGTGCTGAAGGCGTCGCAGCCCTTCGCGGCTCCGCCGATGGGCCGCCGCGTCGCCGAAGCGTTCCAGTTCGGCAAAGGTCGTGCCCCTTGAGCGGGCCTCGATCTGGGACGCCAGTTCGGTCGGCGTCATCGCTGGCGCGGCGCACGCCACGGACATGCCTGTGGCCCACCAAGCCAATAGAGTGAACAGCAGGAGCGCCGACCGCATGGCCTCGTCTTTCAGCGTCCGAAGATCATGGTATGGAAAGATTGAGATAGTCTGAGGGGAGGGCGTCAAAGCGCCTGGGCCCGCTGGGGCGGCGGGCAGGATTGCGGAAGGTTTTGCCGCGGTCAGGCGACCGCGTTCAAATCCTCGGATTCTCGAGCCAGCGCATCGGCCAGCGCGCTCAGCAGGCGCTCGCCGGTGACCGGCTGGCGCATGTGCAGGTCTGGACCGGCCTCCAGCGTCTGGGCCGCACGCTGCTCCTTGGTCCCGAACGCCAGGATGGGGGTGCGGCGAGTCTTGTTCTGGCGTTCGGCCCGGCGGATCATTTGCACGCCGGCGATCGCCTCGGGCGCCGCGAGGTTCACCACGATCAGGTCGAGGAAGGTGGTGTCGCTGGCCAGCGCCGCCTCCAGGCCGCTGTTGACCTCGATCAGCTCCACATCGACGTCGCTCGCATTCAGCAGTTCGTGCATGGCGAGCCGGGTGCCCGCGTCATCGTCGGCCAGCAGCACGCGAATCTTGGCTTTCGGCGCGCGGGTGCGGCGGTCGCCGCGGCCCAGCGCCCGCACCATCACGACGTCGAGCGCGGCCGCGGCGGTCTCGATCCGCTCGATCGCCGCATTCAGCTTCTGGGTCTGGCAGATCCTGGTGAGCACGGAGGCCGCGCCCAACAGGCTGTTGAGCGGGGCCAGGCCGTCGTGGCGCAATTCCTCCAGGCCGGCCGACACGGCCTCGGTTCGGACCGCTGCCTCCTCAAGCGTGTCGAGCCGATCCTGCAGTTCGCCCCGCGCCGCGTGGGAAGCGGAATCCTCGCCGCGGCGGCGGATCAGCATCTGGGCGCGCGCATGGGCCACATCGACGGCGAGCGGCCGGAGCAGGCAGTCGTCCGCCCCGAGCGCCAGCGCCTCGACCGCGTCCTCGGCGGCCGTCTGGTCGGCGATTGCAAGGATCGGCAGTTCGGCCGCGCTGCGCGTCTCGCGCATTCTGCGTAGAAGGTCGAGCCCGCCTTCGCCGTCGGGGCCCGGGATCTGCAGGTCGACGAGCGCCAGGTCGAAGGCCGTCGTGGCGATCAGCGACAGGCTCTTGGCGTGCTGGTCCGCCTCCATCACCTCATAGCCCAGGCGCGTGAAGCGCCGGCGCAGGAAGGTGCGGGCCTCGTCATCGGCATGAACGACGAGCAGTCGTGTCCGGACAGCGGGCTTCATCATGGGTCGCGCTCACATCCACTCGCGCTTTGCGCAGGTCGGCCCAGGAGTAGTCACGTCAGCTTAAGGCTCGGTTTAGACGGCGCGCGATTCTTTTGCCGCGCTCCCACAACGTCCCGTCGCCGCCGCGGGGCAGCCGCCGCGGGGTGGCCGCGGCGTGCGCCGATGGCTGCCATGCGCGAGTCATCCCCTCGGAGGCGAGGGGCGGACATTCTGTTCGTCGCGGGCGCGCGGGCGTATCGTCCTGGAACCATGATTGACGGCGGCCATTGCACACGCAAGGCTCGTGACACGATCTACCTGTGGCCGCCGAGAGCCCAACCGCGGCGCCGTGGCGGCGCCTTGATCGAAAGACACCTGAAGATGCGCCTCGAAGGAAAAGTCGCCCTCGTCACCGGCGCGGCCGGCGGCATCGGCACGGCCATTTCGGCGCGGTTCGCTGCGGAGGGGGCCCACGTGGTGCTGGCCGACCTCGACGAGGCGAAGGTGCAGGACGCCGCAGCCCAGATCCCGCACAGGAGCGGCGAGCCCGCCCTGGGGGTGCGTTGCGACGTCTCCAGGGAAGACGACGTGGGGCGCGCCGTCGAGGCGGCCATCGCCCGCTTCGGCGCGATCGACGCGGTGGTCAACAACGCCGGCATGATGACCTTCACCCCGCTGCACGAGCTTACCGCCGACCAGTGGCTCAAGGTTCTGGGGGTGGACCTGCTGGGCGCGTTCTATTTCACCAAACAGGCCTTGCTGCGGATGCCCAAGGGCGGCGCCATCGTCAACATCGCCAGCGTCCATGCGGTGGAGACGACGCCGAACGTCGCGCCCTACGCCGCCGCCAAGGCCGCGCTCCTGTCGCTGACCCGATCGACGGCCATCGAAGGCAAGGCCCGCGGCGTGCGGGCCAACGCCATCCTGCCGGGCGCCATCGACACCCCGATGCTGTGGGACAATCCCAACGTCAAATCGGGAGCCGAGGTGATCGACCGCAACAACGTCGGGCGGCCTCAGGACGTCGCCGCGGCGGCTGCGTTCCTGGCCTCCGAGGATGCGGCCTTCATCACCGGGACGTCGCTCAACGTCGATGGCGGCCGGCTGGCCCAGCTGTAGGCCAAGGGGTCCCGATGGCGAAACCCCAGCAGCCGCAGGACCTGACGCCGGCGCCCCTCGACGGCCGGCCGCATGTGGTGATCGTCGGGGCCGGTTTCGGCGGCCTGGCCTGCGCTCAGGCCCTGGGCGGTGCGGCCGCGCGGGTGACGGTCATCGACCGGCGCAACTACAACCTGTTCGTGCCGCTGCTCTACCAGGTCGCGACGGCGGCGCTGTCGCCGGCCGACATCGCCACGCCGATCCGGCGGGCGCTGGCCCGCTTCAAGAACATCGACGTGATCATGGCCGAGGCGGTGGGGTTGGACCTCAAGGCCAAACGCGTCCGGCTCGCCGACCAGGGCTATGTTCCCTACGACCACCTCGTGCTGGCCACAGGGTCGGTCTACAACTACTTCGGCCATGAGGACTGGGCCCGCAATGCGCCCGGCCTGAAGACTATCGACAACGCCCGCAGCATTCGCCGCCGGGTCCTGCAGGCCTTCGAAGACGCGGAAAAGACCGCCGATGCCGATAGGCAAACCGAGCTGATGACGGTCGCCATCGTCGGCGGCGGCCCGACCGGTGTGGAAATAGCCGGCGCGATCGGCGAACTCGCCCGGCATTCCCTGGCCGGCGATTTCCAGCGTGTCGATCCCAAGCGCGCGCGGATCCTGCTGATCGAGGCCGGGCCGAAGCTGCTGGCGCACTTTCCGGACCCGCTGCCGGCCTATGCGCTGAAGACCTTGCAGGGCGCGGGCGTCGAGGTGCGGCTGAACACCAAGGTGGAGACGATCGAGCCCGACGCCATCCGGGCGGGCGGAGAGCATATTCGCGCCGCGACGATCATCTGGGGCGCGGGGATCCGCGGCGGCGACGGTGCGGACTGGGTCGCGGCGCCGGCCGATCCCTCCGGGCGCATCCGGGTTGCGCCCAACCTCTCGGTCCCCGGGGCCGACGGAGTCTATGCCCTGGGCGACCTGGCCAGCCTCGACCAGGACGGCCGGCCGCTGCCGGCCCTGGCGCAGGTCGCCAAACAACAGGGCCGGCACCTCGGCTGGGCGTTGCGCCGCAGCCTGGACGACGGGTCGCGGCCGCCCGCGTTTCGTTTTCAGGACCGGGGCGACACCGCGGTCATCGGCCGTCACGCCGCCGTCTACAGCATCGGCGCCCTGCAGATGGCCGGCCTGCTCGCCTGGCTGTTGTGGGCGCTGGTCCACGTCTTCCTGCTGATCGGCGTCGACAAGCGGATGCTGGTGGTGACCCAGTGGGCCTGGCGCTACCTCACCAACGAGCGCGGGGCGCGGCTGATCGACTGAGCGTCTCAGGGCGCGGTGGGCAGGATGGGGACGCCGTAGCTGTGCAGCAGGGTCCGGATGTCGCCTTGCCGCTTCTCAAGCTCCGCGTCGAGCTGGCGCCGGAGCTTGGCGTCGTCCCGGCGCACGCCCATCGAGATGTCGAAGGCCATCGGCCACTGGGGGCCATCCAGCCAGGGCTGCACCGGCGTTAGCCGCAGCGGGTGGGCGGCGCGCTGGGCGAAATAGCCGGCGAGCGGACCCCAGACCACCGCTACGTCGATGTCGCCATGGTCGACCGCGTCGACGATGGCGGCCGGCGGATTGGGCCGGGCGTAGTCGCCGTAGAGCATGTAGCCACGGACGTTGTCGATGATGCCCCGCCGCGACAGCGCATGCGCCGGCGGGGTGTTGGCCGCGTCGTTGCCGACCATCTGCACGCCCACGGTGAGCCTACGCAGGCGCGGGTCGTCAAAGGAGCCGATGTCGAGGTTGCGGTCGGCGCGGGTGACGAAGACGTAGGTCGAGCGGTAGTAGGGCCGGGTGGTGGCCAGCATGTCGACGCTGGAGGCGACGCCCGGCCAGACGTCGCACCTGCGGTCCTTCAGGGTGTTGCGCACATAGCCGCGGCGCTGCGCCCACCAGACGTAGGCGACCGGCCGGCCCAGGTCCTTGGCGATCATCTGCGCCAGGCGGTTTTCGAAGCCCTCGCCGGCCCTGTTGGAGAAGGGCAGGTTGTTGGGGTCGGCGCAGACCTTCAGTGGCCTGGGCTGGCAGGCGCAGAGCGCCAGGAGCGCGAGGATGGCCAGGCGCTTCATCGGGTGGTGACGACGCCCCAGGGCTTGCCGCCGGTGTGGATGGTGGTGAGCGTCCGGCCGGACTTCACGTCGATCACCGAGACGTCGCCGGACAGGCCGTTGGCGGCGTAGAGCCGGGTCTCGTCGGGCGACAGCGCGATACCCCAGACGCGGAAACCCGCCTTGTCGTAGCGCAGCACCTTGAAGGTCGCCGGGTCGATCTCGGCCACGCGGTTGCCGCGCCCCAGAGCCACGAACACCCGGTCGCCGGTTCGGGTCATGGCGATGCCGACCGCCTGGACGTTCTTGGGCGGAGCCTGCTTTTCAAAGTCGATGGTGTGGATCAGCCGATGTGTCACCGCGTCGAAGACCGCCACCGTCGCCCGCGTTTCGGAGGAGACCCATAGCTGCTTGCCGTCCGGCGTGAAGCGCGCGTCGCGGGGCCGGGTGCCGACGGGCAGGCTGTCGACCAGCCGGCCCGTCGCCGCGTCGATGAAATGCACCAGGCTGGCGCTTTCCGAGGTGCAGACCACCCAGCGGCCATCGGGGCTGACCGCCATGCCCTCCGGTTCGGCTCCGACGTCGGTCTGGCGCAGGACCAGCTTGGAGGCGATGTCCAGGGTGGTCATCTTCGCATCGTTCTCGTTGGCGATGTAGAGCCGCGCGCCGTCGGGGCTGAGCGCGAACCGCTCCGGATCGGGACCCGAGGGCAGGCGGTCGACCACCTTGCGGGCGGCCAAGTCCACCACATCGATGCGGTTCTCGTTGCCCGCCGCGACGTAGAGCCGTCGGCCGTCACGGCTGAGCGCCATCCCGCGCGGCCGGGCGCCGACGGCGATCCGCCCGACCTCCTTGGCGGTGGCTCCGTCGATCACGTGCAGGACGTTCTCCTGCTCGTCGTCCACATAGACGGTGTGCTTCGCGGCCGGCGGCGCGGCGCACCCGCCCAGCGCCAGGGTTAGCACCACGGCCAACGCGCCGAACCTTGCCTCCCCCGAGGCCACCTAGCCCGCCGCCGGATGATCCGCGATGGGCGGGGGCGGACTGTCTGGCGTGGACTTGCCCCGGTTGATCGCCGATGGCGCCGACAGCGACCGGACGTAGGCGGCGATCTCCCAGATCTGCTCGTCGGGGATCTTCCGGCCCCAGGTGGGCATGCCGTTGGGCCGGCCTTGGGCAATGGAGTTGTGGATCTCGTCGATCCGCCCGCCATAGATCCATTGCTGGTCCATCAGCGCCGGGCCGATGCCGCCGCCGCCGTTGAAGTGGCAGCCGCTGCAATTGTACCAGGTGAAGTACCGCTTGCCGTCGGCGATGTACTGGGGGTTGCCGTCGTAGATCGCGCCGCGCGGATCTTCCGGCGGCGGTGGGGCGTCGCCGGGATAGAGGTGCGAGACGGGCGTCGTCGCGTAGGTCGCGCGGACAGGGAGCGCCTGGGTGGCGGGCTGGTCGCGTCGCACGCAACCCGCCAGGGCGACCGCCAGAAGCATCGCGAGGACCGCCTCACGCATGCGGCAGGGCAAAGACATAGAGCATGCCTCCCGGAGTTGTGCGTTTCTTCAGGTCCGCCATGGCGCCGACGAAGCCGAGCGCGGCGGTGGGGTCCTTCGGGTCAAGGTCGCCGGAGACGATGGCGCCCGCCCAGCCGCCGACGCCGGACAGGACGGCGACGTACTCATGGCCGTCCGGACCCTTGTAGACGATCGGCTGGCCGATGATGCCGGACCCGGTCTTGTACTGCCAGCGTAGCTGGCCGGTCTTGGCGTCCACCGCCTTGAACCAGCCGTCCATGGTTCCGTAAAAGACCAGGTCGCCCGCGGTGGTGACCGCGCCCGACCACAACGGCAGGTCCTCCTTGATCTCCCAGGCCGCCTTGCGCCGCACCGGATCCCAGGCGGTGAAGGCCCCCCGGTTGCCGCCGGGGCCGGCCTTCATCTTCACTTCGGCGCCCACGTAGGGGGTGCCGGCGATGTAGTTGGCCTGCATGTTCTGCCAGTCCATGCAGAGGTTTTCATGGGGGATATAGAGGAGGCCGGTGCGGGGCGAGAAGGCGGAGGGATTCCAGTCCTTGGCGCCTGAGGCGGTCGGGCAGATGTCGCGGGTGACCTGCCCCTCGGTGGGCGTCTTTGCGGCCACCACCTGGATGCGGCCGGTCTTGAGATCCACCCCGCTCGTGGAGTTGACGGCGCTGTAGGGGTCGGCCGACACCACCTGGCCGGTCGCGCGATCCAGCACATAGAGGTAGCCGTTGCGGTCGGGGTGGACGAGCACCTTGCGCATCTGGCCGCCGGCCGGGATCGTCGTCAGGATGATCTCGTTGATGCCGTCGTAGTCGTGGGTGTCGTGCGGGTTCATCTGGTAGAACCACTTGGCCTGGCCGGTGTCCGGATCGCGGGCGAAGATGCCGGCGGTCCACTTGTTGTCGCCCGGCCGCTGCTGGGCGTTCCAGGGGCCCGGGTTGCCTGTGCCGTAGTAGATCAGGTTGAGGTCGGGGTCGTAGGCGATCCAGCCCCACATGGAGCCGCCGCCGATCTTCCAGGCCTCGGGCGGCCAGGTGGTGACGCCCAGGTCCTTGCCGCGGTCCGAGGCGTAGTAGGGATGGAAATCCGGGCCGATCAGCACGTCCTTGTCGGGGCCGGTGTGGTAGGCTTTCCAGACCACCTTGCCGGTGGCGGCGTCGAGCGCCTGCAGCCAGCCGCGGATGCCGAACTCGCCGCCCGATACGCCCACCAGGACTTTGTCCTTCACCACCAGCGGGGCCATGGTGATGCTCTCGCCGCGGTTGATGTCGGCGAGGTGTGCCCGCCACACCGGCTGGCCGGTGTCGGCGTTGAGGGCGATGGTGTCGCCGTCGAGCGTGTTGAAGATGAACTTGCCCTGCCAGTAGACGCCGCCGCGGTTGACGACGTCGCAGCAGGCCACGCCCTGGCTGGCCGGCGCCGGATGCGGCTGGTAGCTCCATTTCAGCGGCGCGCCGGGCTTCGACAGATCGAGCGCGTAGACGTAGTTCGGATAGGCGGTGACGACGTACATGGTCGAGCCGACCACGATCGGGGCGGCCTCCTGGCCCTTGTTGACGCCGAGCGAGAAGCTGAAGGCCGGTTGCAGGCCCTTGACGTTGTCGTTGTTGATCTCGCTCAGGCCCGAGTAGCGCATGGCGTCGTAGGTCTTGGCCGGCATCGCCCATTGGCCGTCGTCGGCGATCTTGACGTCGGTGACGGTCACCGGCGCGCCGGTGGCGGCCGTGCGCACGTTGCCGAACGGCTTCGGCTTGGCGCAGCCGGCGAGGCCCAGGCAGGCCGCCAAGACAAGGATCGCCGCCGGACGCAGGCCCGACCGGACGACCTCAGCGCAGGCTGTAGAGATAGGCCGCGACATCGCGTGCGTCATGGTCGTTGAGCTCCACGTTCGGCATGGCGTTGCCCGGGACGACGCTCTGCGGCGCCTCAAGCCAGTGAATCATGTTCGGCGGGGTGTTCGGCAAAAGGCCGGCGATGATGGTGCGCCGGCCCATGCCCGCCAGCGGGGGACCGACCCGGCCGTTCGCGTTGGCCACGCCGGGGATCTCGTGGCAGGCGCCGCAGCCGAGGTGGATGATGACGTCATGGCCGCGCCGGGCGTCGCCGACGCCGGTGACGCCGGTCTGCGGCGCAGGGTGGTTGCAGGCGGCCAGCGCCAGGGCGGCGCCGAGAGCTATGAACGTCAGGCGCGGCATGCCGGAGCCCCCAGGATCATGACGGTGTCGAAGGCGATGGCGAACGCAAAGCCGAAGCTGGTCAGCGCCCCGCAGGCCGCAAGGAACCGCGTACGGCCCTCGCCGGCCTCGATCAGGTGACGCGGAGGCCCGGCGGCCTCGTCGCGGGTGGCGCGCCAGGCGCGCAGGGTGAGGGCGCCGGCGGCCAGGCAGACGAGCAGGGCGATGAGGTTGACCACGAGGCCGGCCGGCCGCGTCCAGCCCCAACCCGGCGCCAAGGCGCTGAGCTCGATTTGGCCCGGATGGCAGGCGTAGCTGGTCAGTGCATAGCCCACTTCCAGCTGGATGGCCCAGGCGAACGGCCCCACGGCCAGACCGGCGAGCTGGGCGGGAATCGCCACCCGGTGGCGATGCGGCGCGGGATGGCCGACGGGAGGCGCGATCGGCTGGCTCATGGCGTCATCAGATAAGGGGCGATGTAGAAGGTGGTGAAGACGCACAGCCACACCGCGTCCACGAAGTGCCAGTAGATCGAGGTCACCAGGACGGCCGTGTTGCGCTGCCGGTCGAAGTAGCCGAGCGCGCCCCAGATGAAGACCGCCAGCAGGCCGGTGAGGCCCAGCGCCACGTGGGCCAGATGGAAGCCGGTGATGGTGAAGTAGTGCGAGGCGTAGCCGCTGGTGGAAATGCGGAAGGGCTTGTTGCTCCATTCCTTGAGCTGCACGGCCACGAAGATCGCCCCCAGCACGATGGCGACGCCGACGCCAAGCAGCAGCTGCCCGCGACGCCCATGCTTGATGCCGCGCTCGCCCCACCAGACCGCAACGCTGGAGGCCAGCAGCAGGATGGTGTTCGGCAGGGCCAGCTTGAGCGACGGCGGCGCGCCGGGCTGCCAGCTCGGCCCCATCTGGATCGCGGTAAAGGCGTAGCTGAACAGCAGATAGGCGAACAGGCAGGCTTCGGTGGCGACAAGGCAGAGCATGCCCCACCAGCCGGTGCTTTTCTTGCCAAGGCTGCCGAACGGCAGGCGAATGGGCGAAAGGGCGGTCTCGCTCATCTGACCGCTCCGGCCCGCTGGGCGAGTTCGCGGCTGGGCCACAGCCAGACGATCAGCGCAACCAGCACGCCGGCGACGCCGAGGCCCGAGAGCCACCACCAGTGGCCCAGTGCGCCCACGAATATGCCGGCCGCGGCCACCGTCAGCAGGAACGGCGCGTAGGAGTCCTCGGGCATCTTCAAGATCAGCTCGGGTTCGGAATCCAGCGGCGTCACGGCGAGCGCCTCGCGCCCCTTGTCGAGCACCCAGCCGCGGTCGAGCACCGAGCGCTCAGGGCCTTCGTTCAACTGGTCTTCCCAGAGCGGATGACGGCTGGCGACGGTCGGGATGACCGCGAAATTGTATTCCGGCGGCGGTGAGGAGACGGACCATTCCAGGGTCGGCGCGTTCCACGGGTTGGGGCCGGCGACCGCCCCGCGGCGCAGGCTGATCACCACATTGATGAACAGCAGCAGCACGCCGACGGCGAAGATGTAGGAGCCGATCGTGGTGATCATGTTGAGCGTGTTCCAGCCCATGTCGGCCGGATAGGTGTAAACGCGCCGCGGCATGCCCAGCAGGCCGCTCAGGTGCATAGGCAGGAAGGCGACGTTGAAGCCGATGAACATGGTCCAGAAGTTCCAGCGGCCCAGGCGCTCGCTGAGCAGCCGGCCGGTGAACTTCGGGAAGAAGAAGTAGAGCGCGCCCACCACCGGGAAGAGGTTGATGCCGATCAACACGTAGTGGATGTGGGCCACCACGAAGTAGGTGTCGGTGAGCTGCCAGTCGCTGGGCACGGCGCCGGTCATGAAGCCGGACACCCCGCCGATCACGAACAGTACGATCATGCTGGCGAAGAAGCGGAAGGCGGTGGTGATCACCGGCCGCCCGGTCCAGATGGTGGCCGTCCAGGCGAACACCGCCACGGCGCTGGGAAGGGTGATGATCAGCGAGGCGGCCGAGAAGAACGATAGCGCCAGGCTGGGCAGGCCGGTGGCGAACATGTGGTGCACCCACACGCCGAACCCCAGCACCATGGTCAGCACCGTCGACAGCGCGACCGCGGTGTAGCCCACCAGCGGCCGGCGGCAGAACACCGGCAGGCCGTCGGAGACCAGGCCCATGGCCGGCAGCACGATGGCGTAGACCCAGGGGTGGCCGAACATCCAGAACAGGTGCTGCCAGAGCAGCGGCTGGCCGCCGGCCGCCACGTCGAAGAAGTGGGTGCCGAACTGGCGGTCCATCCAGAGCAGCAGGAAGGCCAGGCTCACCGCCGGCACGACCAGCAGGTTCGCGGCCGACGCCGTCAGGGTGCCCCAGATCAGGATCGGCAGCCGGTTGATCGACATGCCGGGCGCGCGGCACTTGAGCAGGGTGACCACGAAATTCGCCGAGCCGACGGTGGTGGAGACGCCCAGGAAGATCATCCCCAGCGAATAGAAGTCCTCGTTCAGGCCCGGGTTGAAGTCACGGCTGGCCAGCGGGACATAGTTGAACCAGCCATCGTTCGGTCCCGCGCCCATGGCGAAGCCCGCGTACATGAAGATCCCGGCCGCGACATAGACCCAGTAGGACAGCGCGTTGAGCCTTGGGAAGGCCATGTCGCGCGCGCCCAGCAGCAGGGGCCACAGGTAGTTGGAAAAGCCCGACAGGATCGGCAGGGCGTACAGGAAGATCATCGTCATCCCGTGCGTCGAGAACAGCTGATTGTATTGCTCGGGCGTCACCAGGCTCAGGCCCGGGCGCGCGAGCTGCGCGCGCATCACCGATGCCTCCAGGCCGCCCAGGGCCAGGAAGATAAAGGCGGTGATCATGTAGCGGATGCCGATCCTCTTGTGATCGACCGTGCTCAGGACGCCGGCCAGACCGGGGGCTGTGGCCCAGATCTTCTCCAGCCCTCGGCGTTCCGCCTCGGGGACACTCACCACGTCGGGGATCGTCTCGATGTCCGATGCGCTCATGTTGGCCGCCTCATCGCAGGGACTCGAGATAAGCGGAGACCGCCGTAAGCTGCGGTCCGGAGAGGTAGAGCGTCGGCATGGTCGTGCCGGGTTTGATGGCCTGCGGATTGGCGATCCAGCCGGTCAGGGCGGCAGGCGTGTTGGGTAAGGTCCCGGCCGCCAGGGTCGTGCGGCTCATCAGGTGGGTGAGGTCCGGCCCGGCGCTGCCGCCGGCGTCGGTGCCGCGGACCCGGTGACAGGCGCCGCAGCGGTCGTTGAAGATCTGCTGGCCGGCGGCGATGCCGCCGCTCAAGGCGGTGGCGTCCGGGCCGGGGCGGAGCTGCGCGCCCCACCAGGCGCGGAAAGCTTGCGGCGATTCCGCCACGACCTTGAAGGCCATGTGGGCGTGTTGCAGGCCGCAGAATTCGGTGCACTGGCCCCAATAGACACCTGGCCGGTCGGCCTCCAGCCAGGCCACGTTCACGCGCCCCGGGATCGTGTCCGTCTTGCCGGCCAGTTGCGGGACCCAGAACGAGTGGATCACGTCGCCGCCGACCAGTTCCAGCCGCACCGGCTGGCCCACCGGAATGTGCAGCTCGTTGGCGGTGGTGAACTCCTGGTCCACATGCGGCGCGCGGTAGTCGGCTTGCCACCACCATTGCCGCCCGGTCACCCGGATGGTCAGGGCCGGCTTCGTGGGTGGCGTGCTGACGGCGGCCAGGACGACGACCGTCCAGATCAACGATACGGTTAGCACCACCGCGGAGATCGCCAGCCCGACGGTGATCCAGCGCAGACCGCCGGGTGGCCGGGTAGCTGGGATCGCGCCAGCGCCCGCCGGCGCGCGTCGGCGCACGATGCCCGCGGTGACCAGGATGCTGATGATCACCACGACCGCGACCGAGATGATCAGCAGGCCCCAGGTGAGGCCTTCGACCGGCCGGGCAGCGCCCCCCGAACTGGTCAGGTAGTTGAGCGGCGCGTTCACCGGGTCGCCGCAAGGCCGGGGGCGAGCGGCGGGGCGGCCCGCCGCTCGCCCATGAACCGCCAGCCGATCACCAGGGCGGCGGCCAGGAAGGCCAGCCCGCCCGGCGCCCACATCAGCGCCCCGCCGAGCTGCTGGTCGCCGAGCGGCGTCAGGCCCCAGGCGGCGGTGGTGAGCAGGTGCGGGCTGTAAAGCGGCTGGGGCGCAAGCGTGATGAGCGCGCCGATCAGGCTCATCTGAATCATGGAAAGCGCCGCGGCCCCGATGGCTCCGGCGGGCGGGCGGGGCGCCAGGAGACCCGACCACAGCCAGACCGCCGACCCGAACAGGGTGACGTGCATCTCCCAATAGACCGCGGGGCTCAGGAAGGTCGCGGCGTAGGGTCCGGGAGCGTGCCAGAGCCACAACAGGATCATGAAGGCGATCGCCGCCGGCAGGGCGCGGCCCTCGCCGAACCGCCCCAGCGGACGGCCCAACGCCACCAGCGGCGCGGCCACCAGAGTCAGCAGCATGTGCTGGCCCACCCGCGCGGAGAACAGCGAGACCGAGAGGGCGCAGAGCGGTGAGATCAAGGCGGCGGTGGTCAGCGCCCATCCGGCCACGAAGGCCGACGTTTCCCGCCGGCTGCGCGAGCGGCCGCCGGCCAGATAGAGGCCCAGGCCCGCAAGTAGGACCCCGATCAGCGCGGGGTCGAGATTCCACCGGCCCGCCAGGCTGGCCGGCGACGGCGGGGCGCCACAATAGGCGACGATCGCGCTCGCTGCTCCGAGCATGCCCCAAGCCCCTGAATTCGCCGCCCGACGGGAAAGCTCGCGCGGCGATCTATTCCGCCTGGGAACGACCCGGCTGCGAACTTGTTCCGGATTTTCTTCGGGCTTCGCCTGCGGGGGCAGCGGAGGGATCGGGCTGGCCCGCGCGTTGCCGGCTGCGCAGCGCTGCATAGTCCCCGGCGGTGACGTTCGGCAGATCCTGCAGGAAGGCGACAACCGCGTCGACGTCGTGCGGCGACAGCGACAGTTCCCAGGCGGGCATGCCGGTCATCTTCACACCCTTGGCGACGATGTGGGTCAGCTGGCCCTGCGTCCAGCGGCGTCCGGAATCGAGCAGATAGGGCGGCCCCGGCGTCATGCCGTTCACCCACGCCTGACGGGCGACCCCCGGCGCGCCATGACACACCACGCAGTTCTGCTCATAGACCTGAAACCCTCGCCCGAAGGCCTCGGCGCGGCCGGCGGAGGGGCGCGGGGAAAGCGAGGCGCGGACCACGACCGATCGAATGAAGGCCTCATGGGTCAGCCAGGCCACGGGAGGGTAGTGCGGCGTGACCGCAGTCGCGTCGAAAAGGCCGAACCCCACCACGGCGGCCCCCATCAGGGCGACGGTCGCCAGGCCCGCGATCCATCCCAGGAGCCATTTCACGAAAGGTCGCTCCTCTCAGGCAGGCGGACCGGGCCAGCCGCCGGGCCGGATCGGACGTCAAATCTGGAACCGCCCGCCTTCAATTGGCATCGCAAGGGAGATGGCTCGTGCAGCGAGCTTTCCGCGTCGTGAACGAATTTGATGCCGCTCGGTTCCCGGCCTGGCGCCGCAACGTCGCACATGGAGACCGCATCCTAGTGTGCTGGATCTGGAGTTCGCCTGCTCCACGGGCCGCGCGCCGAGCGAACTTCAGATCCAAGACGCACACTAGAAACATAGGCTTGCTAGGTCGTAGTGCCGATTTAGGGATTCCGCTGAATCGCGAGTTCTGATTCAAGGCTGCTTTTTGGAGGCGGCCTTGGAAGGTGAGGTTCTTCGCGACGATCAGTGGGAGCGGATCAAGCCGTTCGTGCCCGGCGGG
>JBIOED010000044.1:0-22504 GCA_044445675.1 Caulobacterales bacterium | reverse complement strand
GCTCTGCTTCCAGCCGCTGGCCGGCGCCTCGTCGCTGAAGCGCGAGCTGGTCGAGGGCCTGGACCTGATGATCGTCCGCGAGCTGACCGGCGGCGTCTATTTCGGCCAGCCGCGGTTCATCGAGGACCTGCCGGGCGGCGGGCGGCGGGCCGTCGACACCCAGGTCTATACGACGATGGAGATCGAGCGCATCGCCCGCGTGGCCTTCGAGCTGGCCCGCGGCCGCCGCAACAAGGTCTCCAGCGCCGAGAAGTCCAACGTCATGGAAACCGGCCTCTTGTGGCGCGAGGTGGTCACCGACCTGCACGCCCGGGAGTACGCCGACGTCGAGCTGGAGCACATCCTGGCCGACAACGCCGCCATGCAGATCGTCAAGAACCCCAAGCAGTTCGACGTCATGGTCACCGACAACCTGTTCGGCGACATCCTCTCCGACGCCGCGGCCCAGCTCACCGGCTCGCTCGGCATGCTGCCGTCGGCCGCCCTGGGCCTGCCCGGGACGCCGGGGCTCTACGAGCCGATCCACGGCTCGGCGCCGGACATCGCCGGCCGGGGGATCGCCAACCCGCTGGCCGCGATCCTGTCGTTCGAGATGGCGTTGCGCTGGTCGCTGGACCGCGCGGACCTGGCCGACCGGCTGTTCGCCGCGGTGAACCGGGCGCTGGAGGCGGGCGCGCGCACGCCCGACCTCGGCGGCGCGATGACCACCGTGCAGATGGCCGACGCGGTGCTGGGCGAGCTTTAGAACACCAGTCGCCAGGTCTCGCTGACCTCCGGCGCGCCGAAGTCGTCGTGGGTCCAGGTTTCCTCGAGCCGGAAACCCTGCGCGGCGTAGATGCCGCGCGCGGCGGTCAGCACCGCGTGGGTCCAGAGCACCACCTCGCGGTAGCCGGCGGCGCGCGCGAAGGCGACGCATTCGCCGACCAGCCGCTTGCCGAGGCCCAGGCCGCGGCCGGCCGGCTCGACGAGCAGCAGGCGCAGCCGGGCGACGCCCGGGACCTCGTCCTTCACCAGGAACACGCAGCCCAGGCGCTGGCCCTCGCGCTCGGCGATCCAGCAGCGTTCGAGGCCGGGGTCGTGGCCGTCCAGGAAGTCGGCGCAGATGCGGGCGGTGACCGCTTCGATATGCCCGTTCCAGCCATATTCGCGGCCGTAGAGCAGGCCATGCCGCTCGGTGACCCAGCCCATATCGCCCGCCTGGGGGCCCCGCAGCAGCACGGGACCGGCCGGCGGCGCGTTGAGCAGCCGCTCCACCTGCGCCATGGCCTCGGTGAGGCGACCGCGGTCCTTGCCGGACAGGCCGCCGATCATGCCCTCGACCAGGGCCGCGGAGCGCCGGTCGAACGGCGCGAAGACCTCCGCGCCGCGGCGAGTCAGGCGCAGCAGGACGCTGCGTCCGTCGGCCGCCGAGGGTTCGCGGGCGACCACGCCGTCGCGCGTCAGCCGCGTCAGGATCCGGCTCAGATAGCCGGCGTCAAGGCCGGTGATTCCGCCGATCTGTTTGGCGGTGATCCCGTCGGCCTTGGCGACCTCGTAGAGCACCCGCCCCTCGGCCACGGTGTAGGGCGTGCCGAGATAGCCCTTCTCCAGGACGCCGATGGCGCGCGTATAGAAACGGGTGAACCGGCGGACGGCGGCGACCGGGTCTGAGACGTCGACGGACATGGCGTTCTCCCGAGCGCCAGCAAGACCGTATTAGTTGACAGAGTCAAGTATATTGCCGGTAAGCACGGCCCTCACCGCCTCGATGGTGCGCGCGACGTCGGCCTCGCTCGTGCGCCAGTTGCAGGCGCTGACCCGCATGCAGCGCCGGCCGTTCCAGGTGACGCCGCCGAAGAAGGCCTCGCCGGCGGCGTTGATCGCCGCGATCACCTGGTCGGTGCGCCGGTCGTGGTCGGCCTCGGCGGCGCCGGGCGCCGGCGACAGGAAGCGCACCAAGCCCTGGTTCAGGGTCGAGGCGGCCACCCGTTCCGCCCCGGGCTGGGCGGCGATCCCGGCGATGATCGCCTGGGCGTGGCGGCAGGTGCGCTCGACCAGATCTGCCACGCCCTCGCGTCCGAGCTCGCGCAGGGCGGCGTAGACGGCGAAGCCCCGCGCCCGGCGGGAGAACTCCGGATTCCAGTCGATCTGATCGCGCGCCGCGCCGCCGGCCGGCAGGTAGCTGGTGGCGAGCGTCATGGCGGCGCGATGAGCCTGGGCGTCGCGCACGAAGGCGAGGCCGGAGTCGTAGGGCGCGTTGAGGTACTTGTGCGCGTCGGTCGTCCAGCTGTCGCAGAGCTCAAGACCGCGCGCCAGATCGCGATGCCGGGGGCTCGCCTTGGCCCAGAGCCCGAAGGCGCCGTCGACGTGGGTCCAGGCGCCGGCGGCGCGCGCCAGCGGCGCGAGCGTCTCGAACGGATCGAAGGCCGCGCGGTTGAGCTCGCCCGCCTGCAGCACGACGATGGCCGGGCCTGGGGAGGCGGCGAGCGCATCACGCAGCCCATCCGGCGTCACGCAGCCATCGTCGTCCACCGGCAGGGCCACGATGGCGTCGGACCCGATGCCCAGGAAGCGTACGGCGCGGTCCACCGAGCCGTGGCGGTCGGCGCTGGCCAGGATGCGGATCGGCGGCGCCCCCGCCAGACCCTGGCGTTCCACGTCCCAGCCGACACATCGCAGCACCGCGTGGCGCGCGGCCGCCAGGCAGGTCATGTGGGCCATCTGGGCGCCGGTGGTGAAGCCGACGCTGGTCCCGGCCGGCATCTCGAACAGCGCGTTCAGCCAGTCCGCGGCGATCTCCTCCACCACCGAGGCGGCCGGGCCGCAGGCGTGGATGCCGGCGTTCTGGTCCCAGGCGGTGGTCAGCCAGTCGGCGGCCATGGCGGCGGGCAGGCCGCCGCCGATCACCCAGCCGAAGAACCGCCCGCTCTGCGAACCCAGGATGCCGCCTTGCGTGTCGGCGACGAGGTCGTCGATCACCTGGGTGGCCGGGACGCCGCGCTCCGCCAACGGCCGCGCCAGGCGCGCCCGCAGCTCTTCCAGCGAGGCGGTCGTGGCCACCGAGCGGGCGTCCAGTCCATCCAGCCAGGCGAAGGCGTGCTCGGCGGCGCGCGTCAGGGCGGCGCGCTCAGGGGTCTCGGTCGGCATGGGGCCCTCCACGCGCCGGAGATGGGCGGGGTCGCGACGGCGAGTCAACCGGTCGGCTGGCGGAAACCGGACCGGACGTCGCGCCTTGCCAAACCGCGCCGTCACATGGTCCTGTCGCGCCTTCGGCGAGCGGCGGTGGGTCCCATGGCATATTGGCTGGTGAAGTCGGAGCCGCGCAAATACGCGTTCTCCGACCTGCAGCGCGACGGCAAGACCGTCTGGGACGGGGTGCGCAACAACGCCGCGGCGCTGCACCTGAGGGCGATGACGGCCGGCGACGAGGTGTTCTACTACCACTCTCAGGAGGGGCTCGACGTGGTCGGCGTCGCCAAGGTGGTCCGCGAGGCCTTTCCCGACCCGACGGACGCGGCGGGCCGCTTCGTGGCGGTGGAGCTCGCGCCGGTGCGGCCGCTGCCCAAGCCCGTGCCGCTGGCCGACATCAAGGCCAACCCGGCGCTCGCCGGCATGACCATGCTTCGCGAGTTCCGCCTCTCGGTCTCGCCGGTCAAGCCGGACGAATGGGCGGCGATCCTGAAGATGGCCGGCGAATAGGGCTCAGCCCTCGATGGTCATCTGCGTCTGGGTGACCAGCGCCAGGAGCTTGCCTTCGGCGTTGGTGATCCGCGTCTGCCAGACGCTGGAGCGGCGGCCGACGTGCAGCGGCGTCGCCTCGCCGGTGACGGTCGAGCCGACCGGCGCGCCACGCAGGAAATTGGTCTTGCTCTCCAGCGTCGTAGTGCGCGCGCCTGGCGCCAGGTTCAGCACGCCGCCGATCGCGCCCAGGGCGTCGGCGAACGCCATGTAGGCGCCGCCATGCAGGATGCCGCCGGCCGTGCAGAGGTTCGCGCGCACCAGCATCCGCCCGACGATGCGGGTTCTGTCGCGCTCGACGACCTCGACCCCCATGAGGTCGGAGAAGGGCATGCCGGTGTCGGCCATCGGTCGAAGCTCCCCTCGCGGGAGCATCTTTCAAGATGCCACCCGGCCTTAGTTCTCATGGATGATGCGAGCCTTCGGGCCTGGGCAAGTCAAGGAGCGGCTCTTCGGGCGCCCGCGACGCGGCGCGCGTTCCGCGCGTCCTTGAGTTGCCCAGGCCCGAAGGCAAACTGGCCGCCATGAGATTTAAGCTACAGCCTGGCGGTTCGCGAGGACGACGCAAGTAGAGGTTCGTCTTGCCTTGCGCCACCGCCACGCCGTCTCAGGCCTTCTGCAAACCCCTTGAGCATCCCTCGCCTTGCTTCGGCCCGGCCCAGGGCGTAACGAACCGCTCCCTTGAAGACTTAGGAGAACCGCGATGGGCTACCGGGTGGCCGTCGTCGGCGCCACGGGCAACGTGGGCCGCGAAATGCTGAACATCCTCGAGGAAGTGAACTTCCCCGTGGACAAGATTCACGCCATCGCGTCGCGCAAGTCCATCGGCGTGGAAGTCTCTTTCGGCGACGAGGTCGTCCGCTGTGAGGACATCGCGCAGTTCGATTTCGGGCGCGTGGATATCGTGCTGATGAGCGTCTCGGGCGCCTTCTCCAAGGAATGGGCGCCGAAGATCGCGGCGGCCGGCCCCATCGTCATCGACAATTCGTCCGCCTGGCGCATGGACCCGGACGTTCCGCTGATCGTGCCGGAGGTCAATCCGGACGACGCGGAGTGGGCCAACCGCAAGAAGATCATCGCCAACCCCAACTGCTCCACCGTCCAGCTGGTGGTCGCCCTGAAGCCGCTGCACGACCGGGCGCGGATCAAGCGGGTGGTGGTCTCGACCTACCAGTCGGTGTCCGGCGCCGGCAAGGAAGGCATGGACGAGCTGTTCGACCAGACCAAGAACGTCTTCGTCCTGGGGGCCACGCCGCCGAACAAGTTCCCCAAGCAGATCGCCTTCAACGTCATTCCCTTCATCGGCGAGTTCAAGGACGACGGCTACACCGACGAAGAGCAGAAGATGTGGAACGAGACCCACAAGATGCTCGACCCCGACATCGCGCTCACCGTGACCTGCGTGCGCGTGCCGGTGATGGTCGGCCATTCCGAGGCGGTGAACATCGAGTTCCACGAGCCGCTGGACGAGGACGAGGCGCGCGACATCCTGCGTGAGAGCCCCGGCCTGATCGTCATCGATAAGCGCGATTCCACCGGCTACATGACCCCCAAGGAAGCCCAGGGCGAGTTCCCGGTCTACGTCAGCCGCATCCGCAACGACCCGACCGTCGAGCACGGCCTCAATCTGTGGGTGGTGGCCGACAACCTGCGCAAGGGCGCCGCGCTCAACGCCGTGCAGATCGCCGAGCTGCTCCACGCGCGCGGCCTGATCCGCCAGAAAGCCCTCGCCTAGGCCCTCATGACTTCGTCCGCGCCGGGTGGCGGCGAGTCCCGCCCGGCTTTCGCGGCGGCGGTCGTCTGCTACCTCATCTGGGGGATCGTCCCCCTGGTCTTCCAGGCCATGGGACGGCTGGGGATTTCGCCGTGGGAGATCCTCGCCAACCGCACGGTCTGGGCCGTGCCGGTGGCGCTCGTCTTCGTGCTGACCGCGCGCCAGGGGCGAGAGGTCCTGACCGCGCTGCGCACCCCGCGCACGCTGGCCTGGCTCGCCCTCTCGTCGGTGCTGATCGCCGGCAACTGGGGCATCTACATCTGGGCGGTGAACTCCGGCCGGGTGCTGGAGACCGCCCTGGGCTATTACATCAATCCCCTGCTCGGCATGGCGGCCGGAGCCTTGATCTTCAGCGAGCGCATCGACCGGCTGGGGTGGCTGGCCATCGGCCTGGCAATGCTGGGCGTCGCGGTGCAGGCCGTGGCCGCCGGCGGCCTGCCGATCGTCTCGCTTGCCCTGGCGGTCAGCTTCGGCGGCTATGGTATCGTTCGCAAGCGCGTGGCGGCCTCGGCGCAGGCCGGCCTGCTGATCGAGTGCCTGTTGCTGGCGGGCTTCGGCCTCGCCTATGTGGGCTGGCTGCAGCACACCGGCGCGAGCCATCTGGGCAAGAGCGCGCCGGCCACAGCCTGGCTGTTGGCCTGCGGTCCGTTCACCGCGGTTCCGCTGGTGCTGTTCTCCTGGGCTGCGCGGCGGATCCCGCTGTCGTCGCTCGCCTTCCTGCAGTTTCTGGGCCCCACCAGCGCCTTCGCGATCGGGGTGATGCAGGGCGAGGCTTTCACGCCGTTGAGGGCGCTGTCCTTCGTCTTCATCTGGGCGGGCGTGGCGGTCTTCGCCTATGCCGCCTTGAAGCGCTCCCGGCCGGAGCTGCGGGCGACCGAACTCGTCGAGCCGGCGGAATGACCGTGAGGCCTTAGAACGCCGCGTAGGCCGCCTCGATCAGCCGCTTGGGACGATGGTCGCCCAAGAGGTCGGTGGACTGCTTGTTCATCACGTAGGCGCCGGCCAGCCTGCGTTCCGGATCGGCGAAGGCGCAGGAGCCGCCCCAGCCGGAATGGCCGAAGGTCTGGTTTCCCGGCCCCCAGGGATGCACCGCCTCGTTGCGCATGAAGCCGGCGCCCCAGCTCATCTCGAACGGCAGCACCAGGTCCGGGCCGCGGATGCGTTGGCGGGCGGCCTCGGCGATCAGGGCCGGCGACAGGATGTCCTCACCGTCCAGCCAGCCGCCGTCGGCGAGCGCCCCCATCAGCCGCGCCAGCGCCAGGGCCGTGGCCTGGCCCGTCGCCGACGGCAGGTCCAGCCGGCGCAAGGCCGCCGCGCCCGCCCCGCCGGGCTGCGCCCAGGGCGTCAGGAAGGCCGCGCGGGTCGCCGCGTTGTGGTGGCCGAAGTCAGGCAGCGCGTTTGGCCGCTGCAACTCGGCGACCCGGTGGAACTCGGCGTCCGGCAGGCCGATCCAGAGGTCGAGGCCGAACGGCTCGGCGAGGTCCTGGCGCAAGGCCGCCCCCATCCTGCGCCCATCGACCCGCCGGAAGATCTCGCCGGCGAGGTACCCGAAGGTGATCGGGTGGTAGCCGCTGGCCGTTCCGGGCGGCCACAGCGGCGCCATGGCGGCGAGCTTGGCGCAGATGGCGTCCCAGTCGAACCACAGCGCCGGCTCCATCGGATCGGGGAGGCCCGACAGGCCCTCCTGGTGCGACATCACCTGCTCGACGGTGATCGCGGCTTTGC
Source organism: Caulobacterales bacterium (assembly GCA_044445675.1). Taxonomy (GTDB): domain Bacteria; phylum Pseudomonadota; class Alphaproteobacteria; order Caulobacterales; family Caulobacteraceae; genus Phenylobacterium. Next base: position 15,288 of record JBIOED010000044.1, on the reverse strand, counting down.
CGGCCGCGGCGAACTCCGGCCAGACCGAGGCCACCGTCTGGCCGTAGTCGAGCCGCCCCTGGTCGACCAGCCGGGCGATCAGCAGGGCGGCTATGGCCTTGGTGGTGGAGAACACCGGCGTCAGGGTGCGTTCGTCGAAGGGCTTGGTGCGACCGCGGTCGGCGAATCCGCTCCAGAGGTCCAGCACGATCTCGCCGGCCTCCACCAGGGTGAAGCGCGCGCCCAGTTCCTCGCCCGCCTCGAAATTGGCGGCGAACGCGTCCTTCACGGCGGCGAAGCGGGCGGGCGCATGGCCGGCGATCTCGACCCTGCTCATGCGGTCTCCCTCTGCTCGAAGCCGGCGCTGCCGTCGTCCTGCGCCGGCGCGACGGCCACCGACTGCGCCTGGGCGTGTGGCGGCCCTTCCCGGCAGGCCTCGGCGAAGCGGGCGATGGCCTCGGGCGGGCCGAGCGCCAGAGCTTCCACGGCGCCGTCCCGGCGGTTGCGCACCCAGCCCGCCAGGCCGAGCCGCCGGGCGGTCTGCACCGCCCACCAGCGGTAGCCGACGCCCTGGACGCGGCCCTCGATCAGCAGCCTGGAAGCGGCGCGCGCCATGCGGAGACCCCTAGAGATGTCGTCGCCCGCTCTATACGCAGCGCCGACCGCGGACGCACGCGCCGTGAGCGCGGGCCGGACTCGCCGGTCCGGCGCAGCTGGGCTAAGCTCGGCCATGGACCCGGGGCGGCTGGTCGCCGGGGCCGGAGCCTGAGATGAGCGACGCCGCACAATCCGGCCGGGCCGCCGGCCTGGCGCTGACCCTGGCGCTCTGCTTCGGAGCGGCCATGTGCGAGGGCATGGACATCCAGGCCGCCGGCGTGGCGGCCGGCGGGATCAGCCAGGAATTTCGACCGACGCCCGGCCAGCTCGGCCTGTTCTTCGCCGCCGCCAACCTGGGGCTGATCGCGGGCGCCCTGTTCGGTGGCCGGCTGGCCGACCGCATCGGGCGCAAGCCCGTGCTGACCGCCTCCATCCTGGTTTTCGGTGCGTGTTCGCTGTTCACCGGCCTGGCTCAGGACATGAACAGCCTGACCGCGGCCCGCCTCCTGACCGGCCTCGGGCTCGGCGGCGCGATGCCAAACATGATCGCGCTGGTGGCCGACGCCACGGCCGAGCGGTCGCGCAACGCCACCATCGCCACGACCTATATCGGCATGCCGGTCGGCGGCACGGTGGCCAGCCTGATCGTGCTCGGCCTCGCACCGGCCCAGTGGCGCTGGCTGTTCTTCCTGGGCGCGGCGGCGCCGCTTGCGGTGGGGCTGCTGCTGACGCGGTTCCTGAGGGAGCCCTCCCGGAGCCCGGCCGCGCCGGGCGGCCGCCAGGTCGCGCCGGTCTCCGAACTCTTCCGGCACGGCCGTCTCGGCCGGACGCTGGTGATCTGGGCCGGGTTCTTCGCCTCGGCCCTGACCCTGCACCTGATGCTCAATTGGCTGCCGCTGCTGCTGCAGGGCCGTGGCCTGTCGAAGGGTGACGCGGGGCTCGCCCAGGTGGCCTTCAACCTCATGGGCGCCGGCGGGGCGCTGATCGCCGGCCGCTTGTTGGACACCCGCTTGCGCGGCCTCGGCGTCGGCCTGAGCATCCTCGCCATCCCCCTGGCGCTGCTGCTGTTGGCGGAGGCCCCGGCGCAGGTCGCCGGTCTGGCGCTGGCGGCGGGCCTGCTGGGCGCGGGGGTGCTGTCGGTGACGGTGATCCTCTACGGTGTGGCCGGGGACTGCTACCCGTCCTGGATCCGCGGCACGGGCATGGGAGCGGCGGTGGGGTCGACCCGGCTGGGCGCGCTCGCCGGGCCGACGCTGGCGGCCGTTCTGCTGGGCGCCGGTCGCACGCCCGCGCAGGTGCTGATCAGCCTGTTGCCGGTGGTCCTGGCCGCTGGCCTGTGCGTCGGATGGCTGAACCGGCCGCGGCGCGCGCCCCGGCTTGCCGCCGCCTAGCTAGAGTTCGACGATGCGCAGGGGCGCGGTCGGCCGCACCAGCCGCTCGCCAAGAGCGATGATCGGCAACGCCGGGGCGCGCCGGTCCTGGGCGGCGCTCACCGCCTCGCTGGCCGCGCGCACCGCGCGCTCGGCCGCGGCCCGCGGCGTCAGGCCTTCCACCAGCCCCGCGCCGAAGCTGGCCGTCAGGAGGTCGCCCGTGCCGTTCGGCGCCTCGGGCAGGCGCGGGTGTGCAAAGAGCGCGGCCTCGCCCTCGGTCACGAAGACGGCCCCGATCTCGTCCGGACCTGCGGGCGCGGAGGTCACCAGGGCCGACTTGCCAAGCTTGCGGGCGGCGGCGGCCACCGAGGCGGCGTCGGCGGGCGGGGCGGCGGCCCGGAAGCCGAGCTCCCAGAGGGTGGGGGGGATACAGTCGGCCAGCGGCAGCAGTTGGCGCGCCACGGCCTCGGCCACCTCCGGCTTCACATAGAGGCCCTTGGGGTGGTCGCCGAGGATCGGAACGACCAGCACCACGGGCGTCCGCTCCGACGCCGCACGGATGCGGGTCAGGGCGCCGGCCGCGATCTCCACCTGCTCGGCGGAGGAGAAATGGCCGGTGATCACCAGGTCCAGCATGCCGAAGATGGCGTCGGCCTCGATGTCCGCCAGCATGCGGGCGAACAGCTCCGGCGGCGTCACCTGCCCCAGCGAGCCGTGCGCGGGATTGCGGCCCAGCATGATGGTCGGCGCCAGCACCGGATCGATCCTGTGCGCGGCCAGCACGTACTGCTGCGCCGCCCCGCCGATCCGGCTGGCCGCCACGAACGAGGACAGGATGAGCGCCAGGGGCATGGCGCCTGCTTTAGCCCGCTTTCCTTTCCCATTCATGGGAAAGGGGGACCGTCGGCCGAGCGCGGCGAAGAGCCGAGGGTGGCAAGGGTAAGCGACAAGTTCGGCGTGTCCGCTTTCCCTCTCCACCACTCGCTCGGAGCCTGTCCTCGGGCCGACCTCTGGTCGAACCCGGGGGGCGAGTCCCCCTCTCCCGCTTCGCGGGAAAGGAAGTTAGTACCGGTAGTGGTCGGGCTTGAACGGGCCTTCGGTGGGCACGCCGATGTATTCGGCCTGGTCCTTGGAAAGCTTGGTCAGTTTCGCGCCCAGCTTGCCCAGGTGCAGCATGGCGACCTTTTCGTCGAGGTGCTTGGGCAGGGTGTAGACCTGGGTCTGGTAGCGGCCGCCGTTGGTCCACAGTTCGATCTGCGCCAGGGTCTGGTTGGTGAAGGAGGCGCTCATCACGAAGCTCGGGTGGCCGGTGGCGTTGCCCAGGTTCACCAGCCGGCCTTCCGACAGCACGATGATCTTCTTGCCGTCCGGGAATTCCACGTGGTGGACCTGCGGCTTGATCTCGTCCCACTTGAAGTTGCGCAGGCCGGCGATCTGAATCTCCGAGTCGAAGTGGCCGATGTTGCAGACGATGGCGTTGTTCTTCATCGCCCGCATGTGGTCGACGGTCAGCACGTCCTTGTTGCCGGTGGCGGTGACGAAGATGTCGGCGCGGCCGGCCACGTCCTCGACGGTCACCACCTCATAGCCTTCCATCGCCGCCTGCAGGGCGCAGATCGGGTCGACCTCGGTGACCATCACCCGCGCGCCGCCGTTGCGCAGCGAGGCGGCGGAGCCCTTGCCCACGTCGCCGTAGCCCAGGACCAGGGCGGTCTTGCCGGCCAGCATGACGTCGGTGCCGCGGCGGATGGCGTCCACCAGGCTCTCGCGGCAGCCGTAGAGGTTGTCGAACTTGGACTTGGTCACGCTGTCGTTGACGTTGATGGCCGGGAACGGCAGCTCGCCGCGCTCGGCCATCTGGTAGAGGCGATGGACCCCCGTGGTGGTCTCTTCGGAGACGCCCTTGATGGCGTCGCGGATCGCCGAATAGAAGCCGGGCTTCTCCTTCAGGTAGCGCTTCATCACCGTGAAGAGGGCTTCTTCCTCCTCGTTCTGCGGGGCGTTGAGGACGCTGGGGTCCTTCTCGGCCTTGGGGCCGAGCACGCAGAGCAGGGTCGCGTCGCCGCCGTCGTCGAGGATCAGGTTCGGATAGCCGCCGTCCGACCACTCGAAGATCTTGTGGGCGTACTCCCAGTATTCCACCAGGGTCTCGCCCTTGATCGCGAACACCGGCGTGCCCTTCACCGCGATGGCCGCGGCGGCGTGGTCCTGGGTGGAGAAGATGTTGCAGGAGGCCCAGCGCACGTCGGCGCCCAGGGCCTGCAGCGTCTCGATCAGCACGCCGGTCTGGATGGTCATGTGCAGGGAGCCGGCGATCCGCGCGCCCTTCAGCGGCTGGCTCTTGCCGAACTCGGCGCGCACGGCCATCAGGCCGGGCATCTCGGTTTCGGCGATGTCGAGTTCCTTGCGGCCCCAGTCGGCGAGCGCGATGTCCCTGACGATGTAGTCGGTCATTTCAGTCCCTGAGGTCAAACATGGGGGAAATTGGGTTGGCGGCTCTATAGCCGCGCCCCGGAACCGGCGCAAGAAATCGCATAAAGATTTCTTTATGTCATAATTAATCCCAGAACGGCCTGGTGGTCAGGAGCTTGTCGGCCGCCTTGCCGGCGCGGGCGACCAGCGCCGGCTTTTCCGCCTGTTGGCGCCCCACCAGTTCGCCCGCCGCGAAGGCCGCCTCGGCGCAGAGCGGCAGGCCCGCGACCAGCGGCTCGGCGACCGCCCGGTCGTTGAGCGCGCCCAGCATCTCTTGCAGGTCCTTCAGGGTATGCAGATAGCGCTCGACCGCCTTGCGGCCATAGAGGCTCTCGAAGCCCTCGCAGGCGTAGCGCAGGGTCTTGGCCGCGATGCGCAGATGGTGGCGCGCCGTATCGTCGCCGTCCCGGGCGTCGCGGCAGCGCTTGTCGAGAATCTTCAGGCGCCGGTTCAACGCGTTGCGCGCGAAGGGTCGAATCTGCGCCTCGCCGGCGGCGTGCGAAAGCCAGGCTCCGGTCTCGACCCAGGCGGCGGTGTCGATCATCAGGGCGCGAAAACGGTCTGAAGCGACTGCCTGACCGGCGCTGGCCCAGGCGGCGCGGCGGGCCGCTTCGACGGCCTCGTGCAAGGCGCGCAGGCCGGGCGGCGCGCCCTCGCCGATCTCCGCCGGCCGGAGCGTCTCGTCGGCGAAGACGTCGAGGTTGCGGGCCCGGTCGCAGGCCTGGCTGAGCCACCTCAGGTCCGCCTTGACGGCCTCCAGCGCCTCGCCCGCGACCACCGCTTTGAAGCTGGTGAGCGCGCTGCGCAGCCGGCGCGCGCCGACGCGAAGCTGGTGTACGGCATCCGGGGCCGGCTCGCTGCGCAGGCACGCCGCATTGGCGGCGATCTGGGCCAGCGCGCCACGGGCGACGATCTGGAAAGCCTCGGCGACCGTCGCCTTGCCGGAGAGCTCGATCCGCTCGCTCCTGCGGGCCGTCGCCGGCGCGCCGGACAGCAGGGCCTGGCCTCGGGCGGCCTTGCTGTCGAAGGCGAGATAGAGCGGTGCGGCGGCCGACAGCTCGCGGGCCAGGGCGAACAGGGCCGCGGGCGGGCCGGACTTGAGTTCCAGCTCCAGCTCGCAGATCGGGCTCCGGCGGTCGCCGCCGGTCACCTCGCCCTGGTCCAGCGCCATCTCGATCTCCGCATCGCGATAGCGGACCGTGCGCTGGCGGCGGCTGACCCGCACGTTGAAGGCCGGCCGCAGGCTCGCGCCCTCCGGCAACAGAGACGGCAACGGCTCCAGCGCGGGATCGGGCGACAGGCCTTCGATCGGCGCCTCGTGCTCCTCGCGCACCAGGCCCTCGCCGCGCTTCAGCGTCTGTACGCGCTTGCCCCTGTGCTCGCGCACCCGCAGCGACGCGCCGGCCTTCTGCAGGGCCAGATCGGGGGTGTCGAAATAGACGCTGATCAGTTCGCGGGTCTCGTCGTCGCCGGCCGGGGCCGCGGCCATGACAGCGGCCAGGTCGTCGGGTCCGCAGGCGAATTTCAGTTCGATCTCGCGGTTCGCGCCGGTCATCGATCGTCTCCGCGGCCACCGGCCGTTGCCGTTTGCCCTGGGGTCACGCTATGTCGGGTCGCCGTCGGGAAGCTGGAGTCCGCCATGAACGCGCCTGTCCTGAACACCGTTGCGGGGGCGCCCGATCCGGCCCTGCCGCGCCACGACTGGACGCTGGAAGAGGTCGAGGCGCTGTTCGACGTCCCGTTCACCGATCTGGTCTTCCGCGCGGCCGAGGTCCACCGGCGGTGGTTCGACCCGGCCGAACTCCAGCTCTCGCAACTGCTCTCCGTCAAGACCGGCGGCTGCCCGGAGAACTGCGGCTACTGCAGCCAGTCGCAGCACTTCAAGACCGCGACCCAGGCCTCCAAGCTGATGGAGGCCGACGCCGTGATCGCCGCCGCCGCGGAGGCGAAGGCCGGCGGCGCGCAGCGGTTCTGCATGGGCGCCGCCTGGCGCGACGTGAAGGACCGCGACCTGCCGAAGCTGAGCGCCATGATCGCCGGCGTGAAGGCTCTGGGCGTGGAGACCTGCGCGACGCTGGGCATGCTGACGCCGGACCAGGCCTGCGCGCTGAAGGCGGCCGGCCTCGACTTCTACAACCACAACCTCGACACCGGGCCGGACTACTACGACCAGGTGGTGACCACGCGGACCTACCAGGAGCGGCTGGATACGCTGACGGCGGTGCGCGACGCCGGCATGAGCACCTGCTGCGGCGGCATCGTCGGCATGGGCGAGACGCGGCGCGACCGCGCGGGGCTATTGCACCAGTTGGCGATCCTGCCCCAACATCCGGAAAGCCTGCCGATCAACGACCTGATGCCGATCCCGGGGACGCCGCTGGGCGGCTCGACGCCCGTGGACGGTTTCGAGTTCGTGCGGATGATCGCCGTCGCCCGCCTGGTCTGCCCCCGATCGGTGGTGCGCATCGCCGCCGGGCGCGAGCACATGAGCCGCGAGCTGCAGGCGCTGTGCTTCCTGGCCGGCGCCAACTCGATCTTCGTGGGCGCGCGCCTGCTGACCACCAACAATCCCGGCCGCAACGCCGACGACGCGCTGCTGGCCGACCTGAAGATGCGCCCGATGACGGCCAAGGTGTCGGCGCCGGCCTAGCCGGATCGTCCTGGGGGCCCTATCTCGGAAGTCCCCGGGGGACGACGCGTGCAGCCGATCATTTCCGTAGAAGGCCTGTCGAAGACCTACGCCGGCGGCTTCCAGGCGCTGAAGGACATCAGCCTGACGATCGACAAGGGCGAGATCTTCGCCCTGCTGGGCCCCAACGGGGCTGGCAAGACCACCCTGATCGGCGTCACCTGCGGCCTGGTCCGGCCCACCGCCGGCCGGGTGCTGGCCGACGGCCACGACGTGGTGAAGGACTACCGCGCGGCGCGGACCAAGATCGGCCTGGTGCCGCAGGAGCTGTCCACCGACGCCTTCGAGACCGTCTGGGCGACGGTGAACTTCAGCCGCGGCCTGTTCGGCAAGCCCGCCAATCCCGCCTACGTCGAGAAGGTGCTGCGCGACCTCAGCCTGTGGGACAAGAAGGACGCCAAGATCATGGCGCTGTCCGGCGGCATGAAGCGCCGGGTGATAATCGCCAAGGCGCTCTCCCACGAACCGCAGATCCTGTTCCTCGACGAGCCCACCGCCGGGGTCGACGTCGAGCTGCGCCGCGACATGTGGGAGATGGTGCGGGGCCTACGCGAAAACGGCGTCACCATCATCCTGACCACCCACTACATCGAGGAGGCCGAGGAGATGGCCGATCGCATCGGGGTGATCTCCAAGGGCGAGCTGATCCTGGTGGAGGGCAAGGCCGAGTTGATGCGCAAGCTCGGCAAGAAGCAGCTGACCCTGCAACTGCAGGAGCCCCTGAACGCCGTGCCCGAGGGCCTGGGCGCCTACGACCTGGCGCTGGCCAACGAGGGCGCGGACCTGGTCTACAGCTTCGACGCCCAGGCCGAGCACACCGGCATCGCCGAGCTGTTGCGCGAGCTTTCCAGGCGCGGCGTCGATTTCAAGGACCTGCAGACCCAGCAGAGCTCGCTGGAAGAGATCTTCGTCAGCCTGGTGAGCACGCGGTGATGGGCATGAACCTCTATGCGGTCCGGGCGATCTACCGCTTCGAGATGGCCAGGACCTTCCGCACCCTAGTGCAGTCGAGCGCCGCGCCGGTGCTCACCACCTCGCTCTACTTCACCGTGTTCGGCGCGGCGATCGGCCGGCGGATGGCCAACATCGACGGGGTGACCTACGCGGCCTTCATCGTGCCCGGCCTGATCATGCTGTCGATCCTCACCGAGAGCGTCTCCAACGGCTCGTTCGGCATCTACATGCCCAAGTGGTCGGGCACGATCTACGAGATGCTGTCGGCGCCGGTCTCGGCCTTCGAGGTGTTGCTGGGCTATGTCGGCTCGGCGGCGTCGAAGTCGATCATGCTGGGCCTGATCATCCTGGCCACCGCCCGGCTGTTCGTGCCCTACGGGATCGCGCATCCGCTCTGGGCGGCCGCCTTCCTGGTGCTCACCTCGGTGACCTTCAGCCTGTTCGGCTTCATCCTCGGCGTGTGGGCGGACGGCTTCGAGAAGCTGCAGATCGTGCCGCTGATGGTGATCATGCCGCTGACCTACCTGGGCGGCAGCTTCTATTCGATCTCCATGCTGCCGGGCGTGTGGGCGAAGGTCGCGCTGTTCAACCCGGTGGTCTATCTGGTCTCGGGTTTCCGCTGGAGCTTCTACGGCGTCTCCGACGTGGGCGTGGGCCTGAGCCTCGGCATGACCCTCGCCTTCATGCTGATCTGCCTGGCGGTGATCTGGTGGATCTTCCGCACCGGCTGGCGGCTGAAGACCTAGCTAGACTAGCGTGCCCCTTCCTTTCCCGCGTTGCGGGAAGGGAAGGGACGTCATTCCTCCTCGTCGAACCGGTCGCGGATCAGCTGTTCGAGGGCGGTGGCGGCGGCTTCGGCGTCGGGGCCTTCGGCTTCGATGTCGATGCAGCAGCCGGGGCCGGCAGCCAGCATCATCAGGCCCATGATCGAACGGGCGTCGACGGTCTGGCCGTCCTTGGAGACTCGGACCTCGGCGTCGAAGACCGAGGCCGCCTTGACGAACTTGGCCGAGGCGCGCGCGTGCAGGCCGCGCTTGTTGACGATCTCGACGGTGCGGGAGGCGCTCCCGCTCACTTCTCGCCGGCCAGCACGTAGGAGGCGACGGAGATGTACTTGCGGCCGGCTTCCTGGGCGCAGGCGACGGCGTCCTCCAGGCTCTGGCGGGCGCGCACGCTGGCCAGCTTGATCAGCATCGGCAGGTTGAGGCCGGCGATCACCTCGGCCTTGGTCTGCTCCATCACCGAGATGGCGAGGTTCGACGGCGTGCCGCCGAACATGTCGGTCAGCAGGATGACGCCGTGGCCGGTGTCCACCCGCTCGCAGGCCGCCAGGATGTCCTTGCGGCGGCGCTCCATGTCGTCTTCCGGGCCGATGCAGATGGCCTCGACCGCGGCCTGCGGCCCGACCACATGCTCCATGGCGAAGACGAACTCTTCGGCGAGCCGCCCGTGCGTGACGATCACGAGCCCGATCATGCGCCTGGCCCGATCAATGCGAACTCTTCCAAGGGTATCCCCACCCGCCGCGGTCAAGATCCCGTCCCGCGAAGCCGTGCTAAATACGCTTCTTGCAAGCCTCGTCAAAGAGGCTGAGCGCGCGGCGTAGGCCCGCAGGCGCCGAGGCCAGCCGCGGCTCAACCTCCACGCGTGGGACCGAAACCCCCAGCAGGTCGTCGAATTGCGGCGGCGGCAGGCGCTCCGGCGTCCCGCAGCGGGCGATGAGCGCCACCTCCGCCAGCGGCAGGGCGGGGACGGCGAGCACGTCGAGGCCGCGCAGCTCCAGAAGGCCCGCGAGCGGGTCCGGCGCCCGGCCGAACACCCGCCCGCCGGAGACCCACAGAACCACCCGGTCGTCGGCCACCAGCCGAAAGCCCTGGTCCAGCGCGCGCAGGGCGAGGTCGCTCTTGCCGGCCCCGGACGGTCCCTCGATCAGCACGCCGCGCCACCGGCCGGCCAGCCGCGTGGCGATCAGGCTGGCGTGGCGGATCAAGCCTTCGCCTCGGGTAGGATCAAGAGGAAGATCGCCCCGATCACCTTGCCGTCGACCACCCGGTTCTGCGCCCGCAGCGTGCCGCCGTTCGCCTCAGCGATCTGGCGCGCGATGGAGAGGCCCAGGCCCGAGTTGCCGCCGAACGCCGCCCCCTTGGGCCGCGAGGTGTAGAAGCGCTCGAAGACGGTCTCCAGGTTCTCCGGCGGGATGCCGGGGCCGGAGTCGGAGACCGTGGCGATCACCCGGCCGGCGCCTTGCTGCAGGGCCACCACGACCGCGCCGCCCGGCGGGCTGAAGGACCGCGCGTTGTCGATCAGGTTGCGGAACACCTGGCCCAGCGAGCCCTCGCGGCCCAGCACCCGCACCGGCTCGATGCCGCCCGGCCGATGGAACTGCACGGCGACGTCTCCGGGCTTGGCGGTGGCCTGGTAGAGCCCGACGATGTCGCCGACCAGCCGCTCCAGGTCGACGATCTTCGGCGGGTCCCGCGACAGCTCCGCGTCGAGCCGCGAGGCGTTGGAGATGTCGGTCACCAGGCGGTCCAGCCGCTGCACGTCGTTTTTCAGGATGCGCAGCAGGCGGTCGCGGGCCACCGGGTCGGTGACCAGGTCCAGGGTCTCCACCGCCGAGCGCAGCGAGGTCAGCGGGTTCTTGATCTCGTGGGCCACGTCGGCGGCGAAGCTTTCGATGGCGTCCATCCGCTCGGAGAGCGACTGGGTCATGTCCTCCAGGCTGCGGGTCAGGTCGCCCAGTTCGTCGTCGCGCTTGGCGAGGTCGGGCAGCGAGATGGCCCGCGCCCCGGCCAGCCGCACCCGGTCGGCGGCGCGCGCCAGCCGGCGCACCGGCTGGGCGATCAACCGGGTGAGCAGCAACGAGGACGACAGAGTCACCGCGATGGCGATCAGGATGAAGGGGATCAGCGCCCGGCGCTCCCGGGCGATGATCGCGTCGACGTCGTTGGCCTCTAGCGTCAGGACGCCGAGCACCGCCTGCACGCGCTGGATCGGGATCGAGACGGAGACCACCCGGTTGCCGTCCTCGCCGCGGCGCAAGTCCGCCACGTGCTGGCCGCGCAGCGCCTTGGCGACCTCCGCCCCCAGCGCCACCCGGGCGGCCGCGGCCGCCGAGCCGGGCGCGGCGCGCCGCAGGTTCAGCGACATCCGCCGGTCGTTCCGCGCCCGGGCCGGCGGCAGGACCTTCTGCTCGACGCGGTCGGCCACCAGGTCGCTGTCGGCCATCAGGCGGCCCTGCGGATCGAACAGCCGCGCCCGCTGGGTCTTGGGGTTGGCCAGCATCTGCAGCACCACGCCGGCGGTGGTCGGCTCCATCGCCGGCTGCGGATCGCCCACGGTGGCGGCCTGGTCGATGATCGCGGCCATCAGCTCGCCCTGGGTGGTCAGGCTGTCGATCCGCGCGTTGACCAGCCCCTGGCGCAGCTCGTTGAGCACCAGGGCGCCGGCGATCAGGATCGCCAGGCCCAGCACGTTCAACGCGACGATCAGCCGGCCGAGGCGGGTGCCCGGCAGCCAACGCAGTCGCGCGCGCCGCCTGCGCCGGGCGTCCCGCTCAGGTTTCGCGGTATCGGTATCCGACGCCATAGAGGGTTTCGATCGCGTCGAACTCGGGGTCAACGTCGCGGAACTTCTTGCGCATGCGCTTGATGTGGCTGTCGATGGTGCGGTCGTCGACATAGACCTGATCGTCGTAGGCCGCGTCCATCAGGTTGTCGCGGCTCTTCACGAAACCCGGCCGCTGGGCCAGCGACTGCAGCAGCAGGAACTCGGTGACCGTCAGCTTCACGGGCTTGCCTTCCCACAGGCAGTCGTGGCGCGCCGGATCCAGGGTCAGCTTGCCGCGCTTGATGGCCCGGGCGCCCTCCGCCCCGGGCACGGGGCTTTGCGGCTCCTCGCCCTCGATCCCGGCGCGGCGCAGCACCGCCTTCACCCGCTCGATCAGGAGGCGCTGGCTGAAGGGTTTGTGCATGTAGTCGTCGGCCCCCAGGTTGAAGCCCAGGATCTCGTCGATCTCCTCGTCCTTGGAGGTCAGGATGATCACCGGCATGTCGGAGGTCCGCCGCAGGCGCCGCAGCACCTCCATGCCGTCCATGCGCGGCATCTTCACGTCGAGGATGGCGAGGTCCGGCGGTTCGTTCTCCAGCGCCGCCAGGCCCGAGGCGCCGTCGTAGTAAGCCTTCACGGCGTGGCCGTGGCTTTCCAGCGCGAGGCTGACCGAGGTGACGATGTTCTCGTCGTCATCCACCAGGGTGATCTTGGCCATTGGGGTGTGTCGGCTCCTTGGAAACGCGTCGTGAAGCTAGTCATCCTGCACCGTGGCCTCAATGGGGCGTGTTGCGGAGGCCGCTTCGGGTGCGCGAACGACGGTCAATCGGACCTTAAAGCTTCGCGCCTAGGCTGAGGTTCACTGGGGAGGGACTCCATGTCCGCAGCCGACGTGCATTTCGAGATCTTCGTCCGCCGCTATCCGGATTCGGCCTGGGCCCTGAAGGCGGCCACCGATGTTCGGCTGACCGCGCTGGAGACCGCCAAGGAGCTGGTGCAGACGGGTCAGGCGGCGGCCGCGCGGGTGATGCGCGAAACCCTCGATCCGGCCACCGGCGAGTTCCACGCCCTGACCATCCTGTCGCTGGGCGCGCCGGAGCGGTCGCGCAAGGTCAAGGCGCCCGAACCCACAGAGCCGCTCTGCGTCTCGCCGCAGGACCTCTACACCTGCCACGCGCGCGAGCGCATCGGCCGGCTGTTCGAGACCTGGCTGGAGCGCCACGAGGCCACCCCCTTCGAACTGCTGCACCGGCCGGACCTTGTGGAGCGGCTGGAAGCCAGCGGCGTCGAAATCGCCCACGCCATCCAGAAGATCGCCGTGCCGGAGGCCCACTCGCGCGGCGCCTCGGTCGCCGAGATGACCAAGTCCTTCAAGAGCCTGGGCGAACGCGCCGTCGAACGGCTGATGCGCGACGCCCGGAAGGGCCTGCCGCAAGTCACCCCCGAGAGCTTCGCCAAGGCCGCCACCCAGCTGGCGAAGGACCCGGAAGGCGCCTACCGGCTGGGCTGCGCGGTGGCCGCCAGCCTGGCGCCGGCCCAAAGCTGGAGCGAGAAGGTCGAGCTGCTGCTCGACCTCGCCGACCAGGCCCCGGAGGCGGGCGCGGCGCGCAAGCTGGCGCTCTCGGTCATCGCCGAGCCGCTGGAGGAGATCGTCGGCTGCCAGCAGGGCCTCGACAACGTGGTCGGCGATGGCCTCGACCTGGGCGCGCGCCTGGCGGCCATGAGCCGGCTCGCCGCGGCCGACGTGGTCGACCGGCTGGTCAAGCTGGAGCCGAGCGTCGCCAAGGTGATGCCGGAGCTGGCGCCGCGCGCCCTGCGGCTGGCCGCCTGGCTGACCACCGAGGACTTCACCGGCGTCCGCGCCGCCATCGGCCAGCGCATCCTGCGCGACCTCTCCGGCCAGCGGCGGCTGCGGCCGACCGATCCGGTCGGCGAGATCGACGTGATCCGCGGGCTGGCCATGGCGCTGACCGCCGCCTCCGGCAAGCTGCTGCCGCTGGACCAGGTGCAGGCGGCCTTCTCCGCGCGTTCGAAGATGCTGGTGACCCGCGACTTCGTGGAGGTCTACCTGGGCGAGGACGCCAGCGTGCAGGAAGAGGCCGAGGCGCTGATCTGGCTGACCGAGAACGTCATCGGCGGCGGCGCCAAGCGCGAGGCGGGCCGCTGGCTGGCCTCGCTGATCCTCAGCCTGCGCTTCGAGACGGAAAGCCGCGAGACCAACCATCCGGCCGCGCGGCTGGCGGAACTCGCCAAGCTACAGCGCGCCGTCGCCCGCTGCGGCCTGATCGCCGAGGCCTACGCGCCCCTGCAGGCCAAGCTCGGCGAGATCGGCGGGGTGATCGAGGCCGACGCCAAGCTGATCGCCATGACCCTGCGCGCCACCGTGCCGGCGCTGAGCCGCCTGACGGCGCTGCTGAAGCTCGCCTGCGGCGAGGCCGGGCCGCTGGGTCCCGTCGCCGATCGCGCCCGCGCCGAGGCGCTGAAGCTGGCCCGCAACGACGAGACGCGCGCCGAACTCACCGTCGCCCCCGACCAGATGGGCGCCATCCGCGACCTGCTGAAGCACGCCGCCCTGGCGGCTTAGGCGCGCACGCCGTCCTCTTCTTTTTCGTCATCCTCCGGTCAGCTGGCGGCTGACTGGGGGATGACGATTTGGGAGATGGCCGCGGCAGAGGCTTCCCCGGGCCAGCCGGCTCCGCCCCACAAGACTCAGCCCTGGCTGGCGATTTCCAAGGTGTCGCCGAATCCCGGCGCGGCGAGCCCGTCGCGGAACGCTCGCAGCGACATTCGGGCGAAGGCATAGGCTATTTCGAGGGAGCCGGACGCCAGCCGCCCTTCGGCGATGGCGGTGCGAAAGCCCAAGGGCGTGAACGGCGCCTGCGCCGTGACGGCAGAGGGAAGCGCGCCGCCGAGGCTGTCGAGCACAACGCAGCCATAGAATAGCCTGGTGAGCAGGCGGACCACGTCAAGCCGCGCGCGCAGACGCCGGTCCGGGGCCACGCCCAGGGCGGCCTCCAGAAGCACGTCCTCAAGGTCGGGCTGCTCCGCGAAGTCGGTGCTCAGGATCGCCACGTCCACCAGGGGGTCGTTGCGGAACCCAAGCTCCCAGTCAACGAGCCACAGGCGCTCACCGTCGAAGAGTATGTTGCGCGGGTTCGGGTCGTTGTGGCTCGAGACCAGCGATCCCGGATGCCAGGGGAGCGCGGCGCGGATGCGTGCAAGGCCGTCCGCGTGGGGCTCCAGGCTTTCCGGTGGCGCGAGAGCCGAACGCTGCAGGCCGGCCAGCAGATGTGCGATGAGCGTCGGATAGTCGCCAAGCCGCGGAAACAGCGCCGTGGCCTGCACCGTGGCGGTCAGCGCGCCCAAGCCCTTCACCAGGTCCACCGCCCCGCCGGGATAGGTCGAAAGCGGGCGCCCGCAGATGAAGTCCATAATCGCCAAGCCCGCGATTGGGTCGGCGTGGTGGACGCGCGGCGCGGCGCCTGCCGCGGCGGCGGCGGACATGCAGGCGAAGCCGCGCTCGCGGTCGGCCAGGCGGACCCGCTCCGGCTCCAACCGCAGGACATAGGGCCGACCGTGAATCTCGAACCGAAGGATCAGCGCGCCCGAAACGCCGCCGCTGATCGGCCGCAAGTGACCTATCGGCTGCCGGCCGAACGCCGATTGCAGGGCCTGGCG